>NZ_JBSSHR010000015.1:0-152982 GCF_059089345.1 Micromonospora sp. BS32
ATGGAAGAGTTCGTGCCGCTGGCGGAGCGGATCGTCGAGGCGGTGCTGGAGAGCCGGCCCGGGCTGGCCACCTCCGCCGGCGACCACCGGTACGACGACCGGCTCCCCGATCTCTCCGCCGACGCGGTGGCGGCTGACCAGGGCATGCTCAAGGAAGCCGCCGACGCGCTCTCCGAACTCGACCCCGACGCGCTCGACGTCGAGGAGCGGGTCGACCACGCGCTGCTCAGCGCCCTGGTCGACCGCGAGCTGTTCGAGCTGAGCGAGATCCGGGCGTACGAGTGGGATCCGCTGCGGCACAACCCCGGCCCGCTGCTGCACGCCCTGCTCGCCCGCCCGTACGCCCCGGCCGAGGAGCGCCTGACCCACCTGGCCGGGCGGCTGTCGGCCGTACCGGACGCGCTGGCGACCGCGCGCGCGACGCTGCGCGACATGCCGCGGATCCACGCCGAGACGGCGGTCGGGCAGTTCACCGGCACCGCGGCGCTGGTCCGCGACGAGGTGCCGGCGCTGCTCGCGGAGGCGCCCGCGCTGTACGGCACGGTCGAACCGGCGGCGACCGCCGCGATCGCCGCGCTGGAGGAGTTCGTGGCCTGGCTGCGCGTCGGCCTCGCCGCCGACAGCGGGCCGGGCCGGGACCCGCGGCTGGGCCGGCGGCGCTGGGAGGCGCGGCTCTGGCACACCCTCGACACCGAGCTGGGCGCCGCGGAGATCCAGCGCCGGGCCTGGGCCAATCTGGACCGGGTCACCGAGGAGATCCGCGCGGCGGCCGTCGAGCTGGTCGGCGGCCCGGGCGACGACGCGACGGTACGCCGGGCGCTGGACATGCTCGCGGCCGAGCACCCGGACGACAAGTCCATCGTGGACCTCGCCTCGGTCACCCTGGACGAGGCGAGCGACTTCGTCCGCCGGCACGACCTGGTCACCCTGGTCGACGATCCCTGCGTCATTCAGGAGATGCCGGAGTTCGCCCGGGGCGTGGCGGTCGCCTACTGCGACTCGCCCGGCCCGCTGGAGACGGCGGCGCTGCCGACCTTCTACTGCATCTCGCCCACCCCGGCCGAGTGGCCGGCGCATCGGGTCGAGTCGTTCTACCGCGAGTACAACGACCACATGATCCGCAACCTGACCGTGCACGAGGCGATGCCCGGCCACTTCCTCCAGCTCGCCCACGCCCGCCGGCACGTCGGCCCGACCCGGGTCCGCCCGCTCACCGAGTCCGGGGTGTTCATCGAGGGGTGGGCGGTCTACACCGAGGAGCTGATGGCCGGCCTCGGCTTCGGTGGCCTGCCGGTGCGGTTGCAGCAGCTCAAGATGCAGCTGCGGATGACCATCAACGCCCTGCTCGACCAGTTGGTGCACGGCGAGGAGCTGCCCGAGTCGGAGGCGATGGCGCTGATGACCGAGCGCGGCTTCCAGGAGGAGGGCGAGGCGGCCGGCAAGTGGCGGCGGGCGCTGCTCACCTCCACCCAGCTCTCCACGTACTTCGTCGGCTACAGCGAGATGGCCGACATCGCCGCGTCCCGCCCCGAGGGGGTGTCGGTGCGGGACTGGCACGACGCGATGCTCGCGCACGACTGCCCGCCGCCCCGCCACCTGCGCACCCTGCTCGGGATCTGACCGCTGCCGGCCGTCGCGCGGGTTCAGCGCCGCGCGGCGGTCGCCGTCGCGTCGATCAGCCAGCGGGAGATGGAGTACGCCGGCGGCAGCTCCGCCGGCAGCGCGTCCAGCGGGAACCACCGCGCCTCGGCCAGCTCGTTGCCGTCCACCACCGGCTCGGCGGCCGGGTCGGCGACGGTGGCGGTGAAGCCGGCCAGCAGCACGTTCGGGCCGGAGATCGCCCAGGGCTGACTGCCGAAGTAGGCGACCGTGTCGAGCGTCAGCCCGACCTCCTCGCCGACCTCGCGGTGCACCGCCGCCTCCAGCGACTCGCCCGCCTCCACGAAGCCGGCGACCAGCGCCCAGAGTTCCGTCGGGCCGTAGGTGTGGCGGACCAGCAGCAGTTCGTCGGGGCCGTCGGCCGGGCCGGGGCGGGTGATGGCGGTGAGCACCGCGGCGGAGAGCCGGATCGGCACGTACAGGTCGCAGTCGGGGCAGCGCCGGGCCGTCTCGCCCGGCACGTCGGCCAGCTCGGCCCGGCAGGCCCCGCACCACCGGTGGGTACGCCGCCAGGTCGCCACGGCCAGCGCGCGGCCGGCGAGCGCGGCGAGCGGCTCCGGGAACGTGGCGGCGAGTGACCGCCAGCTGTGCCAGCGGCCGGCGTCGTCCTCGGCCGAGGCGGCCTCGGTCACCCAGGCCGGTACGCCGTCCAGCGTGCCGATCGGCGCCCACCGCGTCCCGGCGGGCAGGTCGGCGACGCTGAGGAAGTGGCCGTCCGGGCCGGTCAGCAGCCTGCGGCCGGCCACCGGCAGGGCCAGATCGGTCGGGTCGGGCGGCACGCTGGCGTCGGCGCCCGGCAGGAAACCGACCGCCCCGGTCACGAGGGGCTCGACGGGCGGCGGTCCACCACGCTCGCCCCGGTCGGCGGGTCGAAGGCGGTCGCCCCGACGGTCTCGGTGTAGCGGCTCAGCGACACCTCGGTCGACCGGCCGTCCAGGGTGCCGGTGAAGGTGCCGAGCACCCCTTCAGTGGTCACGCAGGCGGTGAAGTCGCCGGCGGAGCGCTGCACGTCGACGCAGGTGGCGTGGTGGCCGGCGACGGTGGTGTCGCTCTGCACGATGACCGCCGCCGGGTCGAGGGCGGCCTCGGTGAGCAGCCGGATCACGGCCGGTGGGGTGAGCTGTCCGCGCTTGGCGGCCTCCTCCCAGGCGGCCACCGCGGGCTTCCCGGCGGTGGTCACCGGCGGCAGCACCGAGCAGGAGCTCCGCCCGGCGGCGGTCTCGCACCGGGTGACCGCTTCCTGGGTCACGGTGATCTTGCCGGCCGGCCAGCTGTACGCCGCGCGCAGCGGCTCCTGCGTCTGGGCCAACGTGGCGGTCCCGCCGTCGGACAGCCGGTAGTCGGCGGCCCAGGTCGAGGTGAGCGAGGCGTCCAGCCGGGCGGCGAGGTCGTTGACGAGGTCGGCGCGGCCCAGGGCCCGGCCGGCGTCGTCCAGGGTCTGGCAGCCGGTCACCGAGAGCGACGCGATGACCGGCACGGCGAGCACGCGGAGGGCGGTCGATACGGCGGGCATGGCGACCAGCCTTGTCGATCGGGTCCACCGCATGCAAACCGGTTGCCGGTTGAGGACCGAGAATCCGGGAATGTCCCGTGTCACCCATCGCCGGTGCGGGGTTCGGGCCGGCTGCGTCGGCGCGACTCCGGTCGGGTGGAGACGTGCGACCGTCGGACGCCCGATACGCTGCGTTCAACACCTGCCCCAGCCGCACCGTCGCGGCCCATACCGGATTCGCACACACGAACGAGGAGCGACTCAGTGGCAACCATCGAGGGAATCGTCGCCCGGGAGATTCTCGACTCGCGGGGAAACCCGACGGTCGAGGTCGAGGTAGGGCTCGACGACGGCACGATCGCCCGCGCCGCGGTGCCCTCCGGCGCCTCCACCGGCGCCTTCGAGGCGATCGAGCTGCGCGACGGTGACTCCGACCGCTACCAGGGCAAGGGCGTCGAGAACGCGGTCGCCAACATCGAGGACAAGATCGTCGACCAGATCATCGGGTACGAGGCCAGCGAGCAGCGGCTGATCGACCAGAAGATGCTGGACCTCGACGGCACGGACAACAAGGCCGAGCTGGGCGCCAACGCCATCCTCGGCGTCTCGCTGGCGGTGGCCAAGGCCGCCGCGGGCAGCGCCGAGCTGAGCCTCTTCCGCTACCTGGGCGGCCCGAACGCGCACCTGCTGCCGGTGCCGATGATGAACATCCTCAACGGCGGCGCGCACGCGGACTCCAACGTCGACGTGCAGGAGTTCATGATCGCGCCGATCGGCGCGCCGAGCTTCCGGGAGGCGCTGCGCTCGGGCGCGGAGGTCTACCACGCGCTCAAGTCGGTGCTGAAGAAGAAGGACCTGTCGACCGGGCTCGGCGACGAGGGCGGCTTCGCCCCGAACCTGCCCAGCAACGCCGCCGCGCTCGACCTGATCGCCGAGGCGGTGGAGAAGGCCGGCTACCGGCTCGGCACCGACATCGTCTTCGCGCTGGACGTGGCCGCCACGGAGTTCTTCGACAACGGCAGCTACACCTTCGAGGGCAGCGCGAAGAGCGCCGAGGAGATGAGCAACTACTACACCAAGCTCATCGGCGACTACCCGATCGTCTCCATCGAGGACCCGCTCTCCGAGGACGACTGGAGCGGCTGGGCCACCCTGACCGCGGCGGTCGGCGACCGGATCCAGATCGTCGGCGACGACCTGTTCGTCACCAACCCGCAGCGCATCGCCCGCGGCATCTCCGAGAAGTCCGCCAACGCGGTGCTGGTGAAGGTCAACCAGATCGGTTCGCTGACCGAGACCCTGGACGCGGTGGACCTGGCCCACCGGGCCGGCTTCAAGTGCATGATGAGCCACCGCTCCGGCGAGACCGAGGACACCACCATCGCCGACCTGGCGGTCGCCACCGGCTGCGGCCAGATCAAGACCGGCGCCCCGGCCCGCTCGGACCGGGTGGCCAAGTACAACCAGCTCCTGCGGATCGAGGAGGAGCTGGCCGACGCGGCGCGGTACGCCGGCGCCGGCGCGTTCCCGCGTTACCGTTCGGCCTGAGACGCGAAAGGCCTCGGGGGAGGGGTGTGACGATGCAGCAGCGCCGCACACCGGGTGGCCAGCGTCCCGCCCGTCGACCGACCGGTCGGCCGGGCGGGGCCCGCGGCGCCCGGACGTCGGTCCGCGACGGCGGGGTCCGCGCGGAGGCCCGGACGGCCACCGGCCGGGTCCGGGGCGCCGAGGGCGTACGCGCCGGCAACCGCCCGGCCGCGGCCCGGCGTACGGCGGCCGGCGGCACCATCCGGCGGCTCGCCGCACCCCACCCCCGACGCTTCACCGGGCGGGCCACCGTGCTCTTCGCGGTGCTGATCGCGCTCGCCCTCGCGTACACCTATCCGGTCCGGGTCTACCTGGACCAGCAGGTGGACATCGAGCGGATGGAGGCGTCGCAGGCCGCGCAGCGGCAGCGGATCTCCTACCTGTCCGCCGAGGCCGCGAAGTGGCAGGACCCGGAATACATCAAGATCAAGGCCAGGGAGCGGTTCTACATGGTCGCCCCGGGCGAGACCCCGGTGGTCGTGCTCAACGACCCGGCGGGCGCGGCCCGGGACGCCGGCAGCGGCCGGCCGGCGACCCCGCCGAAGACCCCCGACCCCTGGTACGACACGCTCTGGTCGAGCGTCCGGGCGGCGAACGCCGACAGCCCGGAGAAGTGACCGGCCGAGCACCGAACGAGAGATGGGCACCGTGACTGTCGTACCACCGCAGGAGCCGGCGGCGGACTCCGTACCCCCGCCGAAGCGGGAACCGGCCACCGAGGCCGACCTGGCCGCGGTGGCCGCGCAGCTCGGACGCCCGCCCCGCGGCACCCGGGCGGTGGCCCACCGCTGCCCCTGCGGCCTGCCCGACGTGGTGGAGACGACCCCACGGCTGGCCGACGGCACCCCGTTCCCGACGCTGTTCTACCTGACCTGCCCCCGGGCGACGGCGGCGTGCAGCCGGCTGGAGTCGGCCGGGCTGATGAAGGAGATGGCCGACCGGCTCGCCGAGGACCCGGAGCTCGCGGCCCGCTACCGGGCGGCGCACGAGGACTACCTCACCCGCCGGGAGGCGATCGGCGAGGTGCCGGAGATCGCCGGCATCTCCGCGGGCGGTATGCCCGGCCGGGTGAAGTGCCTGCACGTGCATCTCGGCCACGCGCTCGGCGCCGGCCCCGGGGTCAACCCGTTCGGCGACGAGACGCTGGCCCTGGTGGAGAAGTGGTGGGCGGCCGGCCCGTGCGTGGACGTGCCGGCGGCGGAATGAGCGTGCCCGCCGGACCGGACCAGATCGTGGTGCGCCGGGCCCGCACCGGCGACGTACGGGGCATCCGGCGACTGATCGACACCTACACCGACGACCGTCGGCTGCTCAGCAAGGCCACCGTCACCCTCTACGAGGACGTGCAGGAGTTCCGCGTCGCCGTGGACGATGACGGCGTGGTCGTCGGCTGCGGCGCGCTGCACGTGATGTGGGAGGACCTGGCCGAGATCCGGACGGTCGCCGTGGATCCGGCCTGCCGGGGGCGGCGGATCGGCCACCGGATCGTCGGCGAGCTGATCGACGCCGCCCGGGAGCTGGGGGTCGCCCGGATCTTCGTGCTCACCTTCGAGACCCGGTTCTTCGGCTCGTTCGGCTTCACCGAGATCGACGGCGCGCCGGTGCCACACCCCGTCTTCGAGCAGCTGCTCCGCTCGTACGACGAGGGCGTCGCCGAGTTCCTCGACCTGGAACGGGTCAAGCCGAACACCCTGGGCAACACCCGGATGCTGCTGCGGCTCTGATCGAGTCCGGATCCTCCGTCGCCCTGCGTAGCCAAGCTCCCTGCCCCTGCCTACCCTCGCGGAGACTTTGCTCTGCTGCCTTATGCGCAACAGTTACGGAAAGTGCCGTCCAGCTGGCGAGGGTGCCTCACCTCCCGTGGTGGACGTGCAGCTCAGGTGGGTGTTGCTTATACGGCAGCAGAGCAAAGGCGTCACACTTCCCTTGCCTTCCCGGCAGGTCCGTCACGGTGCGTAAGAGTTGCGGAAAATAACGCTGTGTGAGCGCATCGCGGTTGGCCTTTCGCCGGGGCGACCTGCCGTAGGGTTGCTGCCGTGACGACGCGTGTGGCCGCCATCGACTGCGGGACGAACTCCATCCGTCTGCTGGTCGCGGACCTGCCCGATCCGTCCGCAGGCCCCGAGGCGCCGCTGGTCGACCTGACCCGCCGGATGGAGATCGTCCGGCTGGGCCAGGGCGTCGACCGGACCGGCCGGCTCGCCCCGGAGGCGATCGAGCGGACCCGGGTGGCGCTCGCCGACTACGCCGCCGAGATCGAGAAGTTCGGCGCCGAGCGGGTGCGAATGTGCGCCACCTCGGCCTCCCGCGACGCCTCCAACGCCGGCGACTTCCGGGCCATGGTCGAGCGGACCCTCGGGGTCGCGCCCGAGGTGGTCACCGGTGACGAGGAGGCCCGGCTGTCGTTCACCGGCGCGGTGCGCGGCCTGCCCGCGGGCGCCGAACCGCCGTACCTGGTGGTCGACATCGGGGGCGGCTCGACCGAGTTCGTGGTCGGCACCCGCGAGGGTGGGGTCGAGGCCGCCGTCTCGATGGACATCGGCTGTGTCCGGATGACCGAGCGGCACCTGCACGGCGATCCGCCGAGCCTGGACGAGATCGCCGCCGCGCAGGCCGACATCGCGGTCGCGGTGGACCGCGCGCTGGAGGTCGTCCCCGGCCGCCGGGCCGCGACCCTGGTCGGCCTGGCCGGTTCGGTCACCACCGTCGTCGCCATCGCCCAGGACCTCCAGGAGTACGACCCCGAGCGCATCCACCACACCCGGGTGTCGTACGACGCGGTGGCCGGGGTGACCGCCGACCTGCTGGCGAAGACCCGCGAGCAGCGGCTGGCCATCCCGGTGATGCATCCCGGCCGGGCCGACGTGATCGGCGCGGGCGCGCTGGTGCTCCGGGTGATCATGGAGCGGGCCGGGATGTCCTCGGTGGTCGCCTCCGAGCACGACATCCTCGACGGCATCGCCTGGAGTCTCCTGCCGGCCACGAAGCCCTAGGCTGGTCGGATGGCGGTCAGGCGGATCAAGCCGAACATCCACTCCGACGACTTCGACGGCAGCCGCCGGTTCTACAACGACCTCATCGGCCTCGGCGGCGGCGACGGGCTGGACTGGATCCTCTTCTTCGGCGGGGAGACCCGCGAGGTCCAGCTCTCGGTGATGAAGCGCGACATCAGGGCAGGCGTCCACCCCGACGTGTCGATCGAGGTCGACGACGTCGACGAGGTGCACGCCCGTTGCGTCGCCGCCGGGGCCGAGATCGTCTACCCGCTCACCGACGAGCCGTGGGGGCTGCGCCGGTTCTTCGTCCGCGACCCGAACGGCGCGGTCATCAACGTGACCCAGCACGACGAGGGGTGACCGCCGCGGTCGACGCAGCCCAGCTACCATGTTCTTGACGGTACTGCGCACTGCACAGTAGTGTGCGATGCGTGGACACCACACAACTGCTCAAGGGTGTGCTCGACCTGGCCGTCCTCGCCGTCCTGCGCGACGAGGACGGCTACGGCTACGACATCCTGCGCCGGCTGCGCGACGCCGGCCTCGACGAGGTCGGCGACGCCTCGGTCTACGGCACGCTGCGCCGGCTCTTCGCCGCCGGCCTGCTCACCACGTACGTGGTGCCCAGCGAGTCGGGGCCGCACCGCAAGTACTACGCGCTCAACGCGGCCGGCCGTGACCAGCTCACCCGCTCCGGCAAGATCTGGCGCTCGTTCGCCACCACCATGGATGCACTGCTCGACGATCGGGGGATGGCGGCATGACCGTCACTGGGCAGGAGATCACGGACTATGTGCAGCGGGTGCGGGCCGCGCTGGCCGACCTGCCGCCCACGGTCCGCGACGAGTTGACCGAAGACCTGCCGGAACACCTGACCGAGGTCGCCGCCGAGGCCGACGGTACGCTGGTGGAGCGGCTGGGCGAGCCCGAGGCGTACGCGGCCGAGCTGCGCGCCGCCGCCGGCGCCGGTCAGCCCGGCGAGGCGCACCGGGGGCTGGAGCAGCGGGTGGCCGCCGTCGCGCACCGGGCCCGCGTCCGGCTGACCGGCGCCGATGCCCGGCTCGGCCCGATCTTCGGGTACGCCACGGCGAGCGAGTTCCTCCGGCTGCTCCGCCCGGCCTGGTGGGTGCTGCGGGGCTACCTCGCGGCCATGTTCGTCACCGGGCTCACCACGGGCGGCACCTTCGGCGTGCTGCCCCGGGTGGGCGGCAACGACGTCGCCGGGCTGGTGCTGCTGGCCGGCCTGGTGCTGGCCTCCATCTGGCTGGGCCGGCGCACCGCCGAGCTGCGCCCCTGGCAGCGCCACGCGCTGCAGGTGGTCACCGTGGGGCTGGCCATCTTCGCCCTGGTCGGCGCGGTCACCATCGACGAGCGGGCCCGCTGGCAGGGCGACTACGGCTACGACCCCAGTTCGGTGCGGAGCCCGTACGACCAGATCCAGGACGTCTTCGTCTACGACGGCGAGGGCCGGCTGGTGAGCAGGGCCCGGCTCTTCGACCAGAACGGCACCCCGATCCGGCTCGGCTGGCCGACCTGCACCGACCCCTCCCTGCCGGACGTCAACCCGGTGCAGCGCGGCTACCCGTACTGCCCCGAGAACGCGCCCTACCGGCCGCAGTCGCCGGCCACCGCCCCACCGCCGCCCGGCACGGCCCCCACCACCACTGCCCCGGCCCCCACCACCACCGCCCCGGCCCCGCCGCCGTCCGGTACCGCCCCGCCGACGCCGGGCGCGCCGGCCGCGACGACGCCCCCGCCGGTCGACCCGGCGCCCGTTCCCACCCGCTGAGCGGCCGATCCTGGGAATTGACTGAACGGACGATGGGAGCGGGACAACGGATCCCGATCTTGATCGCTACGGTGTCGTCTGCTCGTCCACCCCTCGGAAGGAACTCAGTTGTCAGAGCAGGTCGCACCGCCCCCCGCGCCGCAGGCCACGCAGCCCGAGCCGGCCCTCCCGGCGCAGCCGGAACCGAAGGGGCCGGGCCTGCGCAAGGCCTTGGGCATCGTCGGCGCGGTGGTCGGCTTTCTGGTCGTCGTCGGTCTGAAGTTCGGCCTCGCCACCGCCGTCGGCAACCTCCTCGACCCGGACGAGGCGGCCGAGGCCAAGGCCGGTGACTGCATCGCCGAGCTGCCCCAGGTGACCGGCACCGAGGAGCGCTCGGTCAGCGGCGCCGACGTGGTGAAGTGCACCTCCGCCGAGGCGGTGTACAACGTGGCCGGTCGGGTGGACGGCCAGACCGAGGCCCAGGCGAAGTCGGGCGACGCGTGCGAGCAGTACATCAAGCAGGGCGACGACGGCTACGTCTTCTACAGCATCTCCCCGGGCGGCAAGGGCTACCTGCTCTGCCTGACCAAGCGGAGCTGACCCGGTACGACGGGCACGGCCCACGGCGGCGCGGGGACACCCTCGCCGCCGTCGGCGTACCCGGGTTCTCCGGATGGTGAACGCGAGGTATATGCCACTGCCCTCTCGTCTTCCCGGGGCGCTCACGGCGTGGCAGGCTACCGGCACGTAGGACCACTGGGCGACCAGCCAACGTTGACTGACCGCTAGGAGGACGGACCCATGGGCGAGATGGTGAGCTACGCCGGCAACGGAGGGACGCGCGAGGGGTATCTCGCGATACCCTCCGGCGGTGCGGCCAGCCCGGCGGTCATCGTCATTCAGGACTGGTGGGGCCTCGTACCCCACGTCCGGTCGGTCGTCGACCGCTTCGCCGAGGCGGGTTTCGTGGCCCTCGCCCCGGACTTCCGGCACGGCGGCCCGGCGAGCAAGCCCAGCGAGCCGCGGCAGATGCTGAACAGCACGCAGATGGACGAGGCGGCGGCGGACATCGCGGTGGCCGCGGACTACCTGACCGGGCGTCCCGAGGTCACCGGCAAGGTCGGCTGCGCCGGTTTCTGCGCCGGCGCCAGCCTCGCCCTCTGGGCGGCGACCCGCTCCGAGCGGATCGTCGCCACCGCCGCCTTCTACCCCCGGCTGCCCTGGGACGGGATGAGCGCCGAGTGGGCCGACTACGCCGGCAAGGCGGCGGTCATCCACTGCTCCGAGGCCGACGGCCTCTCCGGCGCCGACGGCGTGCAGGCCGTCCGCCGCGCCGTCGAGAGCGCCGGCGGCAGCTGCCAGACCTACGACTACCCGGGCACCGCGCACGCCTTCTTCAACGAGGACCGGCCGGCGAACTTCGACCAGCGCAGCGCCGCCACCGCCTGGGCCCGTACCCTCGAACTCTTCCGGGCCAAGCTTGGCTGAGCCCCGTACCCCCGACGAGGTGGTCGCCCGCGCCGCGCGGGCGACCGACCTGGCCGACCTCGACGGCGCCGTCGCCAACTGTTTCGCCTGCCCCCGCCTGGTCGCCTGGCGGGAGGAGGTCGCGCGCACCAAGCGGGCGGCCTTCCGCGGCCAGGAGTACTGGGGGCGTCCGGTGCCCGGCTTCGGCAACCCGGACGCCCGGATCGCCATCCTCGGCCTCGCCCCCGCCGCGCACGGCGGCAACCGCACCGGACGGATCTTCACCGGCGACCGCTCCGGAGACGTGCTCTTCGCCGCGCTGCACCGGGCCGGCCTGGCCAACCAGCCGACCAGCGTCGCGGCCGACGACGGACTGTCCCTGCACGACACCCGCATCTTCGCCGCCGTGCGCTGCGCGCCGCCGGACAACAAGCCCACCCCCGCCGAGCGGGACACCTGCGCCCCATGGCTGCACCGGGAGGTCGGCCTCATCCGGCCCACCCTGCGCGTCGTGGTCGCGCTGGGAGCCTTCGCCTGGGCGGCGTGGTGGCCGGTGCTGCACCAGGTGTACGGCATCCGCCCGCCCAGCCCGCGACCGGTCTTCGGCCATGGGGCACACTGGTCCGGATCGGCCGCCCCCGACCTGCTCGGCTGCTACCACGTCAGCCAGCAGAACACGTTCACCGGGCGGTTGACACCAGGGATGCTGGACGACGTGTTCACCCGGGCGAAGCAACTCGCCGGAGTGGACTGAGGCTGCGTGGGGCGGTGGCGATGAACCTCGGCGTACTGCGCAGGTGGTGGCCCGTCGCCGCGGTGATCCTGCTGCTCGCCGTTGGGGCGCTGGCCGCCGGGCACTCCTCGATCGGCGCCAGCCGCATCCCACCGGTCGCCGACACCATCCCGTACGTCCCGGACTACCCGTCCGCCGAGCCGGCCCCCTCGATCCCGATCGAGCCGCGGGACGGCGCCGAACAGACCCGGGCCGAGGTGCCGCAGTGGATCGCCACCGTGGCCATCGTCCTGCTCGGGCTGGCCATCCTGACCGCCCTCGGCTACCTGGCCTGGACGCTGCTCCGCGGCGCACTGCGCCGGACCACCCGGGCCGTCCCGGTGGCCCGCGTCCGGCGCACCGCCGAGGGCACCGCCCGGGAGGTGGTCGCCGTCCTCGACGCCGGCCTGGTCGAGCTGGACGACACCGCAACCGACCCGCGTACGGCGGTGATCGCCTGCTGGGTCCGGCTGGAGGAGGCCGCGACCGAGGTCGGCGTGCCGCGCCGGACCGGCGACACCCCCACCGACCTGGTCGGTCGGCTGCTGCGCGGCGACCCGTCCGCCGGGGTGCCCGCCATCGCCAGCGCCGACGTGCTGGACGGCTTCGCCCACGTCTACCGCGAGGCCCGGTACGCCACCCACACCGTCGACGAGCACATGCGTGACCAGGCCAGGGCGGCGCTGCGCCGGCTGCGCGGCGAACTCACCGCCCTGGCCGCCGCCGACGAGGTGCCAGCGTGAGCGCGAGGAGTGAGCCGATCCTGCGAGCCCCGCAGTCGCGAACTCAGGTGGCATCGTGAGCGAGCGGACGGGCATCGACGACCTGCTCAGCTTCGAGGAGGAGGCCCCGCCCCCCGCCAGGCGGGACCGGGGCGGGCGCGGGCGGTGGGTGTTCCGCTTCCTCGCCTCCGCCGCCGCGCTGACCGCCGTGGTACTGGTCTGCCTGCGCGCGGTCGGCCTTCAGGTCTCCGTCTGGATCGTGGTGGCCGGCGTGCTGGCGGTGCTCGCCGTCCGCCGGGTCACCGCCGCGCTCTCCCCGCCGCCCCCGCCCCGGGCCGGCGGCCGGGCCCCCGCGGGCGAGGAGCCCGACTCCTGGAACTGGGCCGCCCGGGACGCGCTGCGGGGCGCCATCAACGGCTGGGAACGGCCGCTGGACTGGTGCTCCGGCCGGCCGGAGCGGTTCGCCGAGCGGGTCCTGCCCCGGCTGGCCGAGCTGGCCGACGAACGGCTGCGCCAGCGTCACGGCGTGACCCGCGAGTCCGACCCGGCGCGGGCCCGCGCCCTGCTCGGGGAGCAACTGTGGACGTTCCTCGACACCCCTTCCCGCCGCCCCCCGTCGCCGCGCGACCTCGCGGCGATCGTCGCCGAACTGGAGAAGATCTGATGAACGACATGGACCGCCGCATCCCCGCCACCGAGGTCGGCCACCTGGCCCGGGCGGTGCTGGACGCGGTCGGAACGGTCGTGGTCGGCAAGCGGGAGGCCCTCGAACTGGTCCTCGCCGGCATCCTCGCCGGCGGGCACGTGCTGCTGGAGGACCTGCCCGGGCTCGGCAAGACGCTCACCGCGCGCTCCTTCGCGCAGGCCCTCGGGCTGGACTTCCGCCGCCTCCAGTTCACCCCCGACCTGCTGCCGGCCGACGTCACCGGCTCGTTCCTCTACGACCAGCGCAGCGGCGACTTCTCCTTCCGGGCGGGTCCGGTCTTCACCAACCTGCTGCTCGCCGACGAGATCAACCGAACCCCGCCGAAGACCCAGTCGGCGCTGCTGGAGGCGATGCAGGAGAAGCAGGTCTCCGTCGAGGGCGTGACCTACCGCCTGGACGAGCCGTTCCACGTCCTCGCCACCGCCAACCCCATCGAGTACGAGGGGACGTACCCGCTGCCGGAGGCGCAGCTGGACCGGTTCCTGCTGCGCGTGTCGTTCGGGTACCCGCAGCGTGAGGAGGAGTGGGAGGTGCTGCGCCGGCGGATGGCCCGCCGCCACGAGGAGGCCGAGATCAAGCCGGTGGTCGACGCGGCCACGCTGCGCGCCATGCAGGCCGCGCTGGAGGACGTGGTGGTGGAGGACTCCGTCGGCCGGTACATCGTGGACCTCACCGCGGCCACCCGCGAGCACCCGTCGGTGCTGGTCGGCGCCTCCCCGCGCGGCTCGCTGGCGCTGCTGCTGCTGGCCCGGGTCCGGGCGGTCTTCGCCGGCCGGGACTACGTGGTGCCCGAGGACGTCAAGGAGGTCGCCGCGCCGGCGCTGGCCCACCGGATCACGCTGCGGCCGGAGATGTGGCTGCGCCGGGTCGACCCGTCCTTCGTCGTCGGCGAGGTGCTGGAGCAGACACCCGCCCCGGCCAGCGGCGCGCTGCCCAGCCACGCGGCCGGCCGGTCGGGGCGCTGATCGTCGTGCCTGACCTCCCGGGCCCGGAGCCGGCGGGTGGCTGGGCGCCCACCTGGGCGCTCGGCCGCGCGGTGCTGCTCACCGGGCTGCTGCTGATCGCCGCGGTGCTGCTCGGCCGGGTCGACCTGGTGGTGCTGGCCGCGCCGTTCGCGCTGGGCACCGCGTACGGGCTGCGCCGCCGGCCGACCGCCGCCCCGCAGGTGGAGATCACCGCCGAGGACGCGCACCTGGTCGAGGGGGGTCCGCTGGCCGGCACGGTCACCGTCGGCAACCCGGACACCGTGTCGTACGACGTGGCGGTGGTGCGGACCCGGATCTCGCGGTGGCTGCGGGTGGAGCGGGTCGGCTTCGGCGGCGGCGGGGTCGACGTGAGCCGTTCCGGCGGCGCGGACCGGCCCTTCGTGACCTCGGTCCCGGCCGGCGCCGCCGTCGACCTGGCGTTGAGCGGCACGGCGTTGCGCTGGGGCCGGCACCGGGTCGGGCCGGCCGGGGCCCGGGTCGCCGCCGCCGACGGCCTGCTGCTCTCCCGCGCCGTGATCGCCGAGCCGGACCGGGTGCGGGTCTACCCGAAGACCGAGCCGTTCGAGGCGGTGGAGGCGATGCCCCGGGCCGCCGGGCTGGTCGGCGCGCACCACTCGCGCCGGCCGGGGGAGGGCGGCGAGCTGGCCGGCGTCCGGGTGTTCGGCCCCGGTGACCGGCTGCGCCGGATCGACTGGCGGGTCTCGCTGCGGGCCCGGCAGTTGCACGTCGCGGCCACCCTCTCCGACCGGGACGCCGAGGTGGTGCTGCTGCTCGACGTGCTGGCCGAGGCGGGCCGGCCGGGCGGAGCGAAGGGTTCTGCGTCGGTGCTGGACACCACCGTCCGGGCCGCCGCCGCGATCGCCGAGCACTACCTGCACCGGGGCGACCGGGTGTCCATGCTGGAGTACGGCCCGGCCGCGCGCCGCCTCCGTCCGGCGACCGGCCGGCGGCAGTACCTGACCGTGCTGGAGTGGCTGCTCGACGTCAAGGCGGAGTCCTCCGCGCACGAGCCGTACGACCAGATCTTCGGGCCGCAGGTGCTCTCCTCGGACGCCCTGGTGGTGGTCCTCACCCCGCTGCTCGACGAGCGGTCCGCGCAGATGCTGGCCCGGCTGGCGCGGGGCGGACGGTTCGTGGTGGCGGTGGACACCCTGCCGACCGAGCTGACCCCGCCCGGCGACAAGGGCTGGGCGCCGGTGGCGTTCCGGCTGTGGCGGCTGGACCGGGACACGATGATCTCCCAGCTCCGCGAGCACGGCGTGCCGGTGGTGCGCTGGGCCGGCGCGGGCAGCCTGGACCAGGTGCTGCGGGACGTGGCCCGGCTGGCGACCGCCCCGCGGGTCGGTGGCCGGTGAGCGCGAGGAACGCAGCGCAGCGGAGTCCCGCAGTCGCGAACGGAGGCCAGCCCCGATGAACGCGGTGTGGGAACGGGCCCGGGCGTTGCGGGTGGCGGCGAACCGGGTGAGCCTCACACCACTGCTGGTGCGGGTCGGCATCTTCTGGGCGGTGCTGGTGGGGTTGCTGCTGGCGTACCCGATGGAGCTGTTCACCCCGCGGGCGCTGCTGCTGTTCGTGGCGGTGTCGCTGTTCCCCACGGTGTCGCCGCGCCGGGTGTGGCCGACGTTCGCGGCGCTGGTCACGGTCGGTGGCTGGGTGGTCGCGTCGGCCGGGTACGACCGGCCGATCACGCTGTGGCGGCTGGTCGCCGTGGCGTCGGCGCTCTACCTGGGGCACACCCTCTGCGCGCTCGCCGCGGTGCTGCCGTACGACGCGGTGGTCGATCCGGATCTGGTGCTCCGCTGGCTCGCCCGGGCCGGCGCGGTGCTGCTGGCCGCCGCCGTGGTGGGCATCGTGCTGTCCTGGTTGGGCGGGATCGGCGGCGATGACGGTTTCCGCGCGGCGACGGTGGTCGGACTGCTGGTGGCGGTGGGGTTGAGCGGTCTGCTGGGCTCGTTGTTGCGTCGCAGATAGCGGGACGACGCGGAGAGTTGCGCAGGTCACACGGGTTGTGCTCCGTCACAAGTGGGGGTCTCGAGCGGGATTAGCCGAGCCGCCCGGGGAAAGATAGATGACGTGAATCCGAAGCGGATCCTTGTCGTGGGTGCCGGGCACGTCGGCCTGTACGCTGCTCTGCGCCTGTCCAAGAAGCTGAGCTCCCGTGAGGCCGAGGTCGTCGTCGTTGACCCGCAGCCGCACATGACCTACCAGCCGTTCCTTCCGGAGGCGGCGGCGGGCAACATCTCGCCGCGGCACTCGGTGGTGCCGCTGCGCCGTGAGTTGCGCAGGTGCAAGGTCGTGGCCGGTACGGTGACGCGGATCGACCACGACCGCAAGACCGCCGTGGTGCAGCCGATCGCCGGCCCCACCCGGGAGATCCCCTACGACCACGTGGTGGTCGCGCCCGGGTCGGTCTCCCGGACGCTGCCGATTCCCGGCCTGCACGAGCAGGGCATCGGTTTCAAGACCATCGGCGAGGCGATCTACCTGCGCAACCACGTGCTGGACCGGCTCGACGTGGCGGCCGTCACGCCGGACCCGGACGTCCGCCGTTCCGCGCTGACCTTCACCTTCGTGGGTGGTGGGTACGCCGGCATCGAGGCGCTCGCCGAGATGGAGGACATGGCCCGGGACGCGCTGCGCTACTACCCCGAGCTGAAGCCGGAGGACATGCGCTGGGTGCTGGTCGAGGCGACCCAGCGGGTGCTGCCCGAGGTCGACCGGGACATGGGCGCCTACACCGTCCAGCAGCTGCTGAAGCGGAACATGGACATCAGGCTGGACACCCGGCTGGAGTCCTGCGTCGACGGGGTGGTCAAGCTCTCCGACGGCGACTCGTTCCGGTCCGACACCATCGTCTGGACCGCCGGCGTCAAGCCGTCGCCGATGCTCGACCGGACGGACTTCCCGCGCGACGAGCGCCGGCGGGTCACCTGCCTGCCGACCCTGCAGGTCGTGGACGGCGACCGGGTCGTCGAGGGCGCCTGGAGCGCCGGTGACTGCGCCGCCGTGCCGGACCTGACCAAGGAGCCTGGCAACTACTGCTCGCCGAGTGCCCAGCACGCGGTGCGGCAGGCCGCCCGGATGGCGGACAACATCGCGCTGGTGATCCGGGGTCGTGAGCCGGTCAACTACAAGCACAAGCACGTGGGCAGCGTGGCCAGCCTCGGCCTGCACAAGGGCGTCGCCCAGGTGTACGGCGTGAAGATGACCGGCTGGCCGGCGTGGTTCATGCACCGGACGTACCACATGAGCCGGATCCCGTCGTTCAACCGCAAGGTCCGGGTCGTGGTCGACTGGTCGCTGGCCTTCTTCCTCAAGCGGGAGGTGGTCGCGCTCGGCCAGCTGCACGACCCGCGCGAGGAGTTCGCCGAGGCCTCGCAGCCGCCGCAGCCGGTGCAGCAGCCGGTCGGTGTGAGCCGGGCCGCCTGACCCGAGGTTCGCGAAAGGCCCTCCCCGACGGGGAGGGCCTTTTCGTGTCCGGGCATCTCGGCGGGGTTCAGACCCGCCAGGTCCAGGCGTCGGCGATCCGGGTGCCCGGGCCGTAGAGCCGGACCAGGGTGCGGCGCAGGCTCTCCGCGTGGGGTGCGTCGTCGGTCAGCGCGACGCAGGAGGCGCCCCAGAAGTCGGCGTCCTTGGCGGCCTGCCGCCGCTGCTCGTCGCCGATCGGCGGTTCGTCACCGCGCTTGGCGACGTCGGCCAGCAGTGCCGAGGTGGGCTGCTTGTAGGTGCCCATGGTGGCGCTGCCGCCGCGGCCGTACGGGCCGATGAAGAAGCCCTCGGGGAGGCCGAACTCCGCGTCGGCGGCCGTGGCCCAGCGCATCGGCCAGGGCTCCCTCGGAGTGGCGGCCGGCACCGGCACCAGCACCCCGCCGGGGGAGACACAGTCGCGCCAGTGGCCGCCGGCGATGAACTCCGGCAGCGCCGGACGGTCGACGGTGGGCAGCGGCCCGGGGAAGACCGAGAGCAGGGCCACCGCGACGGCGGCCGGGACGAGACGGCGGGCCCGGCCGGTCTCCCGCAGCGCCCGGTCCATCGCCAGGGCCAGCAGGGCGCCGGTCAGCGGCAGTACCGCCAGGCCGAACCGCATCGGCAGTGCGCCGTCCACCACCGGGAGGCCGGCGAGCAGCGCGTACGGCCCGGGGATGGTGCTCCGCTCGCCGTCGAGGACCACCTGCGGGCCGAGCGACAGCGCCGCCATCACCAGCCCCGCCACCGCGGAGGCGACGACCAGTGGCCGGCTCCGCAGCCAGGCCGCGCAGGCGACGGTGACCAGCAGCAGCGGCCAGCCGAGGAAGGTGTTGTATTCGGCCGGCCCGGTGGTGAGCCGGGCCGAGGTGTCGCTGCCGACCATCGACAGCGGGGAGACGGTCCACCAGCTGGCCAGGTCGGCCGAGAAGTAGTGCGGGCTGAACATCCCGTCGGCCACGCCCTGCGGGCCGGCGAACTGGAACCACAGCGGGTAGCCGAGCACGAGCAGCGCCAGCCCGGCGGCGAGCATCAGCCCGCCGGCGAAGCCGGGACCCGCCCGGCGCAGCAGCGGCCGGTCGCCCACCGCGTAGGAGATCGTCATCACCAGCAGGGTGAGCGCGGTAAGGAAGAGCACCTCCTCGCCGATGAACGCCTGCACGCTGACCGCCGCGGCCAGCCCGACCGCCGAGGTGGTGATCCGCCGCCCGTCCGGCAGGTCCAGGGTGTTCGGCCCCGGGTCGGCGGCGCGCAGCAGCCGGACGACCAGCCAGACGATCACCGGGACCAGCCACTGGGCCGTCATGTGCAGGTGGCTGTTGCTCTGCGAGACCATCCCCGGCCCGAAGCCGCAGAGCCCGGCGCCGACGGCAGCGGCCAGCGGGCGGACCCGCAGCGTCCGGCTGAGCAGCAGGTACCAGGCGGTCGCGGTGCCGGCCAGGTTCGCGCCGGCCAGCAGCGCGAAGGTGACCGGCGCGCCGAAGAGCAGGGTGACCGGGGCGAAGAGCACGCCGAGCGCGATGACCGTGGTGTTGGCCATCAGGTTCACCCCGTCCGGGGCGTTGAGCCGCTCGCTGAGCAGCCCGAAGTTGCCGAGCAGGGCCCGCGAGTCGACGGCCAGGAACCACTCGTAGAGGGTCTGGTCGGCGGGGTTGAGCGCCAGCACCCGGCCGGTCGGGTCGGGCCAGAGACCGTGGGTGAGCCAACCGGCCAGCAGGAGGTACAACAGGCAGATGCCGAGGTCGGTGCGGTGCCGGACGGCGAACGCCCACCAGCGGGCGGTGCGGCGTTCCGGCGTGGCCGGCTCGGCGAGGCCGACAGCCAGGTCGGGGTCGGCGTCGGGCGCCGTACGGGCTGCGCTGGTCACGGCATCGACCCTAGTGCGGCACCAGGCACGGGGTACGCCGGGTGCCGCCGAGCGGTTACGGTGACACTGCATCGCGCGTGTCGACGCGACGGTGCCGCCCGCCCGGGTGGTGGAACGGCAGACACGGCCGCCTTAAAAGCGGCTGCCGCAAGGCGTGCGGGTTCGACCCCCGCCCCGGGCACCACAATTTCTCAGCTTTCCCACAGCTTGCCACCCGGCGCGGGTGTGACCGGTCCGTTTACTCTTGAAGCGCACGCTTCTGCGTGCGTTGACCCCCTGAGGGAGGCCTGACAGTGAAGACCTCGAACCCGGTGCTCGCCCGGCTCGGCCAGGCGGCCGAGCGGGAGCGCTCCGCCGGGTACGCCCAGCCCGGGCCGTACGGTTACGGACAGCCCGGTATTCCCCAGCAGTACCCGGGGCAGCCCGGGTCCCCGATCGCCCCCGCGGTGTCCGGGACCATGTCGATCGACGACGTGGTGGTCAAGACCGTCGCGCTCCTGGGCATCCTCGGCGTCTCCGCCGCGGCCGCCTGGGTGCTGGTGCCGGACGCGCTGCTCGGCGCCGCCTGGATCGGCGCGGCGATGGTCGGTCTGGTGCTCGGCCTGATCATCTCGTTCTCCCGGATGGCCAACCCGGCCCTGGTCGTCGCGTACGCCGTGGTCGAGGGCGCCTTCGTGGGCCTGGTCAGCAAGGCCTACGAGACCGCCTACCAGGGCATCGTGCTCCAGGCCGTGGTGGCCACCTTCGGTGTCTTCTTCGTGATGACCATGCTCTACAAGGCGCGGGTCATCCGGGCCACGCCGAAGTTCGTCAAGGGCATGATCGCCGTGATGGCCGGCCTCTTCGCCGTCATGCTGATCAACTTCGTGCTCGCGCTCTTCGGCATGAGCACCGGCCTGCGCGACGCCACTCCGCTCGGCATCGGTTTCAGCCTGATCTGCATCGTGGTCGCCTCGCTGAGCTTCGTGCTCAGCTTCAAGGAGGTCGAGGACGGCGTCCGGATGGGGCTGCCGCAGCGCTACTCCTGGACGGCCGCCTTCGGCATCGTGGTCAGCCTGGTCTGGCTCTACCTGGAGCTGCTCCGCCTGATCAGCTACTTCCAGGGCGACGACTGACCGTCGTGCCCTCCCCGGCGCCCGCCTCCGCGACCCGCGGCGGCGGGCGTCGTCGTCTCCGGCCCCGCCGCAGGCGTTTCCCCGTCGCCGCCGGGCCGTCCGGGGCAGAGTGACACCAGGGGTACGCCGCCGAGGAGGTGACGGATGCGCAGCGCCAACCCGGTCCTGGACCGGCTGGAGGAGACCGGCCGGGAGCACCGCCTGGCCGGTGCGGGCGGCGCGGAGGCCGTCACCGTCGACGACGTGGTGACCCGCACGGTCGGGCTGCTGCTGCTCACCGGGGTGACCGCGGCGGTGGCCTGGGCGGTCGTACCGCAGGAAGTGTGGCTGCCGGCGGCACTGGCCGGCACCGCGCTGGCCGGGATCGCGCTGGTCCTGGTGATCTCACTGCGCGGCATCACCCATCCCGCCCCGATCATCGGGTACGCCCTGCTCCAGGGGCTGCTGCTGGGGGTGGCCAGCCGGGCCTTCGAGCTGGTGTACCCGGGCATCGTCGTGCAGGCGGTGCTGGGCACCTTCGGGGTGTTCCTCGGCATGGCGCTGCTCTACCGGGCCCGGGTCGTCCGGGCCACCCCACGGCTGGCCCGGCTGGTCTTCGGGACCCTCGTCGGGCTGCTCGCGATCACCCTGGTCAATCTGGTCTTCCGGCTCTTCACCGGCCGGCAGGGCGTCGAGGTCTACAGCCTCACCGGGCGGGTGGGCTGGCTGCCGTACGTCTTCTCCGGGGTGGCGATCATCGCCGGGGCGTTGAGCTTCATCCTCGACTTCGACCAGGTCGAGCGGTCCGTCCGGGCGGGCCTGCCGCGCCGGTACGCCTGGCTCTGCGCGTTCGGGCTGCTGGTCGGGCTGATCTTCCTGTACTGGCAGATCCTGCGCCTGCTGAGCTACCTGCGCCGGTGAGCGGTCGCGGCCGGTGACCGGCGGCTCGGCCGTAGACTCGGCGGCGATGAGCGCAGCGGAACTGGACCGGGCGGTGGACCTGCTGGTCCGTCAGGTGGGGCACTGGCAGCAGCCACGCTGGGCGGCGGTGGCGGCGGGCGGCAACGCGTCCCGCGCCGACCTGGTGCACAAGCTGGTACAGGAGATCGCCAACCTGGCCGCGGACACCGAGGGTGGGCCCCGTCGGGCCGTACCCCGGTTGGACAACGACCTGGCCCTGCCCGACCAGCTCCGGGTGGTCGCGGCGGACCTGGTGGCGGCCGGCCCGCCGGAGGCGGCGCTGGCCGGGGCCGCCACCGCGGTCGCGGCGACCCGGTCCGCGCTGTAGCCGGTCAGTTCTTCAGCCAGCGGCGGACCTTGCCCCGCCGGGCCCGGTCCCGGGCGGCGGCGAAGTCCGGCACGTTCCGCTCGGCGGCGGCGGCCTGCCGGGCGTGCAGCAGGCCGTAGGTGAAGGTGTTCTCCCCGTCCGCGTACGCCCGCAGCGCCTCGCGCCGCAGCACCTCCCGGGTGATCACCGAGTCCTGGTGGGCGCCGAGCAGGTCCTGAAGGTTCTTGAGCCGGTCGACCAGGGCGGCGGCGGCCTTCCCGCCGGCCGGCTGGCGCACCTCGACGGCGTAGCGCGCCGCCTTGTACGCCTTGCGCGCCTCGTGCAGCGCGACGTCCCCCTCCGCGCCGGCGAGCGCCGGATGCTTCCTGGCGAGGGCGGCGTCCAGCCGCTCGTCGGCGCGGGTGACCGCCCGCCGGACCCGGCGGGACACCCAGCGGGCGCCGGCGGCGTCGGCGGTGGGCCGCTCCAGCAGCCGGTCCAGCCGGGTCAGCAGCGCGGTGTACCGGTCGGAGTCGACCGCCCGGCCCAGTTCGTCGAGGGCGGTGGCGACGTCGGCGGCGAAGCGTTCGGTGATCCGCGCGACGACCGGGCCGAGGACCAGCTCGTCCGGTTCGGCGTGCACCGCGTCGGTGAGCCGGGCGGCCATCACCTGAGCGTCCCGGACCGGCCCGAGCTGGGCGCCGAGCCAACGCAGCTCGGCGCGGACCGCCTCGCTCTCGGGACGGTCCCAGAGGCCGCGGAACGTGCGCAGGGTGGCGCGCAGCCGGCGGGCCGCGACCCGCATGTCGTGCACGGCGTCCTGGTCACCGTGTCGGGCCGCCGGGTGGTTCGCGATCAGCACGTCGCGCTGGGCCCGGGCGTACTCGACGACCGGCGCGACGGCCGGGTCGGTCGGCGCCGACTCCGCCGCCGCGGCGAGCCGGGTACCCAGGGCGCGGTGCGACTTCGAGACCGGGACCGGCCGGGCGCCCGCGTCGCGGAGCCGGGCCTCGACGGCGTCGAGCAGTTCCTCGTCCCCGTCGACCAGCTCGACCTCGAGCTCGTGCCACGCCTGCCGTTCGTCGCTGACCAGGTCCCGGGCCTCGACGGTGTCCTCGGCGACCTCGGCCAGCACCCGGCCGGCCGCGTCGAGCAGCCGCCGCTCCACACGGCCGGTGGTGATCCGGGCGGCCGGCGCGACCGGTACGCCCCGGGAGGCGGCCCGGAACAGCCCGGCCAGCTCCGCCGGCGGGTCGGCGTCCGCCTCGCCGGCGGGGAACTGGTACTCCGTCCGGGGGCCGCCGGCCGCGCCCACCTTGAGGTGCCAGCCCGCGTCGTGCCCACCGGTACGCCGGCGCAGCGCGTATCCGCTGCGGGCCAGCCGCAGGTCGGGGGTGTCCAGGTAGACCGCGTCCAGGTCGAGGGCGGTGGCGTCGGACACCGTCGCGACGCCACCGCACCCCGTCAGGTCCGGCAGGCGGAAATCCTCGTCCCCGGAGTACTTGCGTTCCCGCTCCACGACCGTCGCCATGTCGGGGACGGTACCCGGGTCGCCGGGGGGTGAACCGGGCTCAGCTCAGCCGCTCCAGCACCATCGCCATGCCCTGGCCGCCGCCGACGCACATGGTCTCCAGACCGATGCTCTTGTCGTGCCACTCCAGGGCGTTGAGCAGGGTGCCGGTGATCCGGGCGCCGGTCATGCCGAACGGGTGGCCGATCGCGATCGCGCCGCCCATCACGTTCAGCTTCTCCTCGGGAATGCCGAGCTGCCGGTAGGAGGGGATCACCTGGGCGGCGAACGCCTCGTTGATCTCGACCAGGTCGACGTCGTCGATGGTCATGCCGGCCCGCTCGAGCGCCTGCCTGGAGGCCTCGACCGGGCCGAGGCCCATGATCTCGGGGGACAGGGCGGTGACGCCGGTGGAGACGATCCGGGCCAGCGGGGTGAGCCCCAGGTCCCGGGCCCGCTGGGCGCTCATGATCACCACGGCGGCGGCGCCGTCGTTGAGCGGGCAGCAGTTGCCGGCGGTGATCCGGCCGTCCGGGCGGAAGACCGGCTTCAACCCGGAGACCGCCTCCAGGGTGACCCCGGCGCGGGGGCCGTCGTCGGTGCTGACCACCGTGCCGTCCGGGGTGGTGACCGGGGTGATCTCCCGGGCCCAGAAGCCGTCGGCGATCGCCTTCTCGGCGAGGTTCTGGCTGCGGACGCCGAAGGCGTCCATGTCCTCGCGGGTCACGTCGTGGACCTGGGCGAGGTTCTCGGCGGTCTGCCCCATGCTCAGGTAGATGTCCGGCAGTTGGCCGGCCTCGCGCGGGTCCGTCCAGACCTCCGCGCCGCCCTCGGCGCGGCGCTTCGAGCGCTCGTGGGCCTCGGCGAAGCGCGGGTTCTCCCAGCCGCCGCCGACCAGCGCCTGCGCCTCCGGCGGCAGGCCGTCGGAGTTGCCCCGGGCGTACCGGGAGACCATCTCGACGCCGGCGGAGATGAAGACGTCGCCCTCACCGGCCCGGATCGCGTGCATCGCCATCCGGGTGGTCTGCAGCGACGACGCGCAGTAGCGGGTCAGGGTGGCGCCGGGCAGGCCGTCCAGGCCCATCAGGGTGGCGACCACCCGGGCCATGTTGAAGCCCTGCTCCCCACCGGGCAGACCGCAACCGAGGTACATGTCGTCGATCTCGGTGGGATCGAGCTGGGGGACCTTGGCCAGGGCGGCCTGGACGATGGTGGCGGCGAGGTCGTCCGGGCGGACCTCGCGCAGCGAACCCTTGTGCGCGCGACCGATGGGGGACCGGGCGGTGGCGACGATGACGGCGTCGCGGGAGGACTCAATCGGCATGGACCAACGTTAACTCGCCGGTAACTTAACGCGGAAGCTGCCCGGCCGCCGGGAAATGTCACCCTCGGCGGCGGCGGTGTCAGTGCCGCGAGGCCACGGCGGCCGCCGCCGCGACCGCCGGGAGCAGGGCGTGCGCCCAGACCCGGTAGCCGTCGGCCGAGGGGTGGAAGCCGTCGTGGCAGAACGCTCCGGCGTCGGCCCGGAACACCGGCCCGGTCTCCGTACCCAGGTCGACCACCGAGCCGCCGGCGTCGAGCACCGCGGCCGTCTGGGCGCGGGCGACCCGTCGCCCGGACCAGCCGATGACCTGGCGCAGCGGCGGCGCCACCGCGCGGACGGCGCCGAGGTCGGGGCAGGTGCCGACCACCACCTCCACGCCCGCGTCGCGCAGCCGGCGCACCGCCGACCCGAGGTAGGCCGCCGCGTCGCCCGGCCGGCGCATCGAGGTGGCGTCGTTGGCCCCGATCAGCATCACCGCCACGTCCGGACGCTCCCCGAGCAGGGCCCGGGCCACCTGGGTGGCCAGGTCCGTCGAGCGCGACCCGGAAACCCCGACGCTGGACAGGTGCACCCGGCGGCCGGTCGGGCCCTCGGCCAGCAGGTGGGCGAGCTGCCCGCCGACGGTCTCCTCGAAGCGTTCCACCCCGACGCCGAGCGCGGAGGAGTCGCCGAGCAGCACCAGCCGCAGCGGCGCGGCATCGGCCCGGCCGACCGTGGCCCGCAGGGCCAGGCCGAGCTCCGGCTGCGCGTAACTGCGGTTCCGGGCCGCCACGGCCTGCCCGGCCAGCACGGCCGCGCCGCCGAGGGTCCCGGCGGCCAGCGAGACCGCCGCCGCCTTGCCGAGCCGGAGCGCGAGCTCCGTGCCGATGCCCCGCTCGCTCCGCTCGCTCATGCCAGTTCCTCCAGGGTGGGTGAGTCGGCCGCGGCACCGGGTTGCGGCACCGCTCCGACGCCGAAGAACGACCGCCGGCGCAGCTGCGCCCAACGGCCCGCCGGCCCTCGGTCGCGGCCCCGGACCTGGGTGCCGCTGACCTCCGTGCCGGCGTGCCGGGCCGCTTCCTGGGCGGCCTGTGGCAGCGACCGTACGCCTTCGCCCCCGATCGGAA
Organism: Micromonospora sp. BS32; assembly: GCF_059089345.1. NCBI lineage: Bacteria > Bacillati > Actinomycetota > Actinomycetes > Micromonosporales > Micromonosporaceae > Micromonospora > Micromonospora sp. BS32. The sequence goes on from NZ_JBSSHR010000015.1 coordinate 25,789, forward strand.
CAGCCCTCCGGTCGGGACCGGTACCGAGGGCCGAGAGCACGGTCGGCAGCAGCGCCGCAGCGGCCATCGCGTACCCCTCGGCGGACGGGTGGAACCGGTCCCAGGCGAACATCCGGGTCGGCTCGGCGGCGAACCGGGGACCGAGCATGTCGCCCAGGGAGACCGTCCAGCCGCCCGCCTCGACCACCGCGACCGTCTGGGCGGCGGCCAGCTGCCGGCTCCACCGCCGGGCCAGCCAGCGCAGCGGCGGCTGGATCGGCTGGATCGCCCCGAGGTCGGGGCAGGTGCCGACGACCACCTCACAGCCGGCGGCGCGCAGCGCCCGGACGGCGTCGACCAGGTAGCGGACGGCCAGCCCGGGCGGGGTGCGGTTGGTGACGTCGTTGCCGCCGATCAGGATCACCGCGACGTCCGGGTCACACTCCAGCGCCGACTCGACCTGCGGCTTCAGGCCGGCCGAGAGCGAACCGACCACGGCGAACCGGTGCACCCGGACCGGCCGGTGCAGCCGCCGGGACAGCCCGGTGGCGAGCAGCGCGCCCAGCGTCTCCCGGCGCCGGTGCACCCCGTAGCTGGCCGCGGAGGAGTCCCCGAGGATGACCATGGTGAGCGGGGCGGCGGGCAGCTTGGCGCCGTAGACGCCGTCGCAGCGCGGTGGCGGGGCCTCCGCCACCGGAATGGTGCGCCGAGCCTGCCGGGCCTGGCCGAGCAGCACACCCCCGGTCGCCGCCACCGCGGCGGCGGTCGCGCCCGTGCCGACCGCCGCCATCAGGGCTAGCTGGCGGACGCGCTGCCAGCGCGGACCACTCGGTGGAACGGAACCAGCGACCCCCATACCGCGAGATTATCGCGCCGGCACGACACGCCGCTCTCCTCACGACGGCCGAGCGACGGCTGGGAGCCGACCGTTCTGGGTACCTGTTCCGTCGACGGCGGGCGATCGGGCGCCTGCCGCGGGTGCCGACGGGATTGCGCCGGTCGGTCACGCTGGTCGGCGGAGAGGGGCTGGACTGATGGGTAGGACGTTGAAGCGGAGCGCGGCCTTCACCGCGCTCGCCCGGGCGCTGATGGCCGGGGCACGGGGTGGCCCGTCGCTGGGGGCACGGTTGGCGGCGCTGCCACGGATGATGCGGGCCACCGCCCGGGGCGAGTACGACGGCGGCCTCCGGCTGGCCATGATGGCGGCGGCGACGGCGTACGTCGTCTCCCCGGTCGACGTGGTGCCGGAGCTGTTCCTGACGGTCTTCGGCCTGCTGGACGACGCGGTGATGGTCACCTGGCTGGCCGGCAGCGTGCTGTCGGAGACCGAGCGCTTCCTTCAGTGGGAGGCAGGTCGCAGCTCCGTCATCCCCGGGCAGGCGATCCCCTGACGGCACGTACGCTGGGCGGCGAAGAATTGTCTGCCCGGCCGCCGGCCGGCGCCGTGATCGAAGGGCACAACGAGGTGCAGTACTACGACAACGTCGTCGAGCTGATCGGCAACACCCCGCTGGTACGGCTGCGGAACGTCACCGAGGGCATCCAGGCGACCGTGCTGGCGAAGGTGGAGTACCTCAACCCGGGCGGTTCGGTGAAGGACCGGATCGCGCTGCGGATGGTGGAGGACGCCGAGGCCGCCGGGATCCTCAAGCCCGGTGGCACCATCGTCGAGCCGACCAGCGGCAACACCGGCGTCGGGCTGGCCCTGGTGGCCCAGCTCAAGGGCTACAAGTGCGTGTTCGTCTGCCCGGACAAGGTCAGCCAGGACAAGCAGGACGTGCTGCGGGCGTACGGCGCCGAGGTGGTGGTCTGCCCGACCGCCGTCGCGCCGGAGGACCCGCGCTCCTACTACAACGTCTCCGACCGGCTGGCTCGGGAGATCCCCGGCGCGTGGAAGCCGAACCAGTACAGCAACCCGGCCAACCCGCGCTCGCACTACGAGACCACCGGCCCGGAGCTGTGGAAGCAGACCGGGGGCGGGCTCACCCACTTCGTCGCGGGCGTCGGCACCGGCGGCACCATCTCCGGGATCGGCCGCTACCTCAAGGAGGCGTCCGAGGGTCGGGTCAGGGTCGTCGGCGCGGACCCGGAGGGCTCGGTCTACTCCGGCGGCACCGGCCGGCCGTACCTGGTCGAGGGCGTCGGTGAGGACTTCTGGCCGGAGACGTACGACCGGGGCGTCGCCGACGAGATCGTGGAGGTCTCCGACAAGGAGTCCTTCGAGATGACCCGGCGGCTGGCCCGCGAGGAGGGGCTGCTGGTCGGCGGCTCCTGCGGGATGGCCGTGGTGGCCGCCCTGGAGGTGGCCCGCAAGGCCGGCCCGGACGACGTGGTCGTGGTGCTGCTGCCGGACAGCGGCAAGGGCTACCTGTCGAAGATCTTCAACGACAAGTGGATGGCCCGGTACGGCTTCCTGGACAACTCGGGCGCCGAGCCGACCGTTGCCGACGCGCTGGCCGGCAAGCCGGGCGGCCTGCCCGAGCTGGTGCACGTGCACCCGACCGAGACGGTCCGCGACGCGATCGACTACATGCGCGAGTACGGCGTCTCGCAGCTCCCGGTGCTCAAGGCCGAGCCGCCGGTGGTGACCGGTGAGGTGGCCGGCTCGATCGCCGAGAAGGACCTGCTCGACGCGCTCTTCACCGGCCAGGCGCACCTGCACGACACCATCGAGCGGCACATGACCGAGCCGCTGCCGATGATCGGTGGCGGCCAGCCGGTCAGCGAGGCCGTCGGCCTGCTGGAGAAGTCGGACGCCGCCCTGGTGCTGGTGGACGGCAAGCCGAAGGGCGTGCTGACCCGGCAGGACCTGCTGGCGCACCTCGGCGCGCGCTGACCCGACGACGTACCGCGGGGCCTCCTTCCGGACCGGGAGGAGGCCCCGTGTCGTCGTACCGGGCCGCCGGAACGCACAGCGGGGGCACAACGAGGGCACAGCCGCGCCGGATGTCCGCTTCCTAGCGTCGGCGGTGGATCGAACGATCCGCCACCGAGGTCGGGAGGACCTGATGACGCAGCACGACCACCACGAGGGGCAGCGGGTCAGCCGGCGCCGGATCATCGCGGGCATCGGTTCGGTCGGGCTCGCCGGCCTGCTGGCCGCCTGCGGTCGGGACGGCGGCGGCACGGTCACCACGTCGACCGGGGCGACCGTCAGCCCGCAGGCCACCACGGCCCACGACCTGACCTCGCTCTTCTCCGGCGCGAACACCTGCACGCTGACGGCGGACACCACCCAGGGGCCGTACTACTTCGACGCCGACAAGATCCGCAGTGACCTCCGGGAGGACCGCGAGGGGACCCGGCTCCGGCTGGCGATCCGGGTGCAGGACAGCGAGCGGTGCGGCCCGCTGGCCGACGCAGTGGTGGAGATCTGGCACTGCGACGCGGCGGGCCTCTACTCGGGCGCGGAGGCCCAGTCCAGCGGCGCGGGCGGCGCCCCGGGCGGTAACGGCGCCCCGGGCGGCGCCCCGCCGGCCGGCGCCCCGGGTGGCAGCCCCGGCGGCGGGCAGGCGGCCGACCTGACGCCGACCGACGACAAGCGCTACCTGCGCGGGGCGCAGGTCACCAATGCCGACGGGATCGTGGAGTTCACCACCGTCTGGCCGGGCTGGTACCGGGGCCGGACGGTGCACATCCACGCCATGGTGCACGTCGGCGACCAGCGGGTGCTCACCACCCAGTTGATGTTCGACGAGGCGCTCAACAGCAGGGTCTTCGCCGCCCAGCCGTACGCCGCGCACACCGGCCGGGACACCTTCAACGACAACGACTCGATCTACCGGGACAGCATGCTGCTGAAGGTGACCGAGGAGCAGGGCGGTTACCTTGGCGTGATCGTCTTCTCGGCGGACTCCGACCAGGACGGGGCCTGATGGCTTATCGGGCCAGCTCGGTCGGCACCGCGACCACGTCGACGAAGGCGCCCTTGCGCAGCACGGTGACCGGCAGCCGGGCGCCGATCGCCGAGCCGAGCATCAGCCGTTGCAGGCCCTGGCCGTCCCGCACCGGCCGGCCGCCGGCGGAGAGGATCACGTCGCCGAGGTAGATCCCGGCGAGGCCGGCGGGGCTGCCCGGCACCACCTCGACCACCCGTAGCCCGCGCCGCTGGCCGGTCCGGGCGGCGATCTCCGGCGGCAGCGGGACCGGTGCCCCGGCGACGCCGAGCCATGCCCGGCGTACCCGGCCGTCGGCGGTCAGGTCGGCGATGATCTGGCGGGTGGTGGTATTGATCGGCACGGCCAGGCCGAGGCCGTAGCCGGCGACCGCGGTGTTCACCCCGATCACCCGGCCCGCCGAGTCGGCCAGCGCGCCGCCGGAGTTGCCCGGATTGAGCGCGGCGTCGGTCTGGATGACGTCCTCGATCAGCCGGGTCACCCGCCCGTCCCGGGCCGGCAGCGACCGGCCCAGCCCGGAGACCACCCCGGCGGTCACCGACCCGGCCAGCCCCATCGGGTTGCCCACCGCGACCACCAACTGGCCGATCCGCAGGGCGTCCGCGTCGCCCAACTCCACCGGCGGCACGGTCGCCTCCTCGACCCGCAGCACCGCGAGGTCGGAGAGGGGATCGGCGCCGACCACCCGGAACCGGGCCTCGGTGCCGTCGCCGAAGGTGGCCGTCCCGTCCCGGGCGCCCTGCACCACGTGGGCGCTGGTCAGCAGCAGGCCCTCGGTGCCCACGGTGACCGCCGAGCCGGCGCCCGCGCCGCGCGCGGTCCGCACCGACAGGGCGGCCACGCTGGGCAGCACCCGGGCCGCCACCCCGGTGACCACCCGGGAGTACGCGTCGAGCGCGGCGTCCTCCGCCCGCTCGGTATGCTCGATGTCCATGCAGCCGGCAACGCCGCCGGATCGACGGGCATGCCCGGATCAGCTCAGAGCGAACGGGCGTACCGCAGCTGCCGGACGGGGACGCTGCCGATGTGCTCGTCGCGGCCGACACCGGTGAACGTCCAGCCGCCGCGCTCGTAGAAGCGCCGGGCGGGCGTGTTCCCCTCCACCACCCAGAGCGCCGCCCGGGTCCAGCCGCGGGCACGCATGGCGTCCAGCGCGTCGATCATCAGCGCCCGGCCGGTGCCCCGGCCCCGCTCGTCGGGGTCGAGGTGGATGGCGTTGAGCAGCCCGGTCGCCGGCTCGCGCTCGTCGTCCGGGCCGAGGTAGCTGAAGCCGACCAGTCGGCCGTCCCGCTCGGCGACGGTCATCCGATGGTCGTCGCGCTCCCAGCCGACCCGTTCCGACCAGTACCGGCCCAGCGCCCCGGGCGCCGGCTCGGCCAGCGACTCCGCCGGCAGGAACGACGAGTACGCCGCCACCCGGGAGCGCTGGTGCAGGTCGCCGACCGGCATCAGGTCGGCGTCGGTGGCGGGACGCAGCGTGAGGGTCATCCGGCCGAGGCTACCCGGCGGGGCGGGACCTGCACGGTCATCAGGTCCTCGGCGATCACCAGGTCGCCGTCGAAGTGGGCGCGGGCCTCGTCGTGGAAGCGGCGCGGGTCGGCGTACCGCTGGGAGAAGTGGGTGAGCACGAGCCGGCGTACCCCCGACTCGGTGGCGACCCGCGCGGCCTGCGCCGCGGTCAGGTGGCCGACCTCGGCGGCGAGGGCGGCCTCCGACTCCAGGAAGGTCGACTCGATGACCAGCAGGTCGGCGTGCTCGGCGAGGGCGTACACCCCGTCGCAGAGGCCGGTGTCCATCACGAAGGCGAACCGCTGGCCCGGTCGGGTCACGCTCACCTCGTCGCGGGTGACGCGACGCCCGTCGACGTCGAGGTGGCCGACGCGGAGCAGCTCACCGACCGCCGGACCGGCGATCCCGTACGCGGCGAGCTGCTCCGGCAGCATCCGGCAGCCGTCCGGCTCGACCAGCCGGTAGCCGTACGTCTCGATCGGGTGCCGCAGCCGGCGGGCCTCCAGCGTGCCGACGCCCAGGGTGATCCGCTGCCCGTCCGCCTCGATCGGCTCGACGGCCAGCTCGGCGGTCTCGTAGAAGGAGCTGGCGTGGCGCAGCCGGGCGAAGTACTCGGCGCCGCCGGCGGGGAAGTGCACCGCCACCGGGTGCGGCACCCGGTCCAGGGAGAGCCGCTGGATGGTGCCGGGCAGGCCGAGGCAGTGGTCGCCGTGGAAGTGGGTGACGCAGATCCGGGTCAGGTCGGTGGCGGTGACGCCGGTGTGCAGGAGTTGCCGCTGGCTGCCCTCGCCCGGGTCGAACAGGATGACCTCGTCGTCCCAGCGCAGCACGTACCCGTTGTGGTTGCGCAGCCGGGTGGGGGCCTGGCTGGCCGTCCCCAGCACCACCAGCTCCCGCATCGACACGGTCTTCCTCCGTACATGAAGCGACCCCCGGGGCTTCCGCGCTCGCGCGCGGGCCGACTGGACTGGGTCGGCACCCCGGGGGTCGGGTGGCTGTCGTGGATTCGCCGCACCGCTGCCACACGGTCTCGACGATGGTGCACTGTGCCCGCCTCGCGGCGGACGGTATTTCACTGTCGAGGACAGCGGCTAGCGGACAGCCACCTCACGAGTCCGATTGCTATACAAGTCTGGACCACCTCCTTTCCCGTGTACCGCCACGCTATCCACTCTCCGACGGCGTCGGCAACGGATTTCGATCACAGAGCCGACGGGAATGGCCGCCGGCGGGGCGATGCTCGGCGTTCACCGTCCGGCCGCCGTCCGCACCCCCATCGAGGGCTGCGGTTTCCCCGGCCCCGCCCTGGCTCAGTGGCTCGACGGGAAGATCGACGGGTGGGTGGGCGACCTGGCGCTCGCGCTGCCGATCGGGTTGGCCGTCTTCACCGCGCCGCGGGCGCGCCACCCCACGCCGTCCCGAGCGTCACTCCTGCCGGTGGGACTGGCCCTGCTGCTCGGACCCCTGATCCTCGGCGCCGGCCAGGCGACCGGCGACCTGGTGGCTGCCGCCGGTCGGGTCCTCGCCTCCCCGTACACCTGGCTGGCGGTGGTGGTCTGGCTGGACTACTTCCTCACCCAGGACCGGCGGGTCGAGGACGCCGCTCGACGCTGGCCGGTCCCGCGGGCCGTCGGCGACCTGCTGCTGGCCGGGCTCCTGCTCAGCGCGGTCTTTGGCGCGCCCTGGCCGGACCGCTGGTACGGCGTGCTGATGCGGGTGTTCCTCGCCGTCATCGGGGCCGTCTGGCTCGCCCGGATGACCCGCCTGGTGCTCGACCCGCAGGAGGCGGCCCCGTCCGTCCCCCCGGCGGCGGGGGAAAGCGCTGGCCCGCCCGACGGGAGCGCCGGCACGCTCGACGGGGGCTGAGCGAACCGGCGCCGGGCGTCAGGAGATCTCGGCGATGCCGATCGGCCCCTCGCGCGGCCCTTCCTCGGAGGCCGGCTGCACGGCCAGCGACGGGAAGTCCGCCAGGTCGCCCTCCGGCTCGGCGTCCCACTCGGGGAAGACCAGGTCGCTCTGCAGGTAGAGACAGAGCAACTGGGTGAGGTGACGCAACCCCTCCAGGTGGGTGCGCTCGTGCCCGTGGGTGGCGTCCACACCGAAGCCGAGCAGCGCCACCCGGGCGTGCGCGCCCGCTTCGACGGCCGCCGCGACATCGGAGCGGTAGTACTCGAAGACGTCCCGGACCAGCTCCACCCCGTGCTCCCGGGCGATCGAGGCGAGGTTGCGGGTGAGGTGGTAGTCGAACGGGCCGACGCCGTCACCCATCGCCAGGGTGGCGGCGTCCTCCCGGGACTGCTGCCCGGGGGCGACCACCGCGGCGTCCACCGAGACGATCTCGGCGACGTCCGGGTCCAGGCCGTGGCTGGCGCCGTGGCCGATCTCCTCGGTGACGGTGACCAGCAGGTGCGCGGTGACCGCCGGGGTGATCCCGGCGTCGACCATCGCCTTGAACGCGGTCAGTACCGCGGCCACGCCGGCCTTGTCGTCCAGGTGCCGGGACTTCACGTACCCGCTCGGGGTGATCATCGGGTTGGGCAGGAACGCCACGAAGTCGCCGGCGTCGATGCCGAGCCCGCGCAGGCCGGCGATGTCGTCGACCGGCTCGTCCACCCGGACCTCGACCTGCTCCCAGCCGACGCCCTGGAGGTCGACGTCGTCGTTGTAGCGGTGCCCACTCGCCTTGAGCGGCAGCACCTGACCGGTGATCACCCGGTCCAGGTCGTCGGTGAAGATCCGCACGTGGGCGCCCTCGGCGAACCGGGCGCTGTGCGTGCCGATGGTCTTCAGCTCCAGCCGGCCGTTCTCCTTGAGCCGCTTCACCATGCCGCCGATGGTGTCGGTGTGCACCACGATCGCCCGGTCGGCGCCGGTCGCCCGGGGGCCCGGCAGGCAGGCGCTGAGCGCCCCGCGCCGGGTCAGCGTGGACGGGATGCCGAGCGCGGAGAGGCGTTCGCCCACGTACTGCTGCACGTGGTCGGTACGCCCCGACGGGCTCGGGATCTCCAGCAGTTCCAGCAGCACCTGGCGCAGGTACTCCAGGTCGATCTCCAGGGGTTTGGGGCTCACGCCGCCCCTCCCGGACCGGCCGGGCTCCAGAGCCGCTGCGGGGCGCGGGTGCCCGGGAAGAGCAGGTCCACGAAGCGCTCCGCGGTCGGCTGCGGCTCGTGGTTGGCCAGCCCCGGCCGCTCGTTGGCCTCGATGAAGACGTGCTCGGACCGGTCGGGCGCGGGGACCAGCAGGTCCAGCCCGGTCACCGGGATGTCCAGGGCCCGGCTCGCGGCCACGCAGGCTTCGGCGATCGCGGGGTGCAGTTCGGCCGTCACGTCGTGGATTGTGCCACCGGTGTGGAGGTTGGCGGTCCGGCGTACGGCCAGCACCTCCCCCTCGGGCAGCACGTCGTGCATCCGGTGCCCGGCCTCCGCCACCACCTCGCGGGTCATGTCGTCGATCGGGATCCGGGACTCGCCGCCGGTGGCGGCCGCCCGGCGGCGACTCTGCCGCTCGATCAGCTCGGTGATGTCGTGCACGCCGTCGCCGGTGACCTGGGCCGGCCGGCGGACGGCGGCGGCCACCACCTCGTGGTCGATGACGACGACCCGCAGGTCCTCGCCGGAACGCAGCTCCTCGATCAGCACGTCCGGGCAGAACCGGCGGGCCAGCTCGACCGCGGCGGTCAGCGCCTCGGCGGTGCGTACCCCGACGGTGATGCCGTTGCCCTGCTCGCCGCGGGCCGGCTTGACCACCACCGGCCCGAATTCCTCCAGGAACGCGAGGTCGTCCGGCTCGCCGGTGGCGGTGCGACCGCGCGGCACCGACAGGCCCGCCTCGGTGAGGATCCGCCGGGTGACCCGCTTGTCGTCGCAGCGGCTCATGGCCACCGCCGAGGTCAGCTCGGAGAGTGACTCCCGGGTGTGGATGGTCCGCCCGCCGTTGGTCAGCCGCAGCTCACCCCAGTGCGGGTCGGTGACCTCCACCCGGATGGCGCGGCGCATCGCCTCGTCCGCGATGATCTTCGCGTACGGGTTGAGCTCGTCGTACCCCTCCGGGGTGGCGGGCAGGAAGAGCCGCTCGTTGATCGGGTTCTTCCGTTTCACGCAGAGCGTGGCGGTGCGGTGGAAGCCGAGCCGCTCGTACAGCCGGATCGCGCCGGAGTTCTCGGCGAGCACCGACAGGTCCACGAAGGCCCGCCCGCGCTCGTCCAGCCGGTCGGCCAGGGCGGTCAGCAGTGCCTGGCCGGTGCCGGGCGGGGCGTGGTTGAAGTCGACGGTCAGGCACCACAGGCTGGCGCCGTTCTCCGGGTCGGCGAAGACCGCCACGTGGTCGACGCCGGTGATGGTGCCGACGATCTCCCCGGTGGCCGCCTCGGCCACCAGGTGCAGGAAGCGGTCGGTGCCGGCGTTGTCGACCAGCACCTCGACCGGGGCGGTCACCATGCCGTTGCGGGCGTAGATCCGGTTCACCGCGTCCGCGTCGTCGGCGTCGCGCAGCGGGCGGATCACCAGCCCGGGGATCTCCGGGCCGCCGTCGGTGGCCGCCGGCCGCCGCTCGCCCAGCGGCAGCCGGTACGTCAGCGACGGGTCGATGAACAGCTCGTCCGGCAGCCGGGAGACCAGCACGTGCGGGTCGCGCAGGTAGATGCAGATGTCCCGGGCGCCGGCCGCCTCGGAGCGCAGGACGGCGGCGACGGCGGCCTGGTCGGTGAAGGTCTGGCCGAAGACCAGCCGGCCCCAGCCGCAGTCCAGCACCATTTCGTCCGGGCCGGTGGCGGGGGTGCGCGGCTCCGGCGTGCCCGGGGCGACCGGGTCGCCGCCCGGGCCGACGTGCTCCCGGCGCCGGCCGAGCACCCGCTCCCGGTCGTTGCGCGCCGTGCCGGTGGCGAGGGTGTCCGACATGGTCAGTCGATTCCGTGGCTCTGGAGCCACATTTCCAGGAGTCCCAGTTGCCACAGCTTGTTTCCGTTCAACGGGGTGAGTTCGGCGTTCGGGTCGGCGAGCAGCGCGTCGACGTAGTCGGCGCGGAACAGGTCGCGACGCCGGGCCGCGGGCGCGGAGAGCGCGTCGCGTACCCGGTCGAGGAGCTTGCCCTCCAGGTGGGTGAGGCCCGGGACCGGGAAGTAGCCCTTGGGCCGGTCGATCACCTCGTGCGGCAGCACCCGGCGGCCGATCTCCTTGAGCACGCCCTTGCCGCCCTGGGCGAGCTTCAGCTCCGGCGGGCAACTCGCGGCCAGCTCGACGAACTCGTGGTCGAGGAACGGCACCCGGGCCTCCAGCCCGTGCGCCATGGTCATGTTGTCGACCCGCTTGACCGGGTCGTCGGTCAGCATGATCTGGGTGTCGATCCGCAGGCCGGCGTCGACCGCGGTCTGCGCCCCCGCCCGGCCCAGGTGCGCCGCCACGAACTCCCGCGCCGGGTCGCCGTCGGCCAGCCAGTCCGGGTTGAGCACCCGGGCCAGCCCGGCCGCGTCCCGGTCGAAGAACGCCTTCGCGTACGTCTCGAGCGCCTGCTCCCGGTCGATCCCGGCCAGCGGCGGGTACCAGTGGTAGCCGCCGAGGATCTCGTCCGCGCCCTGGCCGGACTGGACCACCTTGACGTGCTTCGACACCTCCTGGCTGAGCAGGTAAAAGGCGACGCAGTCATGGCTGACCATCGGCTCGCTCATCGCGGCGACGGCGGCCTCGAGCGGCGGCACCAGGTCCTGGGCGGCCACCCGGAGCTGGTGGTGGTCGGTGCCGAAGGTCTTCGCGACCAGGTCGGAGTAGACGAACTCGTCGCCCTCCCGGCCGCCGACCGCGTCGAAGCCGATGGAGAAGGTGGAGAGGCCGGTCTGCCCCTCGCCGGCGAGCAGCGCGACCACCAGGCTGGAGTCCAGGCCGCCCGAGAGGAGTACGCCGACCGGCACGTCGGCGACCATCCGGCGGCGTACCGCCGTGGTCAGCGATTCCAGCAGGGCGTCCTGCCAGTCCTGCTCGGACCAGTCGGCCCGCTCGGCGGCCCGGGTGAAGGAGGGGTCCCAGTAGACCCGCTCGTGGCTGCGGCCGTCCGGTTCGTAGACCCGCACGGTGGCCGGGGGGAGCTTGGTGACGCCGCGCAGGATGGTCCGCGGCGGCGGCACGATGCTGTGGAAGCTGAGGTAGTGCGCGAGCGCGACCGGGTCGATCGAGGTGTCGACGCCACCGCCGGCGAGCAGGGCCGGCAGGGTGCTGGCGAAGCGCACCACGCCCGGCGTCTCGGCCAGGTAGAGCGGCTTGACGCCGAGCCGGTCCCGGGCCAGTACCAGCCGGCCGGTGTCCCGCTCGCTGATCGCCACTGCGAACATGCCGATCAGGTGGTCGACGAAGTCGAGCCCCCACTCGGCGTACGCCTTGATCACGACCTCGCTGTCGCCGGTGGAGAAGAAGCGGTGCCCCTTGGCCTGCAACTCCTCGCGCAGCTCGCGGTAGTTGTAGATGCAGCCGTTGAAGACGCCGCTCAGGCCGGCGCCGGCGTCGACCAGCGGCTGGCCGCTGGCCGGGGAGAGGTCGATGATCTTCAGGCGTCGGTGCCCGAGGGCTGTGGCCCCCTGGGACCAGACCCCGCTGTCGTCGGGCCCCCGGTCGCTCATCGTGGCCGCCATGCGCTCCACCGCCGCCACATCGGCGCGTGAACCGTCACGGCGGAACTCTCCCGCAAGTCCGCACATGGCAGGCAATGCTGCCAGAGGTTGTTGCGCTTCGCCTGTTGGGACGATGTCGTTGGTGTTACGTCCTTGCTAGGATGCGCGCCAACCGCGAGCCGGGCCTTCGTGCGCGGTGGTTTTCCTGTCCCGGCCCCGCCCGGTGCCCGAATCGGACCGGGCCCGCGGTGTGACAATCACCGCAGGCCCGGAACCGGACAACAGGTCGCTCAGCCGGCGGTACGGGCCACGCCGACGGGGCAGCTCAGCCCGTTCGGGCCGTGGTTGCAGTAGCCGTTCGGGTTCTTCGTCGGCGCCAGGTACTGCTGGTGATAGTCCTCGGCGAAGAAGTAGTCACCCAGCGGCGCGATCTCCGTGGTGATCTCACCCTTGCCGGCCCGCGCCACGATCGGCGCGAACGCGTCCCGCGACGCCTGGGCGGTGGTCAGCTGCTCGTCGGTCGTCGTGTAGATCGCCGAGCGGTACTGGGTGCCGACGTCGTTGCCCTGGCGCATGCCCTGGGTCGGGTCGTGGTTCTCCCAGAAGATCTTGAGCAGGTCCTCGTAGCTGATCTTCGCGGGGTCGTAGACCACCTGGACCACCTCGGCGTGCCCGGTCCGGCCCGAGCAGACCTCCTCGTACGTCGGGTTCGGCGTCACGCCGCCCGCGTAGCCGGCGGACGTGGTCAGCACGCCCGGCAGCGTCCAGAACAGCCGCTCGGCGCCCCAGAAACAGCCCATGCCGAAGACCGCGACCCGGGAACCCTCCGGGAACGGCCCCTTGAGCGACGATGCCAGCACCTCGTGCCGGTCACCGATCGGCATCGCGATCGGGCGACCCGGCAGGGCCTGGTCGGGGGTGGGCAGCTCGGCCTTCATACGGCGAAGGAACACGGTGGGACTCCTCTCGTACCTCTTCCCCGCGTGCAACACCGCCGGGTCGGAGTTCCTTACCCGCCCCTCGCTCGTTCAGCCTGGCGGCCGCCTTCTGTATCGGCTCCTGGAGTAGTCGGTCACCCGTCTCCGGCCGCTCCGTCAGGTGCCGTCGTCGCCTTTGATCGCCTTGACCTCGGCCGCCGTGCAGCCGACCGGCTACCTCCCCGCCGGAGGACTCCTACCCACCCCCGCCACGGACCTCGGGGCGTCAGGTCAACGCCGGCACCGACGGCACATACTCACCGACGTACTGGGCGCGGGTCACCGCCTCGTAGGCGTTGATCCGGCCTCGGCCGAGTAGCCCGGCGAAAGCCGGGTTGAGGGCGTCGACGCTGACACACGAGTCCTCGATGATCCGGCGCACCTCGGCGTTGGACAGCCCCAGATTGGCCGACCAGGTCAGGGCAGCCAGTCCGGTGACGTGCGGAGCGGCCATCGACGTCCCGTCGAGAAAGGTGTACGTGTTGTCGGGATACGTCGAGTAAACGTTGGTGCCGGGTGCGCACACGTCGACGTTCGTGCCGAAGTTCGAGAAACTTGCCTTGCCGCCGTACTGGTCGAGGGCGGCGACCGCTATGACCTCGGGGTAAACCCCCGGGTACTGCGGCGAAGAGTCGGTGTTGACGTCGTCGTTGCCGGCCGCAAAACACACCAAGACGTTGTGATCGTTCACCGCGTTGGCGATGGCGTTGCGAATACCCGCGTGGTCACCGCTCGTACGCCAACTGCAATTGACGACGTAGCGCCGCTCGGGATGGGCGTCCGACTGGTCCGCGACATAGTTGATGGCGTCGGCACGGTTCTGATTCATGCCGGCTGCGAGGTCGAGCCGCAACGGCATGACACGGCACCCCGGGGCGACCCCGATCACGCCGGTTCCATTGTCGACGGCAGTGGCCGTACCGGCGACATGCGTGCCATGCCCGTCCTCGTCGGTCGGGGACTTGTCCGCGCCGTCGGCGAAGTCCCAGTCCTCAGAGCCACGCGGCAGGAGGTTGGCCGCGAGGTCGGGATGATCGAGGTCGGCACCGGTATCGAGCACCGCGACGATCACGTTCGGGTCGCCGCGGTGCAGATTCCAGGCCCGGGTGGCGGCAATGTCATTGCCTGGAAGTCCCGCTGAGTTGTTCACCAGCTGGCCGACATTCCACAGCCCCCACAGCAGGCCGAAATCCGGGTCGTCGGGAATGTAGAGAAGGTCGTTGAAGCCCGCCTCGCTGGGCTCGGCGAACACCACCTCGGGCAGCTCGGTGAAGCGCCGGACCGTGGCGAACAGTCCCGCGCCATCGGGCACGGCCACCGTGTAGTAACCGGGAGTACGCTGCCGCACCAGCACCCTGCCACCCTCATGCTCGATGATTTCCGCGGCTTCGGGCGAGGATACGTTTCGGCGGAACTGCACCGTGAACTCGTCGGGAAGGAAGAATCGCGCGTGACCTTCTGCGTCGGTGAACACCGGGGATGCATTGGCGATCGATCCCACTCCCGCCACCACGTCGGCCACGGTCAGACCCGGGGAAGGATGGATGGCCGCGAAGCCGCGTTGGAGATTCGCACCACGGCTCAGTGACCGCACCTGCGGAGCCTCGACGAGACGGGCAAGGGCGTCGTCGCCGAGGCCCTCGGTGAAAGTCACCAGGAACTCGTCCGGCACCGGCCGAAAGGAAAGCCGAATGCCACGAAGCTTGTCGACGTACCAGTGTTCGGACTCCTCGCGGACCCTTGGCCGGCCGCCGTTCATGTGAGCTGACCGAGTTGGACGCTCGTGACGTACGCCGAGGTGTCGTTGTCACCGACGACCGTGACGTCCAGGTCACTCGCCATCGCCTCGCGCAACAGCGAGATCCAGTTGCTCTGCATGACGCGGATGTGCACCGCAGGCTCAGGGTTCGGCTGCGACCACAGGATGAACGTTTCGGCGCTACCGTCGGCCGACTCGACCTTGGTCATAGCGACGTCGTCTTCGATGAGGATGCACTTGACCTTGCCGGTCTGGCTTGACATCTCTATTCCTTTCCGGGCAGCGCAGCGCCGACGCTCCGCAGATGACGGACAACATGGCTGGCGAGCGCCACGTTGCCGCGGAAGCGCAGCTGCCCAGCGAGCATCGCGGCCATGGGCGACAGGCCACCCTCGGCGAGCCGCCGCCAGGTCTGTTCGCCGGCGATGACCTCGATGTCCGGCTGCGCCGAACCACCGCGCTCCGCCGGCTCCTCCGCAACCGTGAACCCAGCCGGACCCACCAGCAGGCGCCAGTAGCGCACCGCGTCCCCGGTGATCCGGAAACCCACGGATACCGGCTTGGGATAGGTACGGAGAAGCTCACCAAATCGGTTGACGCTGCTGGCCGGATCTCCGTTTTCCGCCGCTGCCAGCCGTGGCAGCGGCTCGCAGAAATCGGAGAGCACCGGGTGTCTTCGAATTCGATCCGTAACCACTTCGCCCATCGTTCCCACTCTCGTTGGTCGGTGTCGCCAGTTGACCGCATTCGGGTAGTGTTCGGTATCCCGCGGTCTGGTAGCGGACATGTAGCGAAACCGACAACCGGTTTACCGGTGGGAATTCCTCGCGCGCCCCCGGCATCATCGGCTTCCAGAAAATGCGAATTCTGAAGATCAGTGTTCAGTAAATCAGCCAGAGAGCGAGCGCAGGAAGATCGCAAATGTGCATAGCCGGCCACACGGCTGACTATGGCCAGCAGGTCGGGGTCCAAGGTCATCTTTTGAAACGGCCATGCCCGCCCCGCTGCCACACCAAGGGGCGCGTCTACGCCAACCACTCGAGCCGGACGCCTCACGACCCTGCCGAGGCCCTGGTTTGGGCCGTCTCCTACCCATCGATGCTTCTCAGGCAGAGGAGAGGCCGGCGGTGACGGCGTCGGCGTACCTCCCGGCCTCGGCGTCGTCGGCGTACCGGTGGCGGGGCCAGAAGAAGCCGCGCAGGCCGTCGCCCTTCGTCCGCGGCACCACGTGGGTGTGCAGGTGCGGGACGGACTGGGACACCCGGTTGTTCTGCGCCACGAACGTCCCACCGGCCCCCAGGCCGGACTCCACCGCCACGGCGACCCGCTGGACCAGGCCGAAGTAGCCGGCCAGATCCTCCTTCGGCAGGTCCGACAGGGTGATCAGGTGGGTGCGGGGGATGACCAGCACGTGCCCCTTGAAGACCGGCCGGGTGTCCAGGAAGGCCACCCCGTCCGGCTCGTCGGCCACCCGGAACGCCGGCACCTCGCCCGCCACGATCCCGCAGAACACGCACCCGCTCATCGGGCCAGGTTAGGCGCCCGGCCGGTCGCCCGCACCGCGTCGATCCGGCCCCTTTCTGGTGGCCTGGCGCACCCGATGCTGCCCGAGTCGTCGCCGCCGGCAACCCGACCAGCGCTCACGGCCGCAGCGGGTTGCCCGGGGCAGAGTCGGGTCGCCCGGGACAGGGGCGGAGCGCGCGGCGGGGCGGCCCCGCCGCCATGCGGAGCGGGTCACCCCGGGTTCCGCCCGGCCCGACCAACCGGCGGACTAACGTCTGCGGAATGAGTCACGGCTTCGAGACGCTCGCCATCCACGCCGGCCAGGACCCGGAGGCCCGGACCGGCGCGGTGATCCCACCGATCTACCAGACCAGCACCTACGCCCAGGACGCCGTCGGCGCGCCCCGGCAGGGCTACGAGTACAGCCGATCCGGCAATCCCACCCGCGACGCCCTCCAGGAGTGCCTGGCCGCGCTGGAGGGCGGACCGGTCGGGCTCGCCTTCGCCAGCGGCCTGGCCGCCGAGGACACCCTGCTGCGCACCGTCTGCAAGCCGGGTGACCACGTGGTGATCCCGGACGACGCGTACGGCGGCACGTACCGGCTCTTCGCCCGGGTCGCCGAGCGTTGGGGGCTGGACTACACCCCGGCGAAGGTCTCGGACGTCGACGCCGTCCGGGCCGCGATCCGCCCCGGCACCACGAAGATCGTCTGGGTGGAGACGCCCACCAACCCGCTGCTCGGCATCGCCGACATCGCCACCCTGGCCGCCGTCGCCCACGACGCCGGCGCGCTGCTGGCGGTCGACAACACCTTCGCCTCGCCGTACCTTCAGCAGCCCATCGCGCACGGCGCGGACGTGGTGGTCCACTCGACCACCAAGTACGTCGGCGGGCACTCCGACGTGGTCGGTGGCGCGCTGATCGCCGCCGACGCCGGCCTCGGCGACGAGCTGCGCTACCACCAGAACGCGATGGGCGCGATCAACGGCCCGTTCGACGCCTGGCTCACCCTGCGCGGCATCAAGACCCTCGGGGTACGGATGGACCGGCACTGCGACAACGCCGAGCGGATCGCTGCGTACCTGGACGGGCACGCCAAGGTCGCCCAGGTCATCTACCCGGGCCTGCCGTCGCACCCGGGGCACGAGGTGGCCGCCAAGCAGATGCGCCGGTTCGGCGGCATGATCTCGTTCCGCGCGTCGGGCGGCGAGGAGCACGCCGTGGAGATCTGCAACCGGGCCAAGCTCTTCGTGCTCGCCGAGTCGCTCGGCGGCGTGGAGTCCCTGATCGAGCACCCGGGTCGGATGACACACGCAAGTGCTGCCGGCTCGCCGCTTGAAGTTCCCGGCGATCTCGTGCGACTGTCTGTCGGCATCGAGACGGTCGACGACCTGCTCGCTGATCTGGAGCAGGCGCTGGGCTGACCGCGGGCTGGGGAGGGGTGGCCGTGCAGGACATCATGCCGACCTGGGTGGGGGCGACCGCCAAGCAGATCGCCCGGGGCGTACGCCGGGGCGACGTCTCGGCCACCCAGGTCGTCGCCGACCACCTGGACCACATCGCCCGGGTCGACGCCGACCTCGCCGCGTTCCGCGCGGTACGCGGCGGGGAGGCGATCACCGAGGCGGAGAAGGTCGACGAGCAGGAGGAACTGGCCAACCTGCCGTTGGCCGGCGTCCCCGTCGCGGTCAAGGAGAACACCCCCGTCGCCGGCCTGCCCACCTGGAACGGGTCGGCGGCGGTGCGTACCGGCGTCGCGGAGGCCGACCACGAGGTGGTGCGGCGGCTGCGGGGCGCCGGCGCGGTGATCCTCGGGGTGACCCGGATGCCGGAGCTCGGCCTCTGGGCGCTCACCGACGACGACTCCGCGGTGACCCGCAACCCGTGGGACCTGCGGCGCACCCCCGGCGGATCCTCCGGCGGCGCGGCCGCCGCGGTGGCCGCCGGGCTGGTGCCGATCGCGCACGGCAACGACGGTCTCGGCTCGATCCGCATTCCGGCGGCCTGCTGCGGCCTGGTCGGGCTCAAGCCCGGCCGCGGCGTGGTGCCCTGCCAGCTCGGCGCGGAGGACTGGTTCGGCCTCACCGAGCACGGCATGCTGACCACCACCGTCGCCGACGCCGCGGTCGGCTTCCAGGTGCTCGCCGGCCGCCGGCAGGAGAAACTGGTCCCGCCGCCCCGGCTGCGGGTGGGCGTCTCGCTGCGCTCCCCGGTGCGCGGCGTCTCGCCGGACGCCTCGAACCGGGACGCGGTGGCCGCCGCCGGCCGGCTGCTCGCCGCCGCCGGCCACGACACCGTCCCCGCCGACCCGGTCTACCCGACCGCCCTCGGCCTCCAGGGCATCGCCACCTGGTTCGCGGCCGCGGCCGCCGACGTCCGGGCGGCGGGCATCGCGCCGCGCCAGCTCCAGCGCCGTAGCCGTCGGCACGTCGCGCTCGGCGAGTGGGCGCAGCGCCGGGGGTACGTCCGGGAGGCCGACCGGGCCGCCTGGCGGGACCGCTCGATCGGCTTCTTCACCGACCACTCGGTCGACCTGCTGCTCACCCCGGCGCTGGCCGGCCCGCCCCCGGAGGCCGCCGCCTGGTCCGGCCGGTCCTGGCTGGCCAACATGAAGGCGAACATCCGGTACGCCCCGTACGCCGCGCCGTGGAACATCGCCGGCCTGCCGTCCATCGTGGTGCCGGTCGGCCGGCGCCCGGACGGACTGCCGGTCGCCGCCCAGCTGATCGGCCCGCCCGGCTCGGAGCTGCTGCTGCTCGGCGTCGCCGGCCAGTTCGAGATGCAGGCGCCCTGGTCGCGGCACGCCCCCGGTTACCCCCGGGTCGGCACGGGGTCGCCGACCGCCGCGTGACGACCGTGGCGTCGCCGCCGCCCGCACCGGGGGCGGGTGGCACGATCGGGGCATGACGGAACTGGTCGGTCTCGCCGACGTACAGGCTGCGCGGGAACTGCTCGCCGGCGTCACCCGCACCACCCCGCTGGAGCCCTCCCGGCCGTTGAGCGCCGCGCTCGGCGGCCCCACCTGGCTCAAGTGCGAGAACCTGCAGCGGGCCGGGTCGTACAAGGTGCGCGGCGCGTACGTGCGAATCTCCCGGCTCTCCGCCGAGGAACGGGAACGCGGCGTGGTCGCGGCGAGCGCGGGCAACCACGCGCAGGGGGTGGCGCTCGCCGCCGGCCTGGTCGGCACCCACGCCACGGTCTTCATGCCGGTCAACGCGCCGCTGCCGAAGGTCGCCGCCACCAAGGGGTACGGCGCCCAGATCGAACTCGTCGGCAACACGGTGGACGAGTCCCTGGTCGCGGCGCAGACCTTCGCCGAGCGCACCGGCGCGGTGCTGATCCACCCGTTCGACCATCCCCACGTGATCGCCGGCCAGGGCACCGTGGCGTTGGAGATCCTCGAACAGTGCCCGGACGTGAAGACCATCATCACGGGTGTGGGTGGTGGCGGCCTGATCTCGGGCATCGCCGTCGCCGCCAAGGCGCTGCGCCCCGACGTCCGCGTGATCGGGGTCCAGGCGGCCAGCGCGGCGGCCTTCCCGCCCTCGCTGGTCGCCGGCGAGCCGGTCCGGCTGCCGTCCTTCGCCACGATCGCGGACGGCATCGCGGTGGGCCGCCCCGGCGAGATCACCTTCACCCACGTCCGCAAGCTGGTCGACGAGATCGTCACCGTCTCCGAGGAGGACATCTCCCGGGCGCTGCTGATGCTGCTGGAACGCGGCAAGCAGGTGGTGGAGCCGGCCGGCGCGGTGGCCGTGGCGGCGCTGCTGGCCGGGGTGGTCGAGGTGGAGGCGCCGGTGGTCGCGGTCCTCTCCGGCGGCAACATCGACCCGCTGCTGATGCTGCGGGTGATCGAGCACGGTCTGGCGGCGGCCGGGCGCTACCTGCGGGTCACCGTGCGCTGCTCGGACCGGCCGGGGCAGCTCGCCTCGCTGCTGACGGAGATCGCCGGGCACCGGGCCAACGTGGTGGACGTCGAGCACCAGCGGGCCAACCCGCACCTGCGGCTCGGCGAGGTGGAGGTGGCGCTGTCGGTGGAGACCCGCGGCGTCGAGCACTCCGACACGCTGATCAGCGCGCTGCGGGCCAGCGGCTACCAGGTGGTCTTCGCGGCCGAGGCGTGACACCACACGGGTGCCACGCCTCGGGCGTACGCGGAAGGGAAGCCGTCGGGTCGCGCGGACCCTGCGGCGCCGGACTCAGCCGGAGAAGGGCTCGAAGCTGACCACGGTCACCTTGATGTCCGCGCCGCTGGGCGCGGTATAGGTGCAGGTCTGGCCGGGCCGGCCGCCCAGGATCGCCTTGCCGAGGGCGGACTCCGGGCTGTAGACGGTCAGCTCGGTGGTGGAGGAGATCTCCCGCGAGCCGAGCAGGAACGTCTCGGTGTCGTCCTGGTCGTCGTCGAAGTAGATCGTCACCACCATGCCCGGCGACACCGCGTCCGCCGTCGGCGCCTCGCCGACCTGGGCGGTGCGGAGCAGCTCCTTGAGGTAGAGGATCCGTCCCTCGGCCTTGCCCTGCTCCTCGCGGGCGGCGTGGTAGCCGCCGTTCTCCCGCAGGTCGCCCTCCTCGCGCCGGGCGTTGATCTCGGCGGCGATGACCGGCCGGTTGGCGATCAGCTCGTCGAGCTCACCCTGCAGGCGGTCGTAAGCGTCCTGGGACAGCCAGGTGGCGGGCGCCTCGTTGGTGGACACAGGCGTACTCCTCGATAGTGCGGAACTGGCTGACAGGTGAGTTACCAAGTTACCAGTGCGGCACACCCCGGGGTGCCGTCGATCACCGCGGCGGTCGGGGTGCCGACACCGCCGCGCTGATGGGAGTGGATCCGGTCAGGCCGGGCGGCAGCGCAGTACCTCGCCCACGAAGGGTCGCGCGGTGGTGGTGATCCGGTGCCGGGCGGTCAGGTGTCGCTCGCCGGGGCGGGCGGTCACGGTGACCTCCTCCCGACCCACCTCGGCCCCGTCGCGGGAGCGGGCCCGCAGCAGGCAGACGGTCGAGCCCCCGGCCGGCACGGTCACCCGGAAGTCGATCCGCACCCCGTCGTCGGTGACGTCGGTGTAGGTGATCACCTCGGGGTCGTAGGTCGGGTCGCCGTACCGACCGTAGAGCTGCGTCGCGGCCAGGGTCAGCCCGGCGACCAGCGCGGCCATCAGCAGCCAGGTCAGCAGCGGGCGGCGCCGGCCGGGCTCCCGGCGCCGGCCGTACCGACCGGGCGGGAATATTGGCGCGCCGGACGGAATTGTGGCGTGCGTCTCGGTCACCGGCGGGTATCTCCTGGCGTCGTTGTCGGGGCGATCGGCAAGAATGGCAGAGTCCATCTTCCCAGCCGGGAGCTGAGCCAGGAATGGCAGGTCAGTTCCGCTGTGGCGGGCACAGACGAGGAGCGCCCACGTTGGCAGAGCAGTTGCGTCTCATGGCCGTGCACGCGCACCCGGACGACGAGTCCAGCAAGGGCGCCGCGACCACCGCGAAATATGTCGCCGAGGGGGTGGATGTCCTGGTTGTGACGTGCACCGGCGGCGAGCGCGGCAGCGTGCTGAATCCCAAGCTCGACCGGCCCGACGTCTGGGCCAACATCGGCGAGATCCGCCGCGCCGAGATGGACGCGGCCCGCGCCATCCTCGGCATCGAGCAGGCCTGGCTGGGCTTCGTCGACTCGGGGCTGCCCGAGGGTGACCCGCTGCCGCCGCTGCCGGAGGGCTGCTTCGCCCTCCAGGACGCCGAGGTGGCCGCGGGGCCGCTGGTGAAGCTGATGCGGGAGTTCCGCCCGCACGTCGTCACCACGTACGACGAGGAGGGTGGCTACCCCCACCCCGACCACATCATGTGCCACAACGTGTCCGTGGCCGCGTTCGAGGCGGCCGGTGACCCGGAGCGCTTCCCGGAGCTGGGCACGCCCTGGCAGCCGCTGAAGCTCTACTACGACATCGGCTTCTCCAAGGCCAAGATCATGGCGCTGCACGAGGGCATGCTCGCCGCCGGCCTGGCTTCGCCCTACGAGGAGTGGCTCAAGCGCTGGGAGGACCGGCCGGACAAGGGCCCGCGGATCACCACCCGGGTCGAGTGCGCGGAATACTTCCCGGTCCGCGACGACGCGCTGCGCGCCCACGCCACCCAGGTCGACCCGGACGGCTTCTGGTTCCACGTGCCGATGGAGCTCCAGCAGCGCGCCTGGCCCACGGAGGACTACCAGCTGGCCCGCTCGCTCGTCGACAGCCCGCTGCCGGAGTCCGACCTCTTCGCCGGCGTGCGCGAGACCGCCCATGCCCGCTGAGCGGCGGCGGGGCTACGCTGGAACCCCACCGCACATCGGAGAACCACCATGCTGACCGCTGCCCAGGTGCTCGCGGAGAACAACTTCGGTGACACCCGCTCGGGTGGTCTGGCCGGGCCGATGGGCCTGTTCCTCATCGTCGTCCTGGCCATCGCCACCGTCCTGCTGATCCGAAACATGAACGCCCGGTTGCGCCGGCTGCCCGACCGGTTCCCTCAGCAGGGGCAGGTGGCCGACCAGGAGCGGGCCGACTCGGCGGCCGTCGATCCGATGGACGCGGCGGCGACCGAGGAATCACGTACGAACTCCCCCAACGGGCACCAGCAGCACCGGAACGGGTAGTCAGGGCGTGAATCACGTCGATCCGCGTCGTCAGCCCCTGTTGCGGCCACCCGGATTGGCTTAGCCTTCCGCCGGGGGGACCAAAAGTCCCTGAGCCGTGCGCGGAAGGGGGGCGCCATGACCGTCGCAGCTGCGCTCGCCCTCCGCGCCGCCCGTGCTCCGGCGGACGGGGCACAGCGGTGACCTCCGGCAGGGCCGCCGATCCGATCGACCGGCCCGACACCGGGGCCACCCCGCCCGGGGTGCTCCTGCTCACCGCCGCGGTCACCGTCACCGCCCTGGCGGCCGTCCTGATCGGGCTCACCGTGCCGGCCACGTTGCCGCCCGACGACCCCGTCCCCGGGCCGGCCCGGTTCGGCATCGGTGTCGCCACGCTCGCGGTCGCCCAGCTGGCCCGACTGCGGTTCCGCACCGCGACCGGCATGGTCAGCATCACCTGGGGCGAGGCCGCGCTGATCGTCTGCCTCTACCTGGTCCCGGCCGGCTGGCTGCCGGCCGGTGCGCTGCTCGGCGGCGGCGCGGCCTGGGCCGCCATGTCGATGGCCGGCGACCGGCGACCACGGCTGGAGGTGCTCCGGATCGCGGCCTCGCTGACCGCCGCGACCGCGCTGGCCGTGGCCGTCGCCACCGCGCTCGGCGAACCACTGCTCGCCGCCCCCACCCCCGACCTGGCCCTGGCCCTGATCGCCGGCTCGGTGGCCTACCTGGCCGCCACCGCCTGGCTGGGCGGCGCCACCCTGGCTCTGCGCCACGGCGTGGCGATCGGTCCGCCGGTGCTCACCGCGCTCCGCGGCAAGCTGCTCATGTTCGTCGGCAACGTCGTGGTCGGCCTGGTCGTGGTCGCCCTCCTGGAGATCGACGCTCGGTGGCTGCTGCTCCTGCCGCCGCTGCTCTGGCTGCTCCAGCAGACCTACCGGCACCGGCTCCGGGCCGACCAGGAGCGGCGCACCTGGCGGGCGTTCGCCGAGGCGACCGCCGCGCTCAACCAGCTCGACGAGCGCGGGGTGGCCACCGCCGCGGTGACCGGAGCGCTGACCCTCTTCGGCGCCGAGCTGGTCGAGGTGGACGTGGCCCGGGGCGACGGCCGGTGGCGCCGCTACCGCTGCGACGCCTCCAGCCAGGTGCGCGACCGGGAGGTCGGCCCGCCCGGCCGGCCGGCCGAGGCGGAGCACGAGCTGACCCGTCGACTGACCGTGGGCGACGTCGACGTGGGCGAGCTGCGGGTCCGGTTCGCCTCCTCCGCCCCGCCGAGTGCCCGCGAGCGGGACGCGGTCGCGGCCTTCTCCGACGCGCTGGCCGCCGCGCTGCACGACGCGGCCACCCACCTCGAGCTGCGACTGGTCAACGCGCGGTCGTCGTACGAGGCGGTGCACGACGCGCTGACCGGGCTGGTCAACCGGGCGGCGATGCTCAGCAAGGGCGACCAGGCGCTGCGACAGCTCGCCCACGACCACCCGGTGGCCCTGCTGCTGCTCGACATCAACCAGTTCAAAGAGGTCAACGACACCCTCGGGCACGCGGCGGGCGACCAGCTGCTCCGGCTCACCGCGAACCGGCTCGGCACCATGGCCCGCGCCGGTGACCTGCTGGGGCGGCTCGGCGGGGACGAGTTCGCCCTGCTGCTCACCTCGGTCCCGGTGATCGGCGACCGGGCGGCCCCGATGGCGTACGCGCTGCGCCAGGCCCGGGAGATCGCCGAGCGGCTCGCCGCCCCGACCGAGGTGGCCGGCGTCCGGATGTCGGTCGAGGTCTCGGTGGGCGTGGTGGTGGCCGGCGCGGGCAACGCCGACCTGACCGAGCTGCTGCGCCGGGCCGACATCGCCATGTACCAGGCGAAGGAGGGCGGCGGCAGCGTCGCCGCGTACGACAGCTCCCGGGATGCCGCCAGCACCGATCAGCTGGCCCTGCTCGCGGAGCTGCGGGAGGCGTTGCAGACCGACGACCAGCTGGTGCTGGCGTTGCAGCCGGCGGTCGACCTGGCCACCGGGGCGCCGACCGGGGTGGAGGCGCTGATCCGGTGGCGGCACCCGCGGCGTGGCTGGCTGGGCCCGGCGGACTTCATCCGGCCGGTGGAGAACAGCGAGCAGCTCGGCACCTTCACCCGGTACGTGCTGGACAAGGCGCTCACCGTGG
Source organism: Micromonospora sp. BS32 (assembly GCF_059089345.1). Classification (NCBI taxonomy): domain Bacteria; kingdom Bacillati; phylum Actinomycetota; class Actinomycetes; order Micromonosporales; family Micromonosporaceae; genus Micromonospora; species Micromonospora sp. BS32. Next base: position 50,757 of record NZ_JBSSHR010000015.1, read on the forward strand.
CCGCCGAGTGGGCCCGGGACGGCCTGGACGTGCCGATCTCGGTGAACCTCTCGGCGCGCAGCCTGCTCGACCCGCGGCTGCCGGCCGAGATCGCCGACGCGCTGCGCCGGCACCAGGTGCCGGCGCGCCGGCTGGTCCTGGAGATCACCGAGACGGTGGTGATGAGCGAGCTGGAGGTGATCGACGAGGTGCTGGCCTCGCTGCGGTCGATGGGCGTGCAGCTCGCCGTCGACGACTTCGGCACCGGCTTCTCGTCGCTGACCTTCCTGACCCGGATCGCGGTGGACGAGCTGAAGGTGGACCGTTCGTTCGTGATCCGGATGGCCGACTCGCCGGAGGCGGCGGCGATCGTCCGTACCACGGTGGGGCTCGCCCACGAGCTGGGGCTGCGGGTGGTCGCCGAGGGGGTGGAGACCGCCGAGCAGCGGCTCGCCCTGGCCGAGCTGGGCTGCACCGCCGCCCAGGGCTACCACTTCTTCAAGCCGATGCCGGCCGACAAGATCGGCGCCGTGCTCGGCACCCTGCGCGCCTCGGCGGAGTCCAACGTCTTCCCCCTACGCGCCGACGGCGCCTCCTGACCCACCCCCGCCTCCACCCCCGATCAACTCAGTGGGGGGTGGGGTCAGCCGCGGGGGAGGACCTCGGCGACGACGGTGGGGAGGGCGGCCCAGTCGGCGGAGGCGACGCTGGCGTGTGCCCTGGCAAGCTCGGCCAGCCGGGCTCGGGCGGCGTCCGGGTCGGTGTTGCCCACCGCTGGCGGGACGTTCTGCGCGTCGGTCATCACGAGCTGGTAGTGGTTCACGTCGTACCAGGAGGTGTCGATCCCGCCGGTGACGTAGGCGCTCGCGTCCCCGTCGAAGACCACGAACCACGGGCGCAGGGCGGTCTCGGCGTACCGGGTGCGGGGGTCGCCGGCCTGGGCGTTGTGCACCGCCGGGAAGGCCCGGGCCCGGTCCAGGGTGCCGGCCGCCGCGAGGCCGGCCAGGTGGCGGGCGTACTCGACGTCGGTGCGCAGGGTGTCGGTCGGGTTGCCCTCCTCGACGGTGCCGGGGATCAGCTCCACGAGCACCTTGCCGGCGAGCTGCTGCCGGGTCGGCCAGGCGTCGGCGCGGGCGGCGGCGTCCAGTGTGGCGTGGCCGCCCCTGAGGTCGGCGGGTCGGAACACCCGGTCGCCCAGCCGGGCGGCGAGCAGCGCGTCGAGTTCGGCGGGACCCTGCCCGGTACGGCTGCTGAAGCCGGTCTTCAGCTCCAGCTTCAGCTGGAGCGGCCCGGCGTCGGGGTGGGCGCCCAGCCAGAGCCGGATGTCGTCCAGGCAGTGCTCGAGGTTCTTGTTGCGGGTGCCGGTGTAGAGCTGGGCGGCGCTGGTGGCGGCGACACAGTTGTTGTCGTTGCCCAGCGGATTGGAGTGGCTGACCCGCCACTGCCGGGTGAACACGTCCGGCCAGACGTCCAGCTCGATCAGACCGGGCCGGGCGTCGAGCGCCTGCGCCAGATAGGTGTACGTGCCGCGTTCGTAGGCGTTGTGGGTGCCGACCACGGTGGTCGCGGAGACCCGGGTGCCGGGGTCCACCGCCGCCGACGCGGGTGCGGTGGCGGTGAGCACCACCCCGACCACCGCGACCGACGTGAGCGCTGACAGGCGACGTGATCCGCGCATGCGTACCTCCTCTGAGGCCGGTGGACGTCACCGACACGCACAGATCAAAGTCGATGAATGTGAACAAGGGAAGACCCTGTAGGGGCCGGGCGGTTGCCCCGGCGGGGTCGGCTCGGGGTGGATATGGTCGTCGGGTGAACCGACTCGCCGACGCCACCTCGCCCTACCTGCTCCAGCACGCCGACAACCCGGTCGACTGGTGGCCCTGGTGCGACGAGGCGTTCGCCGAGGCGAAACGGCGGGACGTGCCGGTGCTCATCTCGGTCGGCTACGCCGCCTGCCACTGGTGCCACGTGATGGCGCACGAGTCGTTCGAGAACGAGCAGGTCGGCAAGCTGGTCAACGACGGCTTCATGGCGATCAAGGTGGACCGCGAGGAGCGACCCGACGTCGACGCCGTCTACATGACCGCCACCCAGGCGATGACCGGGCAGGGCGGCTGGCCGATGACGGTCCTCGCCACCCCGGACGGGACCCCGTTCTTCTGCGGCACGTACTTCCCGCGCCCGAACTTCGTCCGGCTGCTGGAGTCGGTCGGCGCGGCCTGGCGGGACCAGCGCGACGCCGTGCTCCGGCAGGGGTCCGCGGTGGTCGAGGCGATCGGCGGCGCCCAGGCCGTGGGCGGCCCCACCGCCCCGCTCACCGCCGAACTGCTCGACGCCGCCGCCGCGCAGCTCGCCTCGGAGTACGACGAGACGAACGGCGGCTTCGGCGGCGCGCCGAAGTTCCCGCCGCACATGAACCTGCTCTTCCTGCTCCGACACCACCAGCGCACCGGCTCCGCGCGCAGCCTGGAGATCGTCCGGCACACCTGCGAGGCGATGGCCCGCGGCGGCATCAACGACCAGCTCGCCGGGGGCTTCGCCCGCTACTCGGTGGACGCCCACTGGACCGTGCCGCACTTCGAGAAGATGCTCTATGACAACGCGCTGCTGCTGCGGGTCTACACCCAGCTGTGGCGGCTCACCGGCGACCGGCTGGCCCGCCGGGTCGCCCGGGACGTGGCCCGGTTCCTCGCCGACGAGCTGCACAAGGCGGGCGAGGGCTTCGCCTCCGCGCTGGACGCGGACACCGCGGGCGTCGAGGGGCTGACCTACGCCTGGACGCCGGCGCAGCTCGTCGAGGTGCTGGGCGAGGAGGACGGTCGCTGGGCCGCCGACCTGTACGCGGTGACCGAGGAGGGCAGCTTCGAGCACGGCACCAGCGTGCTGAAGCTGGCCCGCGACATCGACGACGCCGACCCGGCCGTACGCGGTCGCTGGCAGGGCGTCGTCGGTCGGTTGCTCGCCGCCCGGGACGCCCGTCCCCAGCCGGCCCGCGACGACAAGGTGGTGGCCGCCTGGAACGGGCTGGCGATCACCGCCATCGCCGAGTTCCTCCAGGTCGCCGCGGTGTACGCGGCCCCGGAGGACGAGGACGCGAACCTGATGGACGGGATCGCCATCGTCGCCGACGGGGCGATGCGGGACGCGGCCGAGCACCTCGCCGCCGTGCACATCGTGGACGGGCGGCTGCGCCGCGTCTCCCGGGACAAGGTGGTCGGCGAGCCGGCCGGTGTCCTGGAGGACTACGGCTGTGTCGCCGAGGCGTTCTGCGCCATGCACCAGCTCGCCGGCGAGGGGCGCTGGCTGGAGCTGGCCGGCGGGCTGCTCGACGTCGCGCTGGCCCGGTTCGCCGCCCCGGACGGCGGCTTCTACGACACCGCCGACGACGCCGAGCGGCTGGTCACCCGGCCGGCCGATCCGACCGACAACGCCACCCCGTCCGGGCGCTCGGCGATCGTGGCAGCGCTGGTCGCGTACTCGGCGCTGACCGGGGAGACCCGGTACCGGGAGGTGGCCGAGCGGACCCTGTCGACCGTCGCGCCGATCGTCGGGCGGCACGCCCGGTTCACCGGGTACGCGGCGACCGCGGGGGAGGCGCTGCTCTCCGGGCCGTACGAGATCGCGGTGGCCACCGACGACCCGGCGGACCCGTTGGTCGTCGCCGCCCACCGGTACGCCCCGCCCGGCGCGGTGGTGGTGGCCGGCCGGCCCGATCAGCCCGGGGTGCCGCTGCTCGCCGACCGGCCGCTGGTCGATGGGCGGCCCACCGCGTACGTCTGCCGGGGGTTCGTCTGCCAGCGGCCGGTGACCTCGGTCGACGACATGGTCGCCCAGCTCAGCTGACGTCCCCCGGTCCCGGGAGCGCCGGCCGGGTCATGTCCCGGGCGGGTGCCGGCCCTCCGGGTCGGCGGTGGCGGCCGCCCGGATAGGCTGGCGGTGCTATGGATTCCCGTACCGGTCTGCCCGTCGTCGGCATGGTGGGCGGTGGCCAACTGGCCCGGATGACCCACCAGGCCGCCATCGCCCTCGGCCAGTCGCTGCGCGTGCTGGCGCTCGCCCCCGACGACGGCGCGGCCCTGGTCGCCGCCGACGTTCAGTACGGCGACCACACCGACCTGGCCGCCCTGCGCACCTTCGCGAAGGCCTGCGACGTGGTCACCTTCGACCACGAGCACGTGCCCACCGAGCACATCCGGGCGCTGGCCGACGAGGGTGTGCGGCTCTTTCCGCCGGCCGACGCGCTGCTGCACGCCCAGGACAAGCGGATCATGCGGGAGCGGCTCGGCGCGCTGGGCGCCCCGAACCCGGCCTGGCGGCCCGTCGCCGTCCCCGCCGACCTGGTCGCCTTCGGCGAGGAGCAGGGCTGGCCGGTGGTGCTCAAGGCGGCCCGCGGCGGCTACGACGGCCGGGGCGTCTGGATGGTCGAAGACGCCGGACAGGCCGCCGAGCTGGCCGCCACGCTGCTCGCCGGTGGCACCTCGCTGATCGTCGAGGAGCGGGTGGCGCTGCGCCGGGAGCTGGCCGTGCAGGTGGCCCGCTCGCCGTTCGGGCAGGTCGCCGCGTACCCGGTGGTCGAGACGGTGCAGCGGGACGGGATCTGCGTCGAGGTGCTCGCCCCCGCGCCGGGTCTGGCCGAGGAGCTGGCGGTGGCCGCTCAGCAGCTCGCCATCGACCTGGCCACCGCGCTCGGCGTGGTCGGGCTGCTGGCGGTGGAGCTGTTCCAGACCGACACGGGTCTGGTCGTCAACGAGCTGGCCATGCGCCCGCACAACTCCGGGCACTGGACCATCGAGGGCGCCCGCACCTCGCAGTTCGAGCAGCACCTGCGGGCGGTGCTCGACTACCCGATGGGGGACACCGCGCCGACCGCCCCGGTCGTGGTGATGGCGAACGTGCTCGGTGGTGAGCCGGGCGGGATCTCCATCGACGAGCGGCTGCACCACCTCTTCGCCGCCGAGCCGGGCGCCAAGGTGCACCTCTACGGCAAGCAGGTGCGCCCCGGCCGCAAGATCGGGCACGTCACGGTGCTCGGCGACGACCTGGACGACGTACGGGCGCGGGCGGCGCGGGCCGTCCGCTGGCTGCGCGAGGGGCACGAGTGAGCGCGCGGTCCCCGCAGCCGTCGACGAAGGGAACCAGCGTGAGCACCGTCGGGCTGATCATGGGCAGCGACTCGGACTGGCCGACGATGAAGGCCGCCGCCGAGGCGCTCGACGAGTTCGAGGTGCCGTACGAGGTGGCCGTGATCTCGGCGCACCGCACCCCGGTCAAGATGATCGAGTACGGCCGGGACGCGGCCGATCGCGGCATCAAGGTGATCATCGCCGGGGCGGGCGGCGCGGCCGCGCTGCCCGGCATGGTCGCCTCGGTGACCCCGCTGCCGGTGATCGGCGTGCCGGTCCCGCTGAAGCACCTCGACGGGATGGACTCCCTGCTCTCCATCGTGCAGATGCCGGCCGGCGTCCCGGTGGCCACCGTGTCGATCGGCAACGCCCGCAACGCCGGGCTGCTCGCCGTCCGCATCCTGGCCGCGAGCGACCCGGCGCTGCTCAAGCGGATGGCCGCCTACCAGGCGAGCCTGGAGGACCTGGTCGCCGAGAAGGACGCCGCCCTCCGCACCTCCCTGGGCTGACGCCGCCCGTCCCGGTCGCCCGCAGGCCCCCAGGCGTGGCGTGCCAGGCTGCCGACACAGCGTCACGGCGCGCCATGGTCACTCTCCGCCAGATTCTCGTCGCCGCGCCTTCGGCTCATTGCATCCTTTGCTCTGCTGCCCAGGAGGCAACACCCAGCCGACCAGCAGAAACGGGACAGGGGTGGCAGCGATCGTGCCTGGCGGCCCTCACCCAGCGTGTCCGTTGCCGTGGGTTAAGCAGAGCAAAGGGTGCGAGGAGGTTGCCCGAGCCGGGCGGTGAGGCAACGTTCCGTGACGGTTCTGCCGCTTTCACCTCATGCCGCGCAGTGCGGTCTGGAGGCGTTCCTGGGCGCGGCGACGCCGCTCGTTGCTCGCCCCGAGCACCAGCAGCACCAGCCCGACCGGGATCAGCACCAGCCACGGCCCGAGGCTGAACAGGGCGTGCACCGCCGCGATCGCGGTCACCGTCGCGCCGACGATCACCGGCGCCTGCTGCCGGCTGGTCGATCCGAAGATCAGCACCGCCACCGCGCCGAGCAGCAGCAGCACCTGCCGCAGCATGCTCGAGTCGGTGGCCAGCACGATGGCCAGCGTCGGCACGAACGCGGTGACCAGTGCCGGCCCGTACGCCACCCAGCTCGTCAGGTCCGGCCGATGTCGCAGTTCGATCACCCCGACCAGCAGGGCAAGCGCCGCGAAGGGCAGGGTGTACGCCTCGGGCAGCGCCACGTCGGCGACCCGCATGAGGATCCACCAGGCGGTGATCTCGCAGGCCACCACCGCCCAGAAGAGGATCTGCCGTTCCATCGGCCGGCGCCCGGGCCGGCTCGCGGCGACCCCGAGCACGGCGCCCCAGGCGGCCAGCAGGGCGGCGATGTGCCGCGGTGAGTCGAAGGCGAGTGCCAGGGCGATGAGCGCGGCGGCGTACCCGCTCCACTCCACGGTGGCCGCCTCGCGTTGTGCCTCCGGTCGACGCAGGCGCGGCAGGGTGGCCGCGAAGACCTGCAACGCCGCCCCGACCGCCAGCACCCCGAACGCCGACCAGACCGCGGCGAGCCCGGCCACCAGGCCGGCGGTGAGCACGAAGAGCTGCGCCATCAGGGAGGCGAAGAGCCAGCCGAGGATGCGGGCCCGCTGGGTGGTGCCGTGGAGCGCGGCAACCGTACCGACGGCCACCGCCCCGCCCAGGGTGATCAGGGTCAGCCGCCGGTCGGCGAGGCCCCCGGCCAGGCCGGCGCTGCCGGCGGCAAGCCCGATGACGAAGACCAGCACCCGGGTGACCCGCAGCGACCGGGCCCGCTCGGCCAGCGGCGGCGGTGGGGTCAGCGCCAGGCCCAGCATCGAGATGGTGAAGACCGACAGGGCGGCCAGGGTGTTCTCCGGCCACGCCCGGCCCAACGCGATCGGGGTGATCAGCAGCGTCACGGCCAGCCCGGGCAGCACCACCGGCACCGCCCGGGACCGCCGTCGGCCGCTGAACCCGGTGGCCGCCAGCGCGGCCGTCGCGGTCAGCAGCAGCGCGGTCAACACGTGTGTCGGGTCCGTCACCTCGGGCGGCGGGGTCAGCAGCTCCGGCGGCGGCCCCTGCCAGACGTGGTTGAGCATCCGGTGCGGCTCGATCAGCGCGACGTAGAGCAGCGGCGCGAGCGAGGCCAGCGCCAGCAGGGTCGGCAGCGCCGCCGCGGCCAGCGCCCCCGCCGCCGGGTTGAGTCGCCAGCGGCGCTCGCCGCCGTCGTCCGGCAGCCGGCGCAGCGCCCCGTCCAGCAGCACCGCCCAGCGGCGTACCGGCTGCGCCGAGCCGACCGGCGGGACGGTGGCCGCCCGGACCAGTTCGGCGAGGACCCCGAGCAGGGCCGCCGCGGCGGCGAACACCCCGGAGGGCAACCGGGCCACGATGGCGCCGAACGCGCTGATCGTCGCGCCGCCGACGATCGCCGCGCTGGCGTACGGCAGGTACTGCGGGACCTGCCTGCGGACGGCGGCCACCCCGGCCAGCCCGAAGCTGGACGCCGCCAGGGCGGCGGTCAGCACCACCTGGGCCGGGTTGCCGAACTCGGCGGCCAGGGCGGCGACCGCGCCGGGCAGCGCCAGCAGTCCGGCGCCCGCCGCGGCGCCGCCGATCTGCACCAGGTGCGGCGGCATCCCCTCGGTTTCGACGTCCTCCACCAGGGACGGGGCGAGCGTCCGGGCGAGGGCCGCGACGGTGAGGCCGATCAGCGCGATGCCGCCCAGCGCCAGCGCGGTGGTCCACGGTCGGACCAGGCCCGCCCCGGCGGCGTGCAGGGCGACCACGCCCGCCGCCGTGGCCCGGGACAGCCCGGCCCGCGGGTCGGCCGAGGCCGCCGAGGCCATCCCCAGGACGGTGGCGACGGTCAGCCCCACCAGCACCGGCGACCACCACGGCAGGTCGAAGGCGGCCGGCGTGCCGATGGTGGCGAGCACCACGGCCGCCCCGGCGACGTCGTACTTCCAGGGCGGCGGCAGCAGAATCCCGGCGGCGACCGCGAGCAGCGCCAGGGCGACCGGGGCCTGCCAGGTCGAGCCTCCGGTCGGGGCGGCCGGCCAGCCGGTCAGGTCGCCGGCCCAGATCGGACCCGGGGTGGCCAGCGCGCCGACCCCGCCGCGCAGGGCCGACCAGCCGGCCAGCACACCGATCAGCGTGGCGCCCGCCGCGATGCCCAGCACCGGCCCGCGCCGCCACTCCTCCGGCATGGCGCGGACGGCGACGGCGACCACCAGCACCAGCCCGGCGGCCACCGCGAGCTGCCCACCGGGCGAGATCACCGCGGTGATTCGGGCGAGCGTGGCGATCAGCGCGGCGGTGACCGCAGCGGCGGCCAGGTCGGCGCCGTCCAGGGCGAGGTCGGAGCGGCGGCCCGCGTCGACCTGGCCGGCGAAGACCACCAGCAGGGTGGCGATCAGCAGCAGCCCGGCCACCCAGGCGTCGGCGGCGGTACGGCCGGGAGCGAAGAAGGCGGCGCCGACGACCGCGAGTGCGCCCAGCCCGGTTCCCACGGCGTGCGGCGGGCTGATGTGTCGCTGCGAGACCTGCACCATCGCGGCGTAGCCGAGGGTGACGCAGACGGCCAGGAAGCTGGCCGCCAGGATCGGCACGGTCAGCTCCCGTAGCACCGCCGGTGTGGGCGTCGGGCCGGCCGGCTCGGTGGCGGCCACGAAGGCAGCCACCGCCCCGGGCAGGGCGAACGCGGCGCCGCCGGCCGCCCAGCCGGAGAGCGTGTCGGCGGCGGCCAGGGCGAGCCGTACCCGGGGGGCCAGCGCCACCAGCACCCCGGCCAGCATGAGGATGGCCAGTGCGGCGGCGGTCAGCGCCGGTCGGCTCAGCGCGGCCGCGGCGCCGATGATCCCCACCACGGTGGCGGTGCCGGCGTGCACCCGCGCGGCCCGGGCGGTGGTCGCGGAGAGCCCCAGCACACCGACGCCGACGGCGGCCAGCACCATCGGCCAGGGCGCCACCGCCCAGCCGAGGCCGAGCGACGCCGGCACGGCGAGCGCGGTCAGCCCGGCGCCGACCACCGCGAACTCCCGGCGGATCTCGGGGGGTAGGGCCAGCACGGCGGCGATGGTGAGCAGCAGGGCGGCCCCCGCGAGCTGCCAGTCGGCCGGGCCGACGGCCGCCGCCAGCTCGGCGGGGAACCGGTCCAGGTCGGCCGACCAGGCGGGCAGCGCCGCCGTGGCGGGGGCCAGGCCGGCCCGCAGCGCGCCGCCGGCGACCACCAGGCCGCTGACCGTGAGCGCCGCGGCCGAGGCGAGCTGCGGCCCGCGCCGGACCGCCTCCGGTACGGCCCGGACGGCCAGCCCGGTGAGCGTGATGACCGCGGCGATGAGCAGCAGGGCCCGCCCGGGGAAGGCGACCGAGGCGATCCGGCCCAGCGCGCCGATCACGGCCAGGGTGAGGATGCCGGCGCCCAGGTCCGGCAGCGGCGGGCGGCGCAGCACCAGCGTCCCCGTCAGGGCCACCGCCGCGGCCAGCAGCAGTGCCGCCCCGGCCCCGGTGGCCGCCGGTACGGTGGTGGCGCGCAGCAGGGCGGTGACCGCGTACGCCAGGGCCAGCGCGACCGCCGCGCCGTGCAGCAGCCAGGTCAGCTGTGGCAGCCACGGCACCGGGCGGACGGCGGCGGCGGCCGGGGTGGCCGTCGTGCCGCCGAGCACCTCGCCGGCCTCCTCGGGCGCCCCCTCGGGCCGGCCGTCGGCGGCGGTGCGCGGTCGGGGCGCGGTCGGCTCCTCGGGCGGGAGGTCCCGGCGGACCGGTCGTTCCATGACCACGCCGGAGCGGGCCAGCCAGAGGTCGAGCACGGCGACCACGGTGAGCGCGAGCGCCCAGCCGCCGGGGCCGGTGACCCGGTCGTACGCGAACAGCGGCAGCACCGGCTGGGCGGCGAGGACCGCCGCGAAGCGGGGTGCGCGCAGGCCGGTGCCGGTGGCGTACCCGAGGGCGACCCCGGCGGTGACCGCGAAGATCACGCCGGAGAAGACCGCGCCGGAGGCGCCACCGCCGCCGATCCGGTCCACCGCCCAGAGCGCGTACCCGGCGAGCGGCACCAGCAGCAGGCCGACCGTGGCGACGGTCTCGGCGGTGGACGTGAGCCCGCGTCGGGCCAGCACCGGCGGCGCGAGCAGCAGCAGCACGGTGGCGACGAGCAGGATGCCGAGCCGGGCCAGCGCGTCCATCGAGCTGGTGGCGACGGCGGCGAAGACCACCGCGGCCACGGCCAGCAGCAGCGCGCCCAGCCCGAGCGGGATGTTCTGCACCTCCCGGGACGACGCCTCCGGCGGGTGCTCCGGGTCGTCGACGTCCAGCCAGGTGGCGGCGGCCCGGGGCCGGGACGGCGGGGGATCCTCCGGCCCGGGCGGGGCGGCGCCCTGCCGGGGCACCCGGGGTGGCGCGCCGGTGGTGGCGGTCGGCGGTCTGCGGTCGGCCTTGCGACGCAGCACCCGGCGCGGGCGGGTGGCCTGCCGGGTCCGCTCCTCACCGGCGTGGGCGAGGATGTCCCGCTGGAAGAGGGCGGCCTGCATCTTGGCGGCGATCTGCCGCTGCTCGGCGAGGATCGCCGCCTCCCGGGCCTTCATCTCCGCGATGGAGCGTTCGATCTCCGCCAGGTGCTCGCGCCACTGCGGCTGCTCGGCGCCGCAGTGCGGGCAGCGGGCCGCCGGCTGGATCTTTCGCCCGCACGAGGAGCACTGAAAGCTCTCCACGACACCCCTCCGCCCGGCCGGCCCGCACTGTGGACTCCCACTGTCGCAGCATGCCTTGAGCCGGCGCGGATTTCGACACCTGGCGCTCCGTCCGGGGCAACAAAAAGCGCGCCGGCCGGGGAGGTGTGCTCCCGGCCGGCGCGTCAGGTCCCGATGTCAGGGGCGGCCCATGCCCCGGTACTCCCAGCCGGCCTGGATCCACAGTGCGGAGTCCAGGCAGTTGCGCCCGTCGACCACCTTGCGGCCGGCGGCCAGCTCGCCGAGGGCGACCGGGTCGGCGTTGCGGAAGTCGGCCCACTCGGTGAGCACGCAGACCAGGTCGGCACCGGTCACCGCGTCGTTCATGCTGGCCTCGTAGGTCAGCTCCGGCGCGACCCGGCGGGCGTTCTCGGTGCCCTGCGGGTCGTAGACGTGCACGTCTGCGCCGGCCTTGGCGAGCAGCGCGGCGACGGCGAGCGCCGGGGCGTCGCGTACGTCGTCGGTGTTGGGCTTGAAGGTCGCGCCGAGCACGGCGATCCGGGTGCCGGAGAAGTCCGGGCCGGCCGGGCCGGACCGGCGGCCGAGCAGGTCGGCGGCGAGCTGGAGGACCCGGGTACGCCGGCGCAGGTTGATCAGGTCGACCTCGTGCAGGAAGCGCAGCGCCTCGCCGGCGCCGAGCTCCTGGGCGCGGGCCTGGAAGGCGCGGATGTCCTTGGGCAGGCAGGCGCCGCCGAAGCCGAGCCCGGCCTGGAGGAACCGGTTGCCGATCCGGGGGTCGTACCCGATCGCCCGGGCCAGCTGGGTGACGTCGCCGCCGGCGGCCTCGCAGACCTCGGCCATCGCGTTGATGAAGGAGATCTTGGTGGCGAGGAAGGCGTTCGCGGCTACCTTGACCAGCTCGGCGGTGGCGAAGTCGGTGACGACCAGGGGCACCTCGCGGTCCTCGGTGGCGGCCAGGTCGAAGACGCCCTTGTGCGCGGCGTAGAGCATGGCGTTGGCCCACTCGCTCTTCACGCCGACCACGATCCGGTTGGGACGCAGCACGTCGTCGACGGCGAAGCCCTCCTGGAGGAACTCGGGGCTCCACGCCACCTCGACGCCCAGGTCGGTGGGGGTGTGCTTGCCGACCAGCTGCTCCACCCACTCGGCGGTGCCCACCGGCACGGTGGACTTGCCGACGATCAGCGCCTTGCGGGTCAGGTGCTGGGCCAGCTTGGTCACCGACGCCTCGACGTACGACAGGTCGGCGCCCATCCCGTCGGCGCGCTGCGGGGTGCCCACGCAGATGAAGTGCACGTCGCCGAAGTCGGCGGTCTCCTGGATGTCCGTGCTGAACCGCAGCCGGCCGGCCGCCAGGTTGCGCCGGAGCAGCTCGTCCAGGCCGGGCTCGTGGATCGGCACCTCACCGGCGTTCAGCTTGGCGATCTTGTCGGCGTCGACGTCGAAGCCGAGGACCTCGTAGCCCAGCTCGGCGTAGCAGATGGCGTACGTGGCGCCGAGGTAGCCGGTGCCGAGGAAGGTGACCCGGGGCCGCGGCGCACCCGAGGGCGGCGTCACCGGGGCGATGGCCGGCACCGGCTGGATGTTCGGGTACGGGATCGTCACGCCTGTCTTCTCCGCTCGCGCTGGCGGCGCTTCGCTGCGTCGCATTCGGCTGCGGCGCCGTGGCCGGGCACCGATGGGAACCTGTCTCTCCTGAGGGTAGTTGTGCCCTGTCGGCGCCTCTCGGGCGCGAGCCTACCCGCCGGTAATGTGCGGCGAACCAGGGTGGCTATCCTTCAGTCTGCGGCGATCGGCTGTCTCCGGACGCCACGGACTGCCGCATGATAGCGGCGAAAGGGGAGGGCTGACATGGCCGCAGAGCAGACGTTCGACGTCTACCGGCTGCCCGAGGAGCACGACGCGATCCGTGAGGCGGTCCGCGAGGTCTGTGACGCGAAGGTGGCCCCCAACGCCGCCGAGGCGGACGAGACCGGCGAGTTCCCCAAGGCGTCGTACGACGCCCTGCGGGCCGCGGACTTCCACGCCCCGCACATTCCCGTCGAGTACGGCGGTGCGGGCGCGGACGCCCTGGCCACGGCGATCGTGATCGAGGAGGTGGCGCGGGCCTGCGCCTCGTCCTCCCTGATCCCGGCGGTCAACAAGCTCGGCACGATGCCGCTGATCCTGGCCGGCTCCGAGGAGCTGAAGCAGAAGTACCTGACCAGGGTCGCCTCGGGCGACGCGATGTTCTCGTACTGCCTCTCCGAGCCGGAGGCGGGCAGCGACGCGGCCTCGATGACCACCAAGGCGGTGCGCGACGGCGACCACTGGGTGCTCAACGGCGTGAAGCGGTGGATCACCAACGCGGGCGTCTCGGAGTACTACACCGTCTTCGCTGTGACCGATCCCACAGCCCGGTCCCGCGGCATCTCCGCGTTCGTGGTGGAGAAGGCCGACGCCGGGGTGAGCTTCGGCGCGCCGGAGAAGAAGCTGGGCATCAAGGGCTCGCCGACCCGCGAGGTCTACCTGGACAACGTGCGGATCCCGGCGGACCGGATGATCGGCGCGGAGGGCACCGGCTTCGCCACCGCGATGCAGACCCTGGACCACACCCGGGTCACCATCGCCGTGCAGGCCGTGGGCATCGCGCAGGGCGCGCTGGACTACGCCAAGGGGTACGTCCAGGAGCGCAAGCAGTTCGGTAAGCCGGTCGCCGACTTCCAGGGCATCCAGTTCATGCTCGCCGACATGGGCATGAAGCTGGAGGCGGCCCGGCAGTTGACGTACGCCGCCGCCGGCAAGTCCGAGCGCGGCGACGCCGACCTGACCTACTTCGGCGCGGCGGCCAAGTGCTTCGCCTCGGACGCCGCCATGGAGATCACCACCGACGCGGTGCAGCTGCTCGGCGGCTACGGCTACACCCGGGACTACCCGGTCGAGCGGATGATGCGGGACGCCAAGATCACCCAGATCTACGAGGGCACCAACCAGGTGCAGCGCATCGTGATGGCCCGGCAGCTGCTCAAGGGCTGAGGCGGGCGCGGACGCGAACTCGGGCGGGCGGGCCGGATCACCGGCCCGCCCGCGGTCGTTCAGCGGGGGTCGGTGGTGCCGCCGGACTGGGCGCCGTAACGCGGCGGCGCGGACCACGGCGACTCGCTCCCGCTGCGCCGGGGCAGCGGGTCGGTGGTGGGCTCCGGGTAGCCGAGGCTGAGCGGGTTGGTGTCCTGCTCGCTCCGGCCACCGGCCGGCGGCCAGTCGGCGAGGGTGAAGGTGTTCTCCGGCGGCGTGTCCGCGGCCGGGGTCAGCTCCGCCCCGGTCGTCGACTCCGGCCAGCGCCGCCAGCGCTGGACGCTGAACACCGCCATCAGTAGCAGCAGGCCGATGAGGAAGAGCGTGCCGTTCTGCACGGGCTGGCGCAGTGGCAGCGGGTCACCGAGCACCTTCCAACCGTCCGGGATCCGGTCGAGCACGGTGAACGGGGCGAGGAACATCCCGACGTAGGGGGTGATCAGCAGCAGCCCGGCGGCGAGGGGGCCGAGCGGCGAGACGCGCAGGGTGCCGAGCAGTCCGAGCAGGATGCCGGCCACGCTGAGGTACACGGCCGGCTCGATCAGGTTGGGCGTGCTGTACGTGCCGATCTCCACCCAGCGGTTCACGGTCCGGCCCGACCCGTCCTGCCCGAGGGTGATCAGCGCCCAGGTGATGGGCGCCACCACCAGCCCGGCGAGGAAGCTCCAGAGATGTCGCATCCGCGCACCGTACCGTTTCCGTCATGACCGAGCACCCCTCCACCCTGCCTGGCAAGCCGACCTCGTACTCGCGCGTCACGCTGAGTCGCATCATGACCGCGGTCGATGTCAATCTGTACGGAACCGTGCACGGTGGGGTACTGATGAAGTTCGTCGACGACGTGGCCGGCGCGGCCGCGGCCCGGCACAGCGGCGGCACGGCGGTCACCGCGTCGATCGACGAGATCGTCTTCTCCGAGCCGGTCCGGGTGGGCGATCTGGTGCACGCGCACGCCCAGGTGAACTGGACGGGCAAGACCTCGATGGAGGTCGGGGTGCGGGTGGTGGCGGAGCGCTGGGACTCGGCCGAGGACGAGCCGGTCCGGGTGGCCACCGCGTACCTGGTCTTCGTCGGGGTGGACGTGGGTGGCGCGCCCCGGGCGGTCCGGCCGGTGCTGCCGGAGACCGCGGAGGACGAGCGCCGGTTCAAGGAGGCGGAGATCCGCCGCGCGCACCGGCTGGCCAAGCGCCGGGCGATCCAGGCCCACCGGGCGGGCTGACCCACACAGCCGGCCGGCCGGGCGTGTGGGCCGGCCACGCCCCCTCACCGGCACCCGGTGCGGAGAATGACGCTTCGAGGTAGGGCAAGATGGCGCCACGGCCCATTCACAGTGTCGTGCGGGGCCTCAGGGAGGGTGGAGCAGTGGGTGACGTGCTGTGGACGCCGCCGGCGGACGTGCGTGAGCGGTCCCGGATCGGGGGCTACCTGCGCTGGTTGCGGGAGAACCGTGGGCTGGAGTTCGCCGACTACGACGCGCTGTGGCGCTGGTCGGTCACCGACCTGGACGCCTTCTGGCGCTCGATCTGGGACCACTTCGAGGTGGTCGCGCACACCCCGCCGACGGCGACCCTGACCGACGCGACGATGCCGGGCGCGCGCTGGTTCCCCGGCGCGACGCTCAACTACGCCGAGAACGTGCTGCGGATGCCCGGCCGGGCCGACGACGACCCGGTGGTGATCGCGCACGGCCAGACCCGCGCGCCGGTCACCCTGACCGCCGCCCAGCTGCGCGAGCAGGTCCGTCGGGTGGCGGCGGGGCTGCGCCGGCTCGGCGTGGTCGCCGGGGACCGGGTGGCGGCGTACGCGCCGAACATCCCGGAGACGTACGTGCTGCTGCTGGCCACCAGCAGCCTGGGCGCGATCTTCTCGTCCTGCGCGCCGGAGTTCGGCACCCGCAGCGTCACCGACCGCTGGCAGCAGATCGAGCCGAAGGTCCTGGTCGCCGTGGACGGCTACCGGTACGGCGACAAGCCGGTGGACCGGCGCGCCGAGGTGGCCGCGATCCGGGCCGCCCTGCCGTCGCTGGAGCACACCGTCGGCATCGCGTACCTCGACCCGGCGGCCGCCTTGCCGGAGGGTGCGCTGGGCTGGGACGAGCTGGCCGCGCCGACCGACGAGCCGCTGGTCTTCACCCCGGTCCCGTTCGACCACCCGCTCTACGTGCTCTACTCCTCCGGCACCACCGGGCTGCCGAAGCCGATCGTGCACGGTCACGGCGGCATCCTGCTGGAGCACCTGAAGATGCTGGCCCTGCACCACGACCTGGGCCCGTCCGACCGGTTCTTCTGGTTCACCACCACCGGCTGGATGATGTGGAACTTCCTGGTCTCCGGCCCGGCGGTGGGGGCGGCGATAGTGCTCTTCGACGGCAACCCGGCCCACCCGGACCTGGGCGCGCTGTGGCGGCTGGCCGAGGAGACCGGCACCACGTACCTCGGCACCTCCGCCCCGTTCCTGCTGGCCTGCCGCAAGGCCGGTCTGGTGCCGAAGGAGATCGCCGACCTCTCCGCGCTGCGCGGGGTCGGCTCGACCGGCGCCCCACTGCCCGCGGAGGGCTTCACCTGGGTGTACGAGACGGTCGGCGACCGCCTCCAGCTCCAGTCCCTCTCCGGCGGCACGGACGTCTGCACCGGTTTCGTCGGCGGGGTGCCGCTGCTGCCGGTGCACGCCGGGGAGATCACCTGCCGGGCGCTCGGCGCGAAGGTGGAGGCCCGCTCGGCCGACGGCACGCCGGTCATCGGCGAGCTGGGCGAGCTGGTGATCACGGCGCCGATGCCGAGCATGCCGGTGGGCTTCTGGAACGACCCGGACGGCCGCCGCTACTCCGAGGCGTACTTCGAGGTCTATCCCGGGGTGTGGCGGCACGGCGACTGGATCACCATCAACGAGCGGGGCGGCTGCGTGATCACCGGCCGTTCCGACGCCACCCTGAACCGGGGCGGCGTCCGCCTCGGCACCGCCGAGTTCTACTCCGTGGTGGAGGGGCTGGACGAGGTCGTCGACTCGGTGGTGGTGCACCTGGAGGACGACGAGGGCGGCGCCGGCGAACTGCTGCTCTTCGTGGTCCTCGCCGAGGGCCTGGAGCTCGACGACGCGTTGCGGAAGAAGATCTGCCGCGAGCTGCGTACCGCCCTGTCGCCGAGGCACGTCCCCGACGAGATCCACCAGGTCAGGGCCGTCCCGCGCACCCTCTCAGCCAAGAAGCTGGAGGTGCCGGTCAAGAAGATCCTCACCGGCACCCCGGTGGACAGCGCCGCGGCCAAGGGCGCCCTGGCCAACCCCGAGTCGCTGACGGCCTTCGCCGCCTTCGCCCAACGCCGCGCCGAGAGCGACACCCCCAGCCCCGCCTGAGCTCAGGTGAGGGTGCGGGTGACCTTCTCCGAGGTGGCCCGGGACCCGACCCGGGCCCGGTCGAGGTTGCCGCAGAGGACGACCGTCGCGCGGGCGGTCAGCGGGGCGAGCAGCCAGTCGACCGGGTCCGGGTGGGTGGCGGTGTCGATGAGTACGCGGTCGCCGGGGGCGACGCCCAGGTCCGCGGCCCGAGCTCGGGCGCGGGCCAGCAGGTCGGCGTCGGCCGGACCGGCCTGGGGGTACGGGGTGAAGTGGTCGCCGTGGGTGCGCACCTCGGACACGAAGTCGGCGAAGCCCTCCGGCACCTGCCGCATCGGCAGGGCGAACGGGTCGAGCGCCAGCACGTAGCGGTCGCCGGCCGACCAGTCGCCGGCCTCGGCGACCCGGCCGGCTGCGGCGAAGAGCACGTCCACGTCGCCCGGCGTGTCGGTCACCGTCAGCTTGGCCGACCAGCAGCCGAGCAGCACCGCGGCGGTCTGCCAGTGCGGCGGCAGCAGCACCCCGGCCGGGTCGCCGGGGGAGAGGGCCAGCTCGTCGACGAGCAGGTTGGCGGTCTTGGCCACCCAGTTGGCCAGGGTGGCGCCGGAGAGCTCGGTGCGCTCCCCGGTCGCGTCGTCGTACCAGGTCAGCAGCGGTCGGGTCGGATCGGACGCGATCGCGTCGGCGAACACCCGGGCAATGTTGTCGGCCATCGACGCGAACGATACGCCGCCAGCACCCGTACCCGACGATGACAAGTCGGCGTACCGTCGGGTCGCAGTCAGCGTCCCACCCGGGCTCCGGCGTAGGCTTGCCCCGCAGTGTCGTTGCCCACAGACCCGCCAGTTCAAGGAGTCGCCCCGTGACCGCCGGTCGCCCGCCCCGCGTGCTCATCGACGCCACGAGTGTCCCCGCCGACCGCGGTGGTGTCGGTCGATACGTCGACGGCCTGCTCGGCGCCCTGGGCGCCGTCTCCGGGCAGGGGGTGGACCTGGTCGTGGTCAGCCTCCGCACCGACCTGGAGCGCTACACCCGGATGCTGCCGGGGGCGGAGGTCATCCCGGCTCCGGCCGCGGTGGCGCACCGCCCGGCGCGGCTCGCCTGGGAGCAGACCGGCCTGCCGCTGCTGGCCCAGCAGGTCGGCGCCGAGGTGCTGCACTCGCCCTTCTACACCTGCCCGCTGCGGGCCGGCTGCCCGGTCACGGTGACCGTGCACGACGCGACCTTCTTCACCGAGCCGGAGCACTACGACAAGTCCCGCCGGACGTTCTTCCGCAGCGCCATCAAGACCTCGCTGCGTCGGGCCGACCGGGTGATCGTGCCGAGCAAGGCCACCCGGGACGAGCTGATCCGCCTGCTCGACGCCGACCCGACCCGGATCGACGTGGCCTACCACGGGGTGGACCAGTCGGCCTTCCACGCGCCCAGCGAGGAGGAGAAGGCCCGGGTCCGGGCCCGCCTCGGCCTGGGCGGCAGCAGCTACATCGCCTTCCTCGGGGCCAAGGAGCCCCGCAAGAACGTGCCCAACCTGATCCGTGGCTGGGCGCGGGCGGTCGGCGACCGGGAGGACCCGCCGGCCCTGGTGGTCGCGGGCGGCCAGGGGCACGACGACGACATCGACCGCGCGGTCGCCGAGGTCCCCTCGCACCTGCGCCTGCTCCGCCCGGGCTACCTGCGCTACGCCGACCTGCCCGGCTTCCTCGGTGGCGCGCTGGTGGCCGCCTACCCGTCGTACGGCGAGGGCTTCGGCCTGCCGATCCTGGAGGCGATGGCCTGCGCCGCCCCGGTGCTGACCACCCCGCGGCTCTCCCTGCCGGAGGTGGGCGGCGACGCGGTCGCCTACACCAGCGAGGACCCGGAGCAGATCGCCACCGACCTGGCCGCTCTCCTCGACGACGAGCAGCGCCGGTTGGCGCTGGCCAAGGCGGGTTTCGATCGGGCCAAGGAGTTCACCTGGGAGTCCAGCGCCGAGGTGCACATCGCGGCGTGGAGCCGGGCCCGTTCCTGAGCGTGCGCTGCCGGTACGGGCGACCCGACGGTTGGCCCGTGGCGGTTCGGGCATGATGTGCGGGTGATTTACGCCGTCATCCCGGCGGGTGGCAGCGGCACGAGGTTGTGGCCGCTGTCCCGCGCGGGGCACCCCAAGTTCCTCCACCCGCTCACCGGAAGCAGCGCCTCGCTGCTCCAGGCGACCGTGGACCGGCTGGCGCCACTGGCCACGCCGGGCTGCACGCTGGTCGTCACCGGGGCCGCGCACGCGGCGGCGGTGGCCCGGCAGCTGACCGTGCTGCCGGAGGAGAACATCCTGGTGGAGCCCTCGCCCCGGGATTCCTGCGCGGCGATCGCGCTGGCCGCCGCGGTGATCGCGGTGCGCGACCCCGAGGCGGTGATGGGATCCTTCGCGGCCGACCACCTGATCCGGGACACCGCGGCCTGGGTGGAGACGGTCCGCGCGGCGGTCCGCGGGGCCGAGCAGGGGCTGCTGATGACGGTCGGGATCACCCCGACCCACGCGGAGACCGGGTACGGCTACCTGGAGACCGGCGCGCCCACCGGCGACGGGCTGCTGCGGCCGGTGATCGAGTTCAAGGAGAAGCCGGCCGCGCCGGTGGCCGAGGCGTACCTGCGCTCCGGCCGGCACCTCTGGAACGCCAGCATGTTCGTCTGGCGGGTCGACGTCTTCCTCGCCGAACTGGCCCGGCAGCAGCCGGCCCTGCACGCCGGCGTCACCACGATCGCCGCCGCCTGGGGCACCCCCGAGCAGGACGAGGCGCTCGGCGCCGTCTGGCCGACTTTGCCGAAGATTTCCGTGGACTACGCGGTGATGGAGGGCGCGGCGACCGCCGGCCGGGTGGCCACCGTGCCCGGGGACTTCGGCTGGAACGACGTGGGTGACTTCCACACCCTCGGCGACGTGCTCCCCGCCGATGCGGCGGGCAACGTGGTGCTGGGCACCGACGCCAAGCCGGGCGTCCTGCTGCACGACTGCGCCGGCCTGGTGGTGGTGCCGCAGTCCGGGCGCCTGGTGGCCGCCCTCGGGCTGCGGGACGTGATCGTGGTGGACACCCCGGACGCGGTGCTGGTCTGCCCGCGCGACCGAGCCCAGGACGTCAAGCTGCTGGTGGACGACCTGAAGGCGCGCGGCGAGGAGGGCCTGGTCTGAGCCGCGGCGCGGCCGGGGTCAGCCCCGGCGGCGGGCCAGCGCGGCCAGTGCCGGGGCGACCAGTTGGGCGGTACCCCCGGCCAGCGGCTCCGGCAGCCGGTCGGGCCGGAACCAGCCCAGCGCCTCGGACTCGTCGCTGACCCGTTCCACCGCGCCGGACGGGGCGACGACCGCGAACCGGACGTCGTGGTGCAGCGAGCCGCCGTGGCAGGCCACCGGGTGGATGTCCACGTCGATCGGTACCGGGTCGATGACCAGGCCGGCGATGCCGGACTCCTCGGTCGCCTCGCGGAGCGCGGCGCCGGCGAGCGTCCGGTCGGTCGGCTCGCAGTGCCCGCCGAGCTGCGCCCAGCGGCGGAACTTCCCGTGCAGGCAGAGCAGCACCCGGGTGCCGTCGGCGTCGAGCACCAGGGCGCTGGCGGTGACGTGCCCGGCGCGATGGGCCCGGTCCATCGTCACCGGGCCCGCCGCCAGCAGCTCCACGGTACGGTCCCGGGCCGCCGCGGCGGCGGGGCTGGTCGGCTCCCAGCCGGTGAGCAGCGCGACCGCGTCCGCGTGCAGCAGGTCGGTCGGCGAGGCGGCGGCGGTCGGGCCGGTGGCAGGCAGGATGTCGGGCACCGGACACTCTACGAGCGCGGCCTCCGTACCCTGTCCCGGTGACCCTGCGACTCGTCGAGTTCGTCGTGTCCGGCAACGAGGCCAGCGACCTGTTGCCGGTCCGTTCCCCGGCGCTGCTGCGGGCGTACGGCGCCCGCCGGGGCTTCTGGACGGTGCTGGACGAGGGGCCGGTGGAGCGCTGCCTGGCCCTGCTGTTCGAGCGCGCGGACGGTGAGTGGGTCGCCCACCACGTACCGGCCGACGCGGGGGCGGAGAACGCCCGCACCGAGGACGGTGAGGCGCTGGCCCACCACGACGGCTGGGTGTACGTCTTCGGCTCCCACTTCGGATCCAAGGCCGGCCCGTTGCGCCCCCGCCGGGCCTTCGTGGCCCGGTTCCGGGAGGACGACGCGGCGGCCGGCACCCTGCAGGTGCAGGTGGTGCGGAACCGGTTCCGGCTGCACCGCGCGATCAACGACGCGCTGCTGAAGGCGGCGTTCACCCCGTTGCCGCCGGGTGACCGGGTGCGGGACCGGTTCATCGTGGAGACGCTGGCCCGGGGCACGTCCCGGTCGAAGAGCTGGGTGACCCGGCTGACCGCGGACGACCTGCCGCTGAACGTGGAGGCGGCCACCTTCACCCCGGACGGCACGGTGCTGCTCGGCCTCCGCTTCCCGGTGACCGCCGACGGCGAGCCGATCCTGGTCGAACTGGCCGGCGTGCCGGAGATGTTCACCAGCGGCGGGGGCTGGCCGCGGGCCGGCCGGGCGTACGCGGTGACCGGGGTGACCCCGCCGGGTGCGCTGGTCGGCTTCCGGGCCGTCACGCCCACCCCGGACGGCGGGTACGCGGCGGTGATCGGCTCGATCGACGCCCTGGGCAAGGGCTCGGTGCTGCTCGACGAGCATCCGGCCGGTGGTCCGGTGACCTCCCGGCACGTCCGGTTCAGCTGGCCGCCGGCCGACGACGGGCACCGGGTCGACGCGGAGCTGGTGGCGGAGCTGGCCCCGTTCCACCACGTGGAGGGGCTGGCCGAGTCGGACGGGCGGTGCTTCTACGTCACCGACGAGGACCACCGGGTCGCGCTCTGGATCGGCTGACCGGCCCGGCGCCGGACGGACGCCCGGGCGACACCTCTGCGGAGGTGAGGCCGCAGACCCTCGTGGTGCCGCCCGGACGTCGATCCTGATCCCCAGGTCACCCGGGCGTGGCAGTGGAGACCCCTTCGCACGCCGTACCGGGCAACAGCAGCATGTCAACCGCCGGCGCCGGGCGTCGAGGTCTTTCACTCCACGCTTAAAAGTGGAGATAAGTGCCGGCGGGTACAGTGCGAGAGGTTGGTGGGTTCCCCCTCCACCCGCCGCAGGAGAGCGCTTCCATGCTGACGATCCACTTCACCCGGGAGGACGTGCTCCGCACCCGGGTCGCGCCCGGCGCGGACCCGGTCTGGGAGCTCGTCCTCAGCCTGCACCTGCTCCAGGGGCGCAGCCGCGACCCGCTGACCACCCCCTGGCAGCAGGGCGTCGCCCGACAGTTGCGCCAGGACCCGGCCTCCGACCAGTTCCGGCTGCTCTTCGCGCTGAACCCGCCGCGCGGCTACTTCCCCGACTTCCTCACCCCGTACGCCAGCCTGGCCGGCTTCGAGGCGGGGCTGGAGGCGGTCCGCTCCACCCCGGCCGGGCTGCTGCGCCGGGATCTCACCCTGCTGGCCGGCGACAATTCGCTGCCCGCCTCCGCCGCCGGGCTGGCCCGGGGCGAGCCGGAGATGCTGCGCCACCTGACCGACTCGATGGAGCGGTACCGGTCGGTGGCGATCGGGCCGTTCTGGGCGCGGATCCAGGCGGCGGTGGAGGCCGATCGCGCCCGCCGGGCCCGGGCGATGCTGGACGGGGGAGCGGAGGGGCTGCTGGCCAGCCTACGGCCGACCATGCGCTGGGCGGCCGACGTGCTGGAGGTGCCGGACTATCCGCACAGCCGGGAGCTGCACCTCGACGGCCGGGGGCTGTTGCTGGTCCCGTCGTTCTTCTGCGCGCGTACCCCGGTGGCGCTGCTCGACGCCGCGCTGCCGCCGGTGCTGGTCTACCCGGTGGACCGATTGGGCGGGTTGGCGCCGGCACCCGGCGAGGGGGCCGGCCCGGGCGGCGACGGGTCGGGGCGGGAGGCGCTGGCCGCGCTGCTCGGCCGGACCCGGGCCGCGGTGCTGGAGGCCAGCGACGACGGCTGCACCACCGGCGAGGTGGCCCGCCGGCTGCACATCTCGCCGGCCGCCGCCAGCCAGCACACCGCGGTGCTGCGCAACGCCGGGCTGCTGGTCAGCCAGCGGGACCGCAACACGGTGCTGCACACGCTGACCCCGCTCGGCCGGGCCATGCTGGACGCCTGACCCGGCCGGTCGGGCCGGCGCGGGTCAGATCGCCAGGCAGGCGCTGGCCGTGCTGCCCGTCGGGGGCGGCAGCAGCGTCGAGCCGATCCCCTCGGCGGCCAGCGCGGTACGCAGCCGTTGCAGGTCGGCCCCGAACCGGACCAGGTCCGGCTGGTCGACCGGGGTCGGCGCCGCGCCCAGCACCAGGCCGGTGGCGTCGGCCGGCCAGCCGTCGACGCTCGACACCAGTCCGGCGCGTACCTCGTCGTCGGTGACGTGGGTGAAGGCCGTGCCGGGCACGATCACGTCGGCCACCGCGGCGATGGCCCGGGCCACCGCCGCCGGGTCCGGCGGCGTGCCACCGGGCCCCGGATCGGCGGTCGCGGCGGACCGCAGGCCGTCCGCCCGCGCCTCGGCGGTGCCCAGCGAGAAGAGGTCCAGCTCGCTCTCCCGGACCAGCGCGGACGCCCCGGCGCCGTCGTCGGGTCGGACGGCGGGCAGGTAGCCGCGGACCACCGCGACCGGCACCTGATCGCACTTGCCCTTGATCAGCTCACCGGCGCCCGCCAGCTCGTCCACCACGGCCATCTGGGTCAGTTGCAGCTCGTTGCCGTACGGGTCGACCTCGCCCCGGTGGTCCCGGATCGCGGCCATCCCGGCCACGCCGAGCGCCACGTCCGTCAGCCCGTTGCGCCAGGGGCGGCCCATGGTGTCGCTGATGATCACCGCGACGTCGACGTCGTAGCGGTCGCGCAGCGCGGCGCGCAGCGCCCGGGCCGAGGCGTCCGGGTCCTCCGGCAGCAGCACCAGCCGGGTCTTGTCGACGTTGGACGCGTCGATGCCGGCGGAGGCCATCACGAACCCGTGGTGGGTCTGCACGATCCGGGTCGGGCCGCGGCTGGCCACCACCCGGGCGGTCTCCGCGGCCAGCACCTCGTCCCGGGCGGCGAGCCGCTCCGGCCCGTCGGCCGGCACGTCCACCAACCGTCCCTCCGCCTTCGACACGATCTTGCTGGTCACCACCAGCACGTCGCCGTCGCGCAGCCACGGCGCGGCGGTCGCGATCATCGCCGCCAGGTCGTCGCCCTCGGTCACGTCGCCGATGCCCGGCACCGGCAGGATCTCCAGCCTCACACCAGCTCCAATGCGGCGCGGACCATCTGCGCGGTCGCCGCCTCGTCGGTCATCCGCAACGGCACGGCACGCACCGTCACCCCCGGCACCACCGCGCCCTCGTCCTCCGGCGCGACCAGCCAGCCGTCGAGCAGGCCGCCGTCGCCGCGCCCGCCGTAGAGCCGGCCCACGCCGCCGGCGCTGCACTCCACGCCGAGCACCGAGAGGCAGCGATCGGCCATGCCGCGCACCGGGGCGTCACCGATGATCGGGGAAACCCCGACCACCCGCGCCGGGCCCTGTGCGACCGCGTCCCGCAGGCCGGGCACGGCCAGCACCGGGGCGACGCTCACCACCGGGTTGCTCGGCGCGATCAGCACCACGTCGGCGCCGGCGACCGCCTCCAGCACCCCGGGAGCCGGTTTGGCCTGCTCCGCGCCGACGAAGACGAACCGGTGGGTGGGGATTTCCGCTCGGTACCGGACCCACCACTCCTGGAAGTGGATCACCCGCTGGCCGCCGTCGAGGTCGACCACCACGTGCGTCTCCAGCCGGTCGTCGGTCGCCGGTAGCAGGCGTACGCCGGGCTGCCAGCGGGTGCCCAACGCCTCGGTCACCGCCGAGAGCGGGTACCCGGCGTTGAGCATGGTGCTGCGGACCAGGTGGGTGGCGATGTCCTTGTCGCCCAGCCCGAACCAGGTTGGCTCGGCCCCGTACGCGGCCAGCTCCTCCTTGACCGTCCAGGTCTCGCCGACCCGGCCCCAGCCCCGTTCCGGGTCGGCGCCGCCGCCCAGGGTGTACATGACGCTGTCCAGGTCGGGGCAGACCTTCAGCCCGTGCAGGAGCAGGTCGTCGCCGACGTTGACCACGGCGGTCACCTCGGCGCCCACCTCCCGGGCGTACGCCCGGACGCCGAGCAGGAATCGGGCACCCCCGATGCCGCCGGTCAGAACCACGATGCGCATGCCGTCCATCCTCGCGCACGGGCCGCCTACCGTCCGTCGGTGGCCCGGGAGACTAGGCTCACGTCGGCACCTGTCCGTTTCGCCCCCGAGGGAGAGCTCGTGACCAGCCCCGCCGAGCCCGCGCCGACCGCCGCGTCGCAGGCCCGCCAGCTCACCGCCCCACTGCGCGAACTGGCCGCGCTCGTGCTGCTCGGCGCGAACGCCGTCCTGCTCTTCGTCGGCTTCGTCCGGCTGCTCGTCCCGACCTCGGGCTACAGCACCTTCTCGGGCCGGGCCGGCAGCGAGTTCTTCTCCTTCGTGGGCGTCGAGTCGACGGTGCTGCCGCTGCTGGCCGTGCTGCTCGCCACGCACGTGAACCCGGTGCTGCCCCGGGCGAAGCAGATCACCCAGATGGCGGTCGGCGAGTACGCCTTCGGTGCGCTGTTCGGGACGCTGACCTTCCTGATCTGGCTGGTCGACCGGCTGGCCAAGGGGGAGGTGCTGGACGCCCTGCTCGGCATGCTGACCCGGGCCGCCTGGTTCGGGGTCTTCGCGGTGGCCGCCTTCGTCGTCTACCGGGTCTGGCGGACGCTCTACTTCGTCCCCAGGCCCAAGCCGCAGCCCGGCGTCTACGGCCAGCCCCAGCCGGGTTGGCCGCAGCAGCCCGGCCCGGCCGGCTACGGCGTTCCCGGCCAGCCCGGCTACGGCGTTCCCGGCCAGCCCGGCTACGGCGTTCCCGGCCAGCCCGGCGGCTACCCGGCCGCCGGCCAGTACGGTCACCCGGCCCCTGCCTCGGCTCCGCCGTTCGCCGCCCCGCAGTCCGGCCCGCCGTCGACTCCCTCGTTCGGGGGCGGGCCGCAGGCCGGGTCGCCGTTCGGCGGGTCCAACACGGCTCCGCCGTTCGGGCAGCCACCGTCGGCCGACCCCACCCAGACCATCCCGCGGCAGCCGGCCGACGCCGGAACGCGGCCGCCCTCGCCGGCCGACGAGGCCGACCGGACCCAGCGCCTGCACCGGGACGACCCGAACTTCCCCCGCTGACCATCAGGCCCGTCGCCGTGCTGCCGGTGCCGGCGGCCTGTCCCGGTGCGATGACCGGCCGCCGTCCCCCGGTGCGGCCTGGCGTGGTGTGCGGTCGGTACCGCTTCTGATGAAGTCCGCTCCGGGGGCCCGACACGCCCACCGCACCGGCGCGGCCCCGCCCGCTCCGGCGCCGCGACCCCGCCCAGGCCCGGCCTCCCGCCCCGGCCCCCGGGGTTGATCTCACACTGCCTCGCATGCCCGACCGGCCGTCCCGCCCAGCGCATAGGCTGAGCGGATGGTTGAGCGCACCGATCCCGGTCCCACGACGGCGAGCATCGAGCGGGCGCTGCGCCGGGCGGCCACCGGACGCTCGCTGGACGTCGAGGAGGCGACCGCGCTGCTGGCGGCGCGGGGGCCCGCGCTGGACGAACTGCTCCGGATCGCCGGCGAGATCCGCGACGCCGGGTTGCGGGAGGCTGGCCGGCCCGGGGTGGTGACCTTCTCGAAGAAGGTCTTCATCCCGCTCACCCGGCTCTGCCGGGACCGCTGCCACTACTGCACCTTCGCCACGGTGCCGCACCGACTGCCCGCCGCCTTCCTCGACCGGGACGAGGTGCTGGAGATCGCCCGCGCCGGCGCCGCGATGGGCTGCAAGGAGGCCCTGTTCACTCTCGGCGACCGGCCGGAGGAGCGCTGGCCGGCGGCCCGCGAGTGGCTGGACGAGCGCGGCTACGACTCCACCCTGGACTACCTGCGCGCCTGCGCGGTCGCCGTGCTGGAGGAGACCGGCCTGCTGCCGCACCTCAACCCCGGGGTGCTCTCCTGGTCGGAGCTGCAACGGCTCAAGCCGGTCGCGCCGAGCATGGGAATGATGCTGGAGACCACCGCGACCCGGCTCTGGTCGGAGCCGGGCGGCCCGCACTTCGGCTCGCCGGACAAGGAGCCGGCGGTCCGGCTCCGGGTGCTCGACGACGCCGGCCGGGTGGGCGTTCCGTTCACCACCGGCATCCTGATCGGCATCGGCGAGACCCCGGCCGAGCGGGTCGACGCGATCTTCGCGATGCGGCGGGCGCAGCGGGAGTACGGCCACCTCCAGGAGGTGATCGTGCAGAATTTCCGCGCCAAGCCGGACACCGCGATGCGCGGCATGCCCGACGCCGAACTGCACGACCTGGCCGCCACGGTGGCGGTGACCCGGATCCTGCTCGGCCCGAAGGCCCGCGTCCAGGCCCCGCCGAACCTGATCGAGGGCGAGTACGACCTGCTGCTGCGCGCCGGCATCGACGACTGGGGCGGGGTCTCCCCGCTGACCCCCGACCACGTCAACCCCGAGCGCCCCTGGCCGCAGCTGGACGAACTGGCCCGGCACACCGAGAAGGCCGGCTTCGCCCTACGCGAGCGGCTCACCGTCTACCCGGAGTACGTCCGGGCCGGTGATCCGTGGCTCGATCCGCGGCTGCTGCCGCACGTGACCGCCCTCGCCGAGCCGGGGACCGGCCTCGCCGTGGAGTCCGCCCGGCCGCTCGGCCGCCCCTGGCAGGAGCCGGAGGAGGTCTTCGGCGGTGGCCGGACCGACCTGCACGCCACCATCGACACCACCGGCCGCACCGAGGACCGGCGGGGTGACTTCGACAGCGTCTACGGCGACTGGTCCGAGGTCGCTGGCAAGGTCAGCCCGGAGGCCTCCGGCGTACCCCGGTCGAGGGGGAGCGGCGCGGACGGTGACCTGCGGGCGGGGTTGCGGCTCGCGGCGGACGACCCGGCGGCGCTGCTGGAGCCCCGGCACGCCGACGCGGCGCGGGCGCTCTTCGACGCGGACGGCCCGGCGCTGGACGCGCTCTGCCGGCTCGCCGACGACGTGCGCCGGGACGTCGTCGGCGACGACGTCACCTACGTGGTCAACCGCAACATCAACTTCAGCAACGTCTGCTACGTGGGCTGCCGGTTCTGCGCGTTCGCCCAGCGTGAGCGGGACGCCGACGCGTTCCGGCTCTCGGTGGAGCAGGTCGCCGACCGGGCCGAGGAGGCCTGGGCGGCCGGCGCCAGCGAGGTCTGCCTCCAGGGCGGGATCGACCCGAAGCTCCCGGTGACCGGCTACGCCGACCTGGTCCGGGCGATCAAGACGCGGGTCCCCGGCATGCACGTGCACGCCTTCTCTCCGATGGAGATCGTCACGGCCGCCGCCAAGGCGGGGGTGCCGGTGAAGGAGTGGCTGCTCCAGCTCCGCGACGCCGGCCTGGACACCATCCCGGGCACCGCCGCGGAAATCCTCGACGACGACGTGCGCTGGGTGCTCACCAAGGGCAAACTGCCGGCCGCCGCCTGGGTCGACGTGGTCAGCACGGCCCACGAGCTGGGCATCCGGTCCAGCTCCACGATGATGTACGGCCACGTCGACCACCCCGGCCAGTGGCTCGCCCACTTCCGGGTGCTGGCCGGGGTGCAGGACCGCACCGGCGGGTTCACCGAGTTCGTGGCGCTGCCGTTCGTGCACACCAACGCGCCGATCTACCTCGCCGGCATCGCCCGCCCGGGGCCGACCTGGCGGGAGAACCGGGTGGTGCACGCGATGGCCCGGCTGCTGCTGCACGGCCGGATCGACAACATCCAGTGCTCCTGGGTGAAGCTGGGCGACGAGGGCACCGTGGCAATGCTCAACGGCGGCTGCAACGACCTGGGCGGCACGCTGATGGAGGAGACGATCTCCCGGATGGCCGGTTCGGGCAATGGCTCGGCGCGTACCGAGGAGCAGTTGCAGGCCATCGCGGCGGCTGCGGGACGACCCGCGCGCAAGCGGACGACCGCGTACGGTCACCCGTCGGCCTGACGTCGAACCTTTCTCCGGTGGGGGCCGTACCACTGGTCGTCGGCGGCGGTTGAGGCGAGGGCCGCCGCCGGCAGCCCCTCGCGAGCCACCGCGGGCGCCCCGGCGCCGCCGGAGGAAAGGTTCCCCATGACGAGTCAAGAGCGGAAGCGGCCCTGGCCGCGGTTGACCCGGCGGCAGACGCTGACGGCAGCGGCGAGCGCCACGCTGGGCGCCGCCGCCCTCACCGTGCCCGGCCTGTCGGCCGCCCAGAACGCCCCGTCGGCTGGGGCCAAGGACGGCCCGATCGTCGTCCACCTGCGGGACGCCGCCTCCGGGACGATGGACGTCTTCGTCGGCACCTCCCGCATCGAGGTACGCGACCGCGGCCTGGCGGACCGGCTGCGACGCGCCGCCGGGCGGCGCTGACCGCGCCCCTCCCCGTACCTCCTAAGACCCGGCGCAGGCTCTCGGCGCCCGGTCGACCCTGCCCTGACTCCGTCTGAGATCCCGCAAAGGTTGGTCCGCCATGTCCTCCCACCGCGAAGCACCGGAGATAAGCAAGGATCCGGTCGCCGACTCCTCCGACCTGTACGCCTTCGTCAGCTCCGACCGGCCCGACTCGGTGACGTTGATCGCCAACTACGTGCCGCTGCAACTCCCCTCCGGCGGCCCGAACTTCTTCGAGTTCGGCGACGACGTGCGGTACGAGATCCATATCGACAACGACGGAGACGGTCACCCCGACGTGACCTACCGTTTCGAATTCAGCACCGAGATCACCAATGCGAACAGTTTTCTTTACAACACCGGCCCGATCGAGTCGCTGGACAGCAAGAACTGGAATCGGCGCCAGTTCTACAAGCTGACCCGGGTGGCCGACGGCCGGGAGCACGTGCTCGCGCACAAGCTGCCCTGCCCGCCGTGCAACGTCGGCCCGCTCTCCACCCCGAAATACGCGGAGCTGGCCCGGCAGGCGACGTACTCGCTCTCCACGGGGGAGCGGGTCTTCGCCGGGCAGCGGGCCGACGGCTTCTTCGTCGACCTCGGCGCCATCTTCGACCTGGGGACGCTGCGCCCGTTCCAGCAGCTGCACGTCGCCGGTAAGAAGCTCTTCAAGACCGAGGGCGAGCCGGTCAACGCGCTGGACCGGATGAACGTGCACAGCATCGCCGTGCAGGTGCCGCTGAGCAAGGTGCGCCGCAGGGCCAACCGGTACGGCTACGCCGACCGTGCCTCGATCATCGGGGTGTGGACCACGGCCTCCCGCCAGCAGGTGCGGGTGCTCGGCGACAGGGTCGCGGCGGACACCGCGGCCGGCCCGTGGACCCAGGTGTCCAGGCTCGGCAACCCGCTGTTCAACGAGGTCATCGTGCCGATGTCCAAGAAGGACCTGTGGAACACGCTGCCCCCGTCGGAGGACAAGCGGTTCGCCCGGTTCGTCGAGCAGCCGGAGTTGGCCGCCCTGCTGCCGGCCCTCTACCCGGGTGTCTTCCCCAACCTGGACGCGCTGAACAAGTCGAAGAAGCCCCGGGCCGATCTGGCCGCGATCCTGCTCACCGGCATCCCGGCCGGCCTGATCGACGGCTTCACCAACAACACCGGCGCGGTGCAGGCCGACATGCTGCGGCTGAACACGGCGATCAGGCCGAACTCCAAGCCGGACCGGTTCGGGGTGCTCGGCGGCGACCTGGCGGGCTTCCCCAACGGTCGGCGGGTCGGCGACGACGTGGTGAGCATCGCGCTGCGGGCCATCGCCGGGGTCACTGTCCCGCTCGTGGACAAGGCATTCAAGCCGGATGCGGCGGCCGGCGCGGTCACCCCCGGGCTGAGCGCCGCCGACGTGACCGCGCCCTTCCTGGGCCACTTCCCTTTCCTCGGCACGCCGTACGACGGGTTCAACAACCCGCCGGCGGCGAAGTCCTGAGCGGACCGACGACAGATGCACGAGCACCCGCATGAGCACCGGTACGGGCCGACCGGCAGCGGCACGGTCATGCTGGACCTGGGCGGCGACACCGGTGCCCTGATCATCTACACCGGACGCGAGCAGCACGGTCGGGAGATCGAGATCAGCCCGGTCGACCGGGCCGCCGGGCCGCGGACCCACGCCGCCGTCCGGGAGCGGATCGTCCGGGACGGGGCGTTCCACAGCGCCGTCTACCCGGATCTGGCCGCGGGCGTCTATACCGTCTGGTGGGACGCGAGCACGCCGGCCGGAGCGATCTCCGTCACCGGTGGCGAGGTCGCCGAGTTCGTCTGGCCGAGCAGCGCTCCCCCGGGGTCGGGCTGATCCCGTACCGGCCCCGCGCCGTCGCGCCCCGTCCACATCGTGGACGGGGCGCTGGCGGCGTTTTCCGGCTCGACGGGCACGGTGGCGGGAACCGGGTTAACCTGTGCCCCACCGAGATGCTGATCTTGGCCAGTCGGTCCACCGGAGCCTCCGCCCGCGCACCCGGCGGTGTCCACGTCGGCGACGCCACGGCAGAAATCTCGGGCAACTCGCCGGAGAGGGCGTTACTCGTCCGGGGTCTGAATCGATAGGGCAGGTTGCGAGGCCGGGTGGTCCGAGTGGCGACCCGGAGGCGTGTCGGGAGGACGACTCCATTATCAAGTTCCGCTTGACGGCGCACGCATTACACGCGTGTAATTTGAATGGGGTTGTTCGCACGGAACGCAACAAAATTGGACCGGACGGACAAGCACGCCTTTCGCGTGGGGGGTTGCAGCGGCGGTGACGTCGGTGCGCGACAAGGAGGCATCTGATGGACGGCCAGCTCGAGGTGGCCGACCTGCTCGGGAACGCGCCGGAGTGGCAGGAGCGGGCGCTCTGCTCGCAGACCGACCCGGAAGCGTTCTTTCCCGAGAAGGGCGGATCGACCCGCGAGGCGAAGCGGATCTGCTCGCGGTGCGAGGTCAAGACGGAATGCCTGGAATACGCTCTCGGCCACGACGAGCGCTTCGGGATCTGGGGTGGGCTCTCCGAGCGGGAGCGGCGCAAGCTCAAGCGGCGAGTCGCCTGAGCGAGGTGCGACGGGCCGGGGCGGTGGGGGCCGCCCGGCTCGCGCCCGGATCGTCCGTCGCGGGGGCGACGGCGGTCGGGCAGCGGTCAGGCGAGTTCGTCGGGGTCGACCCCGAGCAGGTTCGCCACCTGCTCGATGATCACGTCGTGCACCAGGTCGGCGAGGTCCTCACGGTCCATCGCGCGGAACTCCAGCGGCCGGCGGTAGAGCACGATCCGGGGCGGCACCTCCTGCCGACCCGGGCGGCCCGGCAGCAGTCGGGCCAGCGGCACCTCGCCGTCCTCCAGTACGTCCGAGTCGTAGACGTTGAGGTCCGGCGGGACGTCCTCGACGGCGAACTCGACGCCGGCCAGCTCCTTGGCGAAGCGCCGTTCCAGCGTCTCGACCGTGTCCAGCACCAGGTCGTCGAAGATCTCGGCCTTGGTCCGGGCCAGCGGAACGGTCGCCGGCACCAGCCGCCCACGCAGGCCGCGGCCGTGCCGGTCGCGGTGGGTGCGCCGGCCGGAGCCGGGGCGGCGGTGTTCCGGGCTCGTCATGACGCTCAGGGTAGCTCCACCGCCGGCCCGGCCAGCGGCAGCGCCCGATCCGTGGGCGCGGCGGGACGGCAGCCGCGAATTGTGATCACCGCGACGGGCGTGTCGCAACGCGAACCGGTGCGCCGGACCCGGTAATGGGGATACCCTGCCGCCGTGAGGTCACCACGGCGCTGCTCCCGTAACGGCTGCCCCCGGCAAGCGGTCGCCACATTGACCTATGTCTACAACGAGTCGACAGCGGTGGTGGGGCCCCTCGCGGCGTTCGCCGAGCCGCACACGTACGACCTCTGTGAGCCGCACGCGCGCAGCCTGACCGCGCCGCGCGGCTGGGACGTGGTCCGGCACGAGGGTGAGTTCGAGCCCCCGCCGCCCACCACCGACGACCTGGTCGCCCTCGCGGAGGCGGTCCGTGAGGCCGCCCGCCCGGTGGCCCCCCGTCCCCCCGAGAACGACCAGCCCACCCAACAGCACCCCGGCACCGCCCGCCGAGGCCACCTCCGCGTAATCCCCCCCAACCACTAACCCCCCCCCGCACCCCCGCACCCGCGCACCCCCGCACCCCGTGTTGATCAAGATGTTTGCGCACGAATCCGGCGCCTCGGAGTGCCCAAACTCCTTGATCAACCAGCCGGAGGCTCGGGGCGGGTGGGGATGGGGGGGTGGGGTCAGTGGCCGAGGAGGCGGGAGAAGGCGGCGGCGCGGCGGGACGGTCGGCCGGTGTGCTGCTCCGCCCGGTCGGCCGAGAACATGATCCGTAGGCCGGCGTTGACGGCCAGCCAGCGCAGCGGTTCCGGCTCCCAGCGGGGGGAGCGGTGGTTGACCCAGGGCAGGGCGGTCAGGTCGCTCTCCACGCCCCGGATCAGGTCGGCGAGGGTACGGCCGGCGAGGTTGCTGGTGCCCACCCCGTCGCCGACGTAGCCGCCCGCCCAGCCGAGCCCGGTGGCGCGGTCCAGCCCCACCGAGGCGGACCAGTCCCGGGCCACCCCCAGCGGGCCGCCCCAGGTGTGGCTGATCGGCACCTCCGGGCCGAGCACCGGGAAGAGCTCGCCGAGCACCCGGCGCAGCGCGGCGAAGACCCGCGGCTCCCGGTCGTACGCGGGGGAGACCCGGGAACCGAAGTGGTACGGGGCGCCCCGCCCGCCGAAGGCGAGCCTGCCGTCGGCGGTGCGCTGGCCGTAGATGATGACGTGCCGGTGGTCGGAGAACGTCTCCCGGTCGGCCAGCCCGATCCGCGCCCAGGTCCGCTCGGGCAGCGGCTCGGTCGCCACCATCAGCGAGTAGACCGGGGCGACGGTGCGCCGCTGCCCGGGCAGCCCCGGCGTCCAGCCCTCGGTGGCCCGTACCACCACCGGCGCCCGGACCGTGCCGTGCGGGGTGACCGCCGCGCCGGCCCGGATCGCGGTGACCGGGGTGCGTTCGTGCAGGCGTACCCCTCGGCGCTCCACCGCCTCCGCCAGCCCGCGGACGAGCTTCGCCGGGTGCACCACCGCGCAGTGCGGGGTGTAGGTCCCGCCGACCACCCCGTCGGCGGCGCACCGGGCGGACGCCTCGGCGGCGTCCAGGAGCACCAGGTCCGCCGGGTCGAGGCCGTGCTCGCGGGCGGTGGCCACCTCGGCCCGGGCGCGGCCGAGCTGGACCGCCGAGCGGGCCAGCACCACGGTCCCGCCCTGGTGCCAGTCGCAGTCGATGCCCTCGGCGGCTACCACCCGGCCGACCTCGCGCACGGTCTCCTGCATGGCCCGTTGCATCGCCAGCGCCCGGTCCGGGCCGTGCCGGCGGGCCAGCGCGGGCAGCGAGGTGGGGAAGAGCGCCGAGCACCAGCCGCCGTTGCGGCCGGAGGCGCCGTAGCCGGCGACCTCGGCCTCCAGCACGGTGATCCGCAGCGACGGGTCGGCGGTCGCCAGGTGGTACGCGGTCCAGAGCCCGGTGTAGCCGGCGCCCACGATCACCACGTCGGCGTCGCTGTCGCCGGGCAGCGCCGGGCGCGGGGTCAGCGACCCGTCGACGGTGGACAACCAGTACGACAGGTCCTGGTAGCGCGTCACCACTGCGGTGGGGGCAGGTCGTGGCGCAGCCGTGGGTCGGGCTGCGGAGTGCCGAGCGACTCGACCACCGGCACCACCCCGGCCCAGACCGCTCGGTCGAGGTCGTCCTCGGGATCGTCGGGTGGGCCGGCGCTGACCTTGACCGAGCACTCGTCCAGTGGCAGGGCGAGCACCAGCGTGGCGGCGAGTTCCTTCGCCGACGGCGGGCGGATCGCCGCCCACCGGCCGGGCAGCAGGTGCTCGGAGAGCCGTTCCAGGGCGGCCAGCCCGGCCTCCCCGTCGAGCGCGGTCAGCTCGCCGAGCACCATGGCGCAGCGGTAGTTCATCGAGGACGCGAAGGCGCTGCGGGCCAGCACCAGCCCGTCGACCAGGGTCACGGTCAGGCAGGCGCGCGCACCGGCGGCGAGGTGCCGGAAGAGCCGGCTGCCGGTGGAGCCGTGCACCAGCACCCGCTCGCCGTCCCGGGCGTACGCCACCGGCAGGGCGTACGGCTGGTCGCCGCCGGCGATGGCGAGGTGGCCGACCCGGCCGGCGTCGAGGACGGCGTGCAGGGCGGCCCGGTCGTGAACGGCGAGCTCGGGCAGGCGGCGTACCCGGGTCCGGTCGGTGCCGCCGACGGCCGGGCGCGCGGAGTCGGCGGCGGCCGGCCCGACGGGACGGGGCCGGTTCCCGCCGTCGCGAGTCCCGGCCCCGTCCCGCCCTGGTCCGTCGGTCACAGGCGTGCCCATGCCTCGGTCAGCACCGCGCGCAGGATCTGCTCGATCTCGTCGAACTGGGCCTGCTCGGCGATCAGCGGCGGGGCGAGCTGGACCACCGGGTCGCCCCGGTCGTCGGCGCGGCAGTAGAGGCCGGCCTGGAACAGCGCGCTGGAGAGGAAGCCGCGCAACAGCCGCTCGGACTCGGCGTCGTCGAAGGTGGCCTTGGTGGTCTTGTCCTTGACCAGTTCGATGCCGTAGAAGTAGCCGTCGCCCCGGACGTCGCCGACGATCGGCAGGTCGTTGAGCTTCTCCAGGGTGGACCGGAAGGCGTCCTCGTTCGCCCGGACGTGCCCGACCAGGTCCTCGCGGGCGAAGACCTCCAGGTTGGCCAGGGCCACCGCGCAGGAGACCGGGTGGCCGCCGAAGGTCACCCCGTGGGCGAACATGCCGGTCTCGGTGAGGAACGGCTCCATCAGCCGCTCGCTGGCGATCATGGCGCCGAGCGGGGCGTACCCGGAGGTGATGCCCTTGGCGGTGGTGATGATGTCCGGCTGGTAGCCGTAGCGGACGGCGCCGAAGTACTCGCCGAGCCGGCCCCAGGAACAGATCACCTCGTCCGAGACGAGCAGCACGTCGTACGCGTCGCAGATCTCGCGGACCCGCTCGAAGTAGCCGGGCGGCGGCGGGAAGCAGCCGCCGGAGTTCTGCACCGGCTCCAGGAAGACCGCGGCGACGGTGTCCGGCCCCTCCCGCTCGATGGCCCGGCCGATCTCCTCGGCGGCCCAGCGGCCGAACGCCTCGGGGGAGTCGCCGTGCTCGGGCGCCCGGTAGAAGTTGGTGTTCGGCACCTTGATGGCGCCGGGCACCAGCGGTTCGAAGTCGCTCTTGATGCCGGGCAGGCCGGTGATCGACAGCGCCCCCATCGAGGTGCCGTGGTACGCGATGTAGCGGCTGATCACCTTGTACTTGTTGGGCTGGCCGGTGCGCTTGAAGTAGGCCCGGGCCAGCTTCCAGGCGGCCTCGACGGCCTCGGAGCCGCCGGTGGTGAAGAAGACCCGGTTCAGGTCGCCGGGGGTCAGCGAGGCGATCTTCTCGGCCAGCTCGACCGCCTTCGGGTGGGCGTACGACCACAGTGGGAAGTAGGCGAGCTCGGCGGCCTGCTTGGCGGCCGCCTCGGCCAGTTCGGTGCGGCCGTGGCCGGCGTTGACGACGAAGAGCCCGGCGAGTCCGTCCAGGTAGCGGCGGCCCTTGGAGTCCCAGACATACGCGCCCTCGCCGCGCACGATGGTCGGCACCTCTCCGTCGGCGTAGCTGGCCATTCGGGTGAAGTGCATCCAGAGGTGGTCGGTGGCGTTGGCCATGTCAGCCCCATCGGGTCTCGGGCCGGTCAGGGGTGACACCGGCCGCTCTGCCCACGGTTATCGCACAGCCGCACCGGGAAACGCAAGTGTTAACGACAGTCAACAGGGGTCACGGCAACGGAATCAGCGTAGTTGGGAGGTCCAAGCTACGGAATTCGTATCAGGCCGTACCCCAGGTGTAGGTCTGCTTGCGCAGCTTGAGGTAGACGAACGCCTCGGTGGCGAGCACGCCCTCGACGGCGCGCAGCTTCTGCAGGATCTCCAGCAGGTGGGCGTCGTTGCGGCAGACCACCTCGGCGAGCAGGTCGAAGGAGCCGGCGGTGATGACCACGTAGTCGACCTCCTCGAACCCGGCCAGCCGGTCGGCGACCGCCTCCAGGTCCCCGTCGGTGCGCAGGCCGATCATGGCCTGCCGGGGGAAGCCCAGTTGGAGCGGGTCGGTCACCGCCACGATCTGCATCACCCCGGCGTCGAGCAGCCGCTGCACCCGCTGCCGCACGGCGGCCTCGGAGAGCCCGACCGCCTTGCCGATGGTCGCGTACGGCCGGCGGCCGTCCTCCTGGAGCTGCTCGATGATCTGCTTCGCCACGTCGTCCAACAGTGCGTGACTGGCTCCATCACGCACGGTGACCCGCCGCGCACCGTTGCCGCTCTCTAGTTGCCGGTTCGTCATCGACCGCTCCCCATGTCCGATCACCCGCTGAGCCTAGTGCCACCGCGCAGTCTGGCGTAATTCGTCGTCCATTGCTATTCCCGCAACGGAATCCCTTGTAAGGGAGGTCACCTCATGTCAGGATCAGTCGTCCCTGACACCCGACCCCTCCCGCCGGCGCGTCACCCCCGTCCCCGCTGCCGACGGACGACCCCCTAGGAGTCGTCATATGCGTACTCCCCTCCGGCCCCTTTCCCGGCGTGGACTGCTCACCGGCACCCTCGGTTCGGCCGCCCTGCTCGCCGCGGGCGGCGCGCTCGCCGGCTGCGGCACCAAGGCCGCTACCCAGACCGAGGCGGGCTGCAAGAGCGAAGACCTCTCGGGCACCGAGAAGAAGCTCGCGTTCTCCAACTGGCCCCAGTACATCGACGTCGACGAGAAGGACGAGTCGAAGCGCCCCAGCCTCGACGCGTTCGTCAAGAAGTCCGGCATCCAGGTCACGTACACCGAGGACATCAACGACAACAACGAGTTCTTCGGCAAGGTCCAGAACCAGCTCGCGGCCTGTCAGAGCACGGACCGCGACGTCATCGTCCTCACCGACTGGATGGCCGCCCGGATGATCCGGCTCGGCTGGATCCAGAAGCTCGACCCGGCGAAGATCCCGAACGTGGCGGCGAACCTGCTGCCGTCGCTGCTCAACCGCTCCTTCGACCCGGACAACCAGCTCTCCATCCCGTGGCAGTCGGGCCTCGCCGGCCTGGCCTTCAACGGCAAGGTCACCAAGGAGATCCGGACGGTCGACGAGCTGCTCACCCGCCCCGACCTCAAGGGCCGGGTCACCGCGCTGACGGAGATGCGGGACACCATGGGCCTGCTGCTCCAGTCCAACGGGCACGACCCGGCGAACTTCACCACCGCGCAGTTCGACGACGCGCTCGCCAAGCTCAAGAAGGCCGTCGACTCCGGACAGATCCGCAAGTTCACCGGCAACGAGTACTCCACCGAGCTCAACAAGGGCGACATCGCGGCCTGCATCGCCTGGTCCGGTGACGTCCTCCAGCTGACCGCGGAGGATGAGAAGATCCAGTTCGTCGCACCGGACTCGGGCGTGATGCTCTTCAGCGACAACCTGATGGTGCCGAACAAGGCCACCCACAAGGGCAACGCCGAAGAGCTGATCAACTACTACTACGAGCCGGCGGTCGCCGCCCAGCTCGCGGCGTACGTCAACTACATCTGCCCAGTGAAGGGCGCGCAGGCCGAGATGGAGAAGATCGACCCGGAGCTGGCGGCCAACCCGCTGATCTTCCCGGACGACGTGCTGCTGAAGAAGTCCAAGGTCTTCATGGCCCTGGACGAGAAGCAGGAGAAGGAGTACGAGACGAAGTACCAGAAGGTCATCGGGGCGTGATGGCGATGGGACACGAGTCACCGGCCGGCGACCTGCGGCTGGCCAACCTCACCAAGCGGTTCGGCATCTTCACCGCGGTCGACGACCTGAGCCTGACCATCCCGCAGGGTTCCTTCTTCGCCCTGCTCGGCGCGTCCGGCTGCGGCAAGACGACCACCCTGCGGATGATCGCCGGACTGGAGGAACCGACCAGCGGGCAGGTGCTCCTGGGCGACCGGGACATCGCCCGGCTGCGGCCGTACAAGCGGCCGGTGAACACCGTGTTCCAGAGCTATGCGCTCTTCCCGCACCTGGACATCAACGAGAACGTGGCCTTCGGGCTGCGCCGGCGCGGCATTCGCAAGGTGGACGATCAGGTCCGCCGGATGCTGTCGCTGGTGCAGCTCGACGGCTACGGCCCCCGCCGCCCGGCCCAGCTCTCCGGCGGCCAGCAGCAGCGGGTCGCGCTGGCCCGCGCCCTGATCAACCACCCGCAGGTGCTGCTCCTCGACGAGCCGCTCGGCGCGCTCGACCTGAAGCTGCGCCGGCAGATGCAGATCGAGCTGAAGCGGATCCAGACCGAGGTCGGGATCACCTTCGTGCACGTCACCCACGACCAGGAGGAGGCCATGACCATGGCCGACACCGTCGCGGTGATGAACGCCGGGAAGATCGAGCAGCTCGGCGCCCCGGCCGACCTCTACGAGTTCCCGGCGACCGCGTTCGTGGCGAACTTCCTCGGCCAGTCCAACCTGCTGGCCGCCGAGGCCGCGGGCAGCGCCGGCGCCGCGGTGCCGGTCACCGCCCACGGCGCCCGCTTCTCGGTGCCAGCCGACCGCGCCCGGTCCGACCGGGGCCCGGTCTACCTGGGGGTACGCCCGGAGAAGCTGCACCTGGTCGACTCCGTCGCCCAGGTTCCCAGTGGTCACCAGCACGTCCAGGGGGTCGTCACCGACGCCTCCTACGTGGGGGTGAGCACGCAGTACCTGATCCGTACCGGCTGGGGCAGCGAGCTCTCCGCGTTCGCGGCGAACAGCGGCGCGGGCCGGCAGTTCCCGGTGGGTGCGTCGGTGGTGGCGTACTGGGACCCGCGGCACGCCTTCCTGCTCTCCCGCGAGCCCGGCCAGGACGACCGCACCACCCCGCTGCTGGACGAGCCGGTGGGTGCGTCCTCATGACCGCCCTGGCCCACGTACCCATCCAGGGGCAGGCGGATCCGGCACCGCCGCCGCCCCGGCGGGGGCGGCACCGGCTGCTGCCGTACCTGCTGCTGCTGCCCGGCGCGGCCTGGCTGTTCATCTTCTTCGTCCTGCCGCTGCTCCAGCTCGCCGCGGCCAGCCTCTACGACCCGTCCGGCTCGCTCTCCACCGGTTACGCGCTCACCTGGGCGTTCGGCAACTACCCGGAGGCCCTCCAGGCGTACTGGCCGCAGATGGCCCGGTCCTTCGTCTACTCGGCGATCGCACTGGTGCTGGCCCTGCTGATGGGCTACCCGCTGGCGTACGCGATCGCGCAGAAGGCGGGCCGGTGGAAGAACCTGCTGCTGGTCTGCGTGGTCGCGCCGATGTTCACCAGCTTCCTGGTCCGCACCCTGGCCTGGAAGACCATCCTGTCGGACAACGGCTGGTTCGTCGGGCTGCTGCGCGACGTCCATCTGCTCGCCCCCGACGGCCGGCTGCTCGCCACGCCGTTCGCGGTGGTGCTCGGCCTGACGTACAACTTCCTGCCCTTCCTGGTGCTGCCGCTGTACGCGAGCCTGGAGCGGCTGGACTACCGGCTGCTGGAAGCGGCCAGCGACCTCTACGCCAGCCCGGTGCAGGCGTTCCGGCGGGTCACCCTGCCGCTGTCGATGCCCGGCCTGATCGCCGGCACGCTGCTCTTCTTCATCCCGGCCACCGGTGACTACATCAACGCCGAGCTGCTCGGCACCCCCAACCAGTACATGATCGGCAACGTCATCGACTCGGCGTTCCTGGTTCGGCTGGACTACCCGCAGGGCGCCGCGCTGTCGTTCCTGCTGATGGCGGCGATCCTCGCGATCGTCTTCGTCTACCTGCGCCGGGCCGGCACGGAGGAAGTGCTGTGAAACTGTCCCGTTGGCTGGCCGACCGCTGGGTGATGGGTGTGGCCCTGCTGGTGCTCGGCTACCTCTCCCTGCCGATCCTGGTGGTGGCCGCGCTCTCCTTCAACCGCCCGTCGAGCCGGCTGTCGTACGACTTCCACGAGTTCACCCTGGACAACTGGACCCACCCGTGCGCCACCTCCGACATGTGCGACGCGGTGGTCCGCAGCGTGCAGATCGGCTTCATCGCCACGGTGGTGGCCACCGTGCTCGGCACGCTGATGGCGTTCGCGCTGGTCCGGCACCGGTTCCGCGGCCGGACCGGGCTCAACGTGCTGATCTTCCTGCCGATGGCCAGCCCGGAGCTGGTGATGGGCACCTCGCTGCTCGCCCTCTTCGTCTCCGCGGGCGTGCCGCAGGGCTTCTGGACCATCGTCATCGCGCACGTGATGTTCTGCGTGTCGTTCGTGGTGGTCACCGTGAAGGCGCGACTGGCCGGGATGGACCGGCGGCTGGAGGAGGCCGCGATGGACCTCTACGCCAGCGAGTGGCAGACCTTCCGGCGGATCACCCTGCCCCTGGTGCTGCCCGGCATCGTGGCCGCCGCCCTGCTCGCCTTCTCGCTCAGCTTCGACGACTTCATCATCACGAACTTCAACGCCGGCACCACCGTCACCTTCCCGATGTACGTCTGGGGCGCCGCCCAGCGCGGCATCCCGCCGCAGGTCAACGTCATCGGCACGGCGATGTTCGTGATCGCCCTGCTGCTCGTGGCCGCCAGCTCGCTGCGCGGCCGGCGGTCCCGGCGCGCCGAGGTCGCGGTCCCCGCCCCGGCGGGCGGACGGGCGAACGGCCCGTCATGACACTTCCGCATACCGGCCGGGCGCTCGCCGACGCGGCGCCCGTCCCCTACTGGCTGGACCGCCCGGAACGCCCCGACCCGCTGCCGCCGCTGACCGGTACGACCGACACCGACCTGCTGGTGATCGGCGGCGGCTACAG
Organism: Micromonospora sp. BS32; assembly: GCF_059089345.1. Lineage (NCBI taxonomy): Bacteria > Bacillati > Actinomycetota > Actinomycetes > Micromonosporales > Micromonosporaceae > Micromonospora > Micromonospora sp. BS32. The sequence goes on from NZ_JBSSHR010000015.1 coordinate 92,725, forward strand.
CGGCCTCTGGGCGGCGCTGCTCGCCAAGCGGGACGCCCCGGACCGGGACGTGCTGCTGGTCGAGGCCGGCACCTGCGGCTGGGCGGCGTCCGGGCGCAACGGCGGGTTCTGCGCCGCCTCGCTGACCCACGGGCTGGCCAACGGCGTGGACCGCTTCCCCGGCGAGATCGACGTGCTGGAGTGGCTGGGCCGGCAGATCCTGGACGCCATCGCCGCCACCGTCGACGCGTACGGCATCGACTGCGACTTCGAGCGCACCGGCGAGCTGGCGGTGGCCGTGGCGCCGTACCAGCTCGCCGGGCTGGCCGAGGACGAGGCGCTGGCCCGCCGGTACGGCCACGACGTCCGGCTGCTCGACGCCGACGAGGTGCGCGCCGAGGTGCACTCGCCGACGTACCTCGGTGGGCTCTGGGACTCCGATCGGGTGGCCATGCTCGACCCGGCGAAGCTGGCCTGGGGCCTGCGCCGGGCCTGCCTCGCCGAGGGGGTGCGGATCCACGAGCACACCCGGGTCACCGGCCTGCGCCGCGACGGCGCCGCGCTGGCCACGCGAACGGCCGGCGGCCCGGACGCCGCCCCGGGGACGGTCCGGGCCCGGCAGGTGGTGCTCGCCACGAACGCGTTCCCGCCGCTGCTGCGCCGGCTGCGCAACTGGGTCGTGCCGGTCTACGACTACGCGCTGATGACGGAGCCGCTGACTCCCGAGCAGCGGGACGCGATCGGCTGGCGGAACCGGCAGGGCCTCGCGGACACCGGCAACCAGTTCCACTACTACCGGATCACCGGGGACGGGCGGATCCTCTTCGGCGGCTACGACGCGGTCTACCACTACGGCAACCGGGTCGCGCCGGAGCTGGCACAGCGGCCGGCCACCTTCGCCGCCCTCGCCGACCACTTCTTCACCACGTTTCCGCAGCTCGACGGCCTCCGCTTCAGCCACAAGTGGGGCGGGGTCATCGACACCTGCACCCGGTTCTGCCCGTTCTTCGGCACCGCCTACGACGGCCGGCTGGCGTACGCCTCCGGCTACACCGGCCTCGGCGTCGGGGCGACCCGGTTCGGGGCCCGGGTGATGCTCGACCTGCTGGGCGGCCAGGAGACCCCGCTGACCCGGCTCGACCTGGTCCGCAGCACCCCGCTGCCGTTCCCGCCGGAGCCCGTCCGGGCCGCCGGCATCAACCTCACCCGCTGGTCGCTGGCCCGCGCCGACGCGCGCGAGGGCCGGCGTGACCTCTGGCTCCGTACTCTCGATCGTCTTGGTTTGGGGTTTGATTCCTGATGCGCATCCTGCTCGTCGGCGCCGGTGGCGTCGGCTCCGCCGCCGTAGCCATCGCCGCCCGCCGCTCCTTCTTCGAGACCATGGTCGTCGCCGACTACGACCTGGGCCGCGCCGAGCGCGCGGTCGACGGTCAGGGTGACCGGTTCGTCGCCGCGAAGGTCGACGCCTCCTCGGCCGACGCGGTCGCCGCGCTCTGCCGGGAGCACCGGATCACCCACGTGCTCAACGCCGTCGACCCGCGCTTCGTCATGCCGATCTTCGACGGCGCGTTCGCCGCGGGGGCCGACTACCTCGACATGGCGATGTCGCTGTCCCACCCGCACCCCGCGCGGCCCTACGCGGAGACCGGCGTGAAGCTCGGCGACGAGCAGTTCGCCGTGGCCGACCGGTGGGAGGCCGCCGGGCGACTCGCGCTCTGCGGCATCGGCATCGAGCCCGGCCTGTCGGACGTCTTCGCCCGCTACGCCGCCGACGAACTGTTCAGCGAGATCGACGAGATCGGGGTCCGCGACGGCGCGAACCTGACCGTCGACGGGTACGACTTCGCGCCGTCGTTCTCCATCTGGACCACCATCGAGGAGTGCCTGAACCCGCCGGTGATCTGGGAGAAGGGTCGGGGCTGGTACACCACGGAGCCGTTCAGCGAGCCGGAGGTCTTCGACTTCCCCGAGGGCATCGGCCCGGTCGAGTGCGTCAACGTGGAGCACGAGGAGGTGCTGCTCATCCCGCGCTGGGTGGAGGCGAAGCGGGTCACCTTCAAGTACGGCCTCGGCGACGAGTTCATCGAGGTGCTGAAGTCGCTGCACAAGGTCGGCCTGGACTCGACGAAGCCGGTGACGGTCAGGGGCGTCCAGGTGTCGCCGCGCGACGTGGTCGCGGCCAGCCTGCCCGACCCCGCCACCCTCGGCGACCGGATGCGCGGCAAGACCTGCGCCGGCACGTACGTCACCGGCACCGGCGTCGACGGCAAGCCCCGTCGCGTGTACCTCTACCACGTGGTCGACAACGAGTGGTCCATGCGGGAGTACGGCCACCAGGCCGTCGTCTGGCAGACCGCGGTCAACCCGGTGGTGGCGCTGGAACTGCTCGCCACCGGCGCCTGGTCCGGCGCGGGTGTGCTCGGCCCGGAGGCGCTGCCCCCGCGCCCCTTCCTCGACCTGCTCACCGGCTACGGCTCGCCCTGGGGCATGGAGGAGCGGTGACCCGCTACGGCCCGATGTACGGCCCCGACGTCACCTTCCTCGGCGTCGACCGCTGCACCCTCGACGAACCCGACACGTACGCCGACGCCGACGTGGTGATCGTCGGCGCGCCCTTCGACGGCGGCACCTCACACCGACCCGGTACCCGGTTCGGCCCGTCCGCCATCCGGCAGGCCTGCTACCTGCCGCACGACGGCTCCCGACCATCGCTGGCCCTGCGCGTCGACGCCCTGCGCGACCTGCGCGTCTACGACGCCGGCGACGTGGAGATGTTCTCCGGCGACATCGAGCGCTCGCTGGCCGCCCTGGAGACCGCTGTGTTCGCCGTCGCGTCCGCGGGTGCGATCCCGGTCGTGCTCGGCGGTGACCACTCCATCGCGCTGCCCGACGCCACCGGGGTGGCCCGCCAGCACGGCCTCGGCCGGGTGTCGCTGGTGCACTTCGACGCGCACGCCGACACCGGCCACGTCGAGTTCGGCTCGCTGCACGGGCACGGCCAGCCGATGCGCCGGCTGATCGAGTCCGGCGCGGTCCGCGGCGACCGGTTCCTCCAGATCGGCCTGCGCGGCTACTGGCCCGACCCGCCGACCCTGGCCTGGATGGCCGAGCAGCGGATGCGCTCGTACGAGATGACCGAGCTGGTCGCCCGGGGACTCGATCCGTGCCTCTCGGAGGCCTTCGCCATCGCGACCGACGAGTGCGAGGGCGTCTTCCTCTCCGTCGACGTGGACGTGGTCGACCCCGGCATGGCGCCCGGCACCGGCACCCCCGAGCCGGGCGGCCTGACCTCCCGGCAGCTGCTCGACGCGGTCCGCCGGGTCTGCTACGAACTCCCCGTCGTCGGGGTGGACGTGGTCGAGGTCGCGCCGCCGTACGACCACGCCGACATCACCGCGTACCTCGGCAACCGGGTGGTGCTGGAGGCGCTGTCGGCGATCGCCCGGCGACGGCGGGACGCGGCCGGCGGGTCGCCGTGGGACCCGAGGCAGCCGCTGCTCGACGCCCGTTGACACAGGCTCCCTGGTCGGGGCTGGCGGGCAGCAGGGGCCCGCCTCAGGGTGAGGCGGGCCGGATCGGCGGGTCACCGGTAGATGACCGTGATGGCGCCCGTCATGGTGTTGTAGATGATCGAGCCGTGCTGGAAGTCGCTGCGCTGGCCGCCCGAGACGGCGTACACGTCAGTGGTCGGCAACCCGAGCCGGCCTCCGGTGCCACCGAGGCTGAGGTAGCGGGTGAGGATCGCGCCGTGCACCTCGTGCGCTCCGGTGGTGGAGGACCAGTAGATGTTGCCGCCCTGGAACTGGGAGGCACGCCCGTTCGTCACGGCGACCTCGTCACTGCGCGGGTAGCCGAGGAACCCGCGCTCCCAGCCCAGCGACGCCCACTTGGTCCGGATGCCGCCGTGCACGTCGTGTGCCCCGGTGGCCGAGGTCCAGTAGATGGACCCGCCCTGGAAGTGGTTGTACCTGCCGCCGTTCGCCCCCGCCAGCTCGTCGGTGGTCGGGAAGCGCAGGAACCCGTTCACGGTGCCCAGCGAGCGGTACTTGTTGAGGATGCCGCCGAACACGTAGTAGGCGCCACTGGCGTCGCTGCGCCAGTAGATCCGGCCCTGCTGGAACCACTGCACCGCGGTGTCACTCGTGGTGGCGGTCATCGTCCCGGTGATGGGAGCCCCGAAGGCCGAGCTCGGGCCGCCCAGCGCGAAGTACCTGGTCCGGATGGCACCCCACGTCGTCGCCTGGTACGGGCTGGCGAAGGTGTACCCCTTGGCGCGCAGCTTGTCGATGGTGTTCTGCAGGTACATCGGGTCCGTCGACGGCGCGCTGATGTGCATGACCAGGATCGCGCCCGGCACGGTGTACGCGTCGATCCGCGAGCTGATCACCGACCACGACGCCGCCCGGTAGCCGGTGGTGTCGTAGGTCCAGTCGAGGTTGATGTAGTACCCGCGCAGGGCCAGGTCCCGGTTCACGCCCGAGTCCAGGTAGCCGGCGCGGTACGGCGTACGGAACCAGCCGGCCGACGTGAGACCGGCAGCCTTGAGGGCAGCCTCGGCGCGGTCCAGCTGCGACCACCGCTGAACCTGCGTGAGGTTCAGGAAGTTGGGGTGGTCGTAGCTGTGGTTGATGACCTTGTGGCCGGCGGCGGCGATGGTGCGCGCGTCGGCAGGGTTCTGCTCCACGTACCGCCCGGTCAGCCCGAACCCGGCGGTGATGCCGTTCGCGCTCAGCGTCTGCAGGACCTTCGCCAGGTTGGCCTTGCTCACGGCGTTGTCCTGGGTCGGCCAGTCCGTGTCGAACGTGAGCGTGACGCGCTTCGACGTGTCGTACCCCTTGGTGAAGACCGTCGCCCGGTAGGGGGCGCTGTCCGCGGCCTGGGCCGGGGACGCCACCACCGCACCCAGGGCGGTCAGTGCCATGACCGCGAGGGCGACCAGCCCCGTACGGATCCTCCTCGTTCCGCTGCGCGATCTCTGATCTGTTGACCATGACCCGTTCATCTGGGCCACCTCCCAATGGGGCGCCGAGTGCGGGCAGGGTCGCCCGGTTCGCGCCCTGGCAGCTCCATCGTCCGCTGTCCGGATCAGTCAACGAAGAGTCGGAAGTCCCTTTTTGTGTTGGTCGGTCGGCTTCTGCGCGCATCGCTGGTTGCCGCACTCGGCCACGACCCGCACCGGGTCGCCGGGTCGGGAGTGGCAGAGTGGAGGTGGAGGAATCATTGGCCCGGGCTCCGCCGCGAGGACCCCGGGGCGTCAGGGTGCCAGGCGGGAGCGGATGAGGAAGCGGACGCCGTCCGGCGCCTCCAGCGAGAAGCCGCTGCCCCGGCCGGGCACCACGTCGACCGTGAGCCTGGTGTGTTTCCACAGCTCCCACTGCGACGTCGACATCCAGAACTCGACCGGCTCGGGCACACCGTCCACGTCGAGTGCCGCCAGCAGGACGTCCGAGCCGCCGGTGCGGAACTCGCCGGCGGGGTAGCACATCGGGGCGCTGCCGTCGCAGCAGCCGCCGGACTGGTGGAACATCAGCGGCCCGTGCCGGTCCCGCAGCGACCGGATCAGCTCGGCCGCCGCGGGAGTCACCGAGACGGGCGGCGGTGCCGCGGCCCCCGGAACGCCGGGAGCCGCGGCACCGTCCGAAGCGGCAGCCATCAGAAGAAGCCGAGCTTCTTGGTGGAGTAGCTGACCAGCAGGTTCTTGGTCTGCTGGTAGTGCTCCAGCATCATCTTGTGGTTCTCCCGGCCGATGCCGGACTGCTTGTACCCGCCGAATGCGGCGTGCGCCGGGTAGGCGTGGTAGCAGTTCGTCCAGACCCGGCCGGCCTGGATCGCCCGCCCGGCCCGGTACGCGGTGTTCATGTCCCGGCTCCACACGCCCGCGCCGAGCCCGTAGAGCGTGTCGTTGGCGATCTTCACGGCGTCGTCGAGGTCGGCGAAGGAGGTCACCGAGACCACCGGCCCGAAGATCTCCTCCTGGAAGATCCGCATCGAGTTGTCGCCCTCGAAGATCGTCGGCTCGACGTAGTAGCCGCCCGACAGCTCGCCGCCGAGGTCCGCCCGGGAACCGCCGGTGAGCACCTTCGCGCCCTCCTGCCGCCCGATGTCCAGGTAGGAGAGGATCTTCTCCAGTTGGTCGTTGGAGGCCTGCGCGCCGATCATCGTGTCGGTGTCCAGCGGGTGGCCCTGCTTCACCGCCTTGGTGCGCTCGACGGCCGCGGCGAGGAAGTCCGAGTAGTGGCCCTGCTGGATGAGCGCCCGGGACGGGCAGGTGCAGACCTCGCCCTGGTTGAGGGCGAACATGGTGAAGCCTTCCAGCGCCTTGTCCAGGAAGTCGTCGGAGGCGGCGCTGACGTCGTCGAAGAAGATGTTCGGGCTCTTGCCGCCCAGTTCCAGGGTGACGGGTCTGATGTTCTCGCTGGCGTACTGCATGATCAGCCGCCCGGTGGTGGTCTCGCCGGTGAACGCCACCTTCGCCACCCGGGGCGAGGACGCCAGTGGCTTGCCCGCCTCGACGCCGAAGCCGTTGACGATGTTGAGCACGCCCGGCGGGAGCAGGTCCGCGACGAGCGACAGCCAGTAGTGGATCGACGCCGGGGTCTGCTCGGCCGGCTTGAGCACCACCGTGTTGCCGGCGGCCAGCGCGGGCGCGAGCTTCCAGGTGGCCATCAGGATCGGGAAGTTCCACGGGATGATCTGCGCGACCACGCCGAGCGGCTCGTGGAAGTGGTACGCCACGGTGTCGTCGTCGATCTCGCCCAGCGAGCCTTCCTGGGCCCGGATCGCCCCGGCGAAGTAGCGGAAGTGGTCGATGGCCAGCGGAATGTCGGCGGCCAGGGTTTCCCGTACCGGCTTGCCGTTCTCCCAGGTCTCGGCGACGGCGAGGGATTCCAGGTTCTCCTGCATCCGGTCGGCGATCTTGTTGAGGATGAGCGCCCGGTCGGCGACCGAGGTGCGGCCCCAGGCGTCGGCGGCGCCGTGCGCGGCGTCGAGCGCCTTCTCGACGTCCTCCGCCGTGCCGCGGGCCACCTCGCAGAAGGTCTGGCCGGTGACCGGGCTGGGGTTCTCGAAGTACTGGCCGCGGTGCGGCTTCACGTATTCGCCGCCGATGTAGTGGTCGTACCGGGACTGCCAGTGGGTGGGGGCGTCGTAGCGCGTCATGGGTACCTCCGCCGTCCGTGTGGGGTGGTTGGCGGGACCCTAGTTTCACCGACGTTGCAGGAACGTTGCGCCTGGCAGGTCGTACTCCTGGGCGAGCTGGCGGATGCGCGCCACGGCGAGCGGCCGGCGCGGCGCGCCCGGCGGCAGGGCCCGCGCCAGGGCCTGCCAGGCGGTGAGGTCGTCGGCGCCGGCGGGCGTCGCGGTCCAGGCCGCGAGCAGCGCCGGATCCGCCGCGGCCAGCACGGCCGCGCGTAGCTGCCCGTCGATCCGCCGGCGCAGTCGCGCCACTCCCGGCGCATCGGAGGCGGGCAGCAGACTCCCCGGGTACGCGTCGAGCGCCCCCGCCGCATCGCCGCGTTCCAGCAGGTCGCCGACGGTACGGAAGTCCGCGCGCACTCTCCCGCGCAGCCGGTACGGGCGGGAGTCGAGCAGTTCCGGGCCGAGCGCACGGCGCAGCCGGGACAGCTCGGCGCGCAGGGTGACCGGGTGCAGCCGGTCGTCGCCGTAGAGGTCGAGGCCGAGCTGTTCCCCGGTGCGCCCCTCGGGGTGGTCGAGGAGCAGCACCAGCAGCTCGCTGTGCCGGCGGCCGAGCCGGACCCGACGCCCGTCGATCCGCAGCTCGGCCTCGTCCCGGCCGAGCGTCGCCAGCTGGATCACGTCCGGCTCGACCGGTTCGGCGCCGGCCAGGAACGCCTCGGCGGCCCGGGCGGTGGCCCGGACCAGGGCGAGGCTCTGTGGGGTGGCCAGGTGGTCGCCGCCGGTGATGTCGACCGCGCCGAGCAGCCGGCCGGTGGCCGGGTGGTGGATCGGCGCGGCGGCGCAGGTCCAGCGCTGCACCGGGCGAACGAAGTGCTCGGTGGCGAAGATCTGCACGCAGTGGTCGACGGCGAGGGCGGTGCCGGGGGCGTTGGTCCCGGCGTGCGCCTCGTCCCAGCGGGCGCCGGGAACGAAGTTCATCCGCTCGGCGTGCCGGAGCACCCCGGGGTGCCCCTCCACCCAGAGCAGCCGCCCGTACGCGTCGCAGACGGCCATCAGGTGCGCCCCGTCCTGGGCGATGCCACCGAGCAGGTCGCGGAAGAGCGGCAGCACCTGGGCGAGCGGGTGGGCGGCGCGGTAGTGCTCCAGTGCGTCGTCGGTGAGGTCGACGGGGGCGGTGGCCTCCGGGTCGAGGAGCGCCGAGCGTTCCCAGGACCGGCGGACCACCTCGCGGACCCGGTCCGGGCTGGTGCCGGCGGTGAGGAACGCTTCGTGGGCGGCGCCGACCTGCGCGATCCGCTCGGCCGGATCGGCGCCGAATTCCAGGGCGAGCCACGGGTCAGCCATCGGCGACCTCCTCGCGCCCATCGTGGCGCAGCTCACCCCGGATCGCCAATACCGATTGCCCGGTCGATTGTCGTCGGCTCATGCTGGGTGCCGCTCCGCACGGCGCGGTGGCGGGACGGCACGGAAAGGGCGGTCGTGATGGTCGGGGCGCGGGAACGGATGATGGTGCAACTTCAACTGGTCAGCGACGACCGTCATCTGGTCGCCTGGGTGGCCGACGACCGCCGGGTACGGGTGGGCGTCGAGGTCTCGCTGCGCGACCACGCCGAGCCGGACCGCTTCTGGCGGGTGGTCGGCAGGGGCGAGCCCAGGCCGGCGGGCGAGATCAGGCGCGGCTGGCACAACGACATCTGAGCCACCGGTGGGCCCGGGACGTCTCCCGGGCCCACCTCTTCGCCCGCATCTTGTCATTGACAAGTACCGCTCCTCGCCCCTAACTTGACAACGACAAGATAGCTCGGGGAGGTCGAGATGGAAATCGCCATGGTGCGACGGTTGTGGCAGCTCATCGAGCCGGTGCACGCACTGGTCTACTACGCGCCGGAGCTCACCGAGGAGGCCGCGGCCCTCGGGCTGGCCACCGACGAGCGCTGGCCCGGCTACTTCGCCCTGCGCTCCGCCCCGCTCGGCGCGGCCGGGCCGGAGCTGGTCACCGCCACCTACTACAGCTTCAACCCGCGCATGGTCGCCGAGTACGTCCCGGCGATCTGGTCGGTCGCCGACCCGGTCAAGGTCCTCGACGCCCGGCTGTCCGGGGTGGACCGGGCGCTGCGTGCCCTGCTCGGCGACCGGGTCGACTCGCCCGAGCTGGCCGAGGCCGCCACGCTGGCCCGCCGCGCGGCCGAGGCCGCCGACCTGGCCGGTCGCCCGCTGGCCGCCGCCAACGCCGACCTGCCCTGGCCGGACGCCCCGCACCTGGCGCTCTGGCAGGCCGCCACAGTCCTGCGCGAGCACCGCGGCGACGGGCACGTGGCGGCGCTGCTCACCGCCGGCCTCGACCCGACCGAGGCGCTGGTCTCCTTCGCCGCCGTCGGGGCCGCGCCGGTCGAGGTCTTCGCCAGCCGGCGCTGGACGGCGGACGAGTGGGCCGCGGCTCGGGAACGGCTCGCCGCCCGGGCCCTGGTCGACGCGTCCGGGCTGGCGACGGCGTCCGGTCGCGCGCTGCGCGACGAGGTGGAACGGCGTACCGACGAGCTGGCCGCCGGGCCGTGGCGGGCCCTCGGGCCGGCCGTCGGTCGGCTCGCCCAGTTGGTCGCGCCGGTGACCCAGGCGGTGGTCGCCTCCGGGATGTTGCCCACGCAGAGCACCCTGGGCATCGGCAGACGGTGATCTTCCCACTTACTTTTCGGTAAGGGTGAACCGGGCAACGCTCCCAGCCCGTACCCGTCGTCGTAGGTGATCAAGCAACGACGGGAGATGCGGTGAAGGTGCAGCGGAAGCACGTGCTGGCGGGTGGGGTGGCGGCGGTCGCCGCAGCGGCGGTCGCGGTCGGGACCGGGCTCGGGTTCGCCGCCACCACGCCCGAACGGCAGAGCGCCTGCCAGGGAGCCGTCACGTTCTCGGCCGAGGCGGGCGCCCCGGCCGCGACCAGTGACCGGTTCCCGCTGGGCACCCGGCTGCGGGTGACCAACCTGGACAACGGCAAGGTCGCCACGGTGACGGTGGCCGGGCCGTCGGGCAGTTGCGTGCTGCTCAACGCCGCCGCGATGGACCTGATCCGCGAGCCCGGCAAGAACGTCATCCGGCGCAACCTGGTGGAACGCCTCGACGGCGGGGTGACGCCCGGCAGTTCGGCCCGCCCCGGCCGGGGCGACCAGCCGGGGGAGGCCCGGCCGGGCAGCGCCAGCCCCGCGGCCGGGTCCGCGCCGGCCGCCGGCACTCCCGCGGGACGCAGCGCCTGCGCCGGGTCGATCACCTTCTCCGCCGAGGGCGGTGCGCCCGCCGCGACCAGCGGTCGGTTCCCCGTCGGCACCCGCCTGCGGGTGACCAACCTGGACAACGGCCGGGTGGCCACGGTGACGGTGACCGGGCCGTCGGGCAGTTGCGTGCTGCTCAACGCCGCCGCGATGGAGCTGGTCCGCGAGCCGGGGAAGAACGTCGTCCGCCGCAACACCGTCGAGGTGCTGCGCTGACGGCCGGCAAGGGTCCGGCGGCGGGTGGCACACCATGGCTGTCTCCGAGGCGCGGTGACAGCCATGGTGTGCCACCCGCTCAGGCGATGCGGCGGAGGCGGCGGACGGCCAGCCAGAGCAGCAGCGCGGCGAGGGCGACGAAGATGCCCGTCTCGATGCCCTGGAACAGCCAGAACCGGTCCGCCGGCTGGTAGAGCTGCCAGTTGTACGCGCCCGGCTTGAGGCCCAGCTCGGCACCGCAGGCCCGCCCGTCCGGTCCCCTGCCGCCGGCCGGGCACATGATCCGGCTGCCCTCCGCCACCATCTCCCCGTCGGGGTTCCGGACGCCCTCGGCGAGGACCCAACCGCCACGGCCCATGGCCGCCTCGGTGGCCCCCTCGATCGGGGCGGTGACGGTGCTGGCGGGCTGGTAGTGCGGTCGGGCCAGGATCGCCACCGCCGCCCGTACGCCGATGAACCCGGCCAGGGTGATGCCCATGGCGGGCAGCATCCGCTTCCAGACGGTGCCGGCGAAGACGCCCAGCGCCACGGCGAAGAGGGTGTAGCCGATCGGGACGACACCCTGCAGGTCGAAGACGATCAGGCCGAACCGGCCCTCGCGCACGGTCTGGGTGAGCGGCTCCACCCACCACGACATGCCCAGCCCGTAGCAGACCGCGAGGGCCACCGCAGCCGCGCCGACCAGTCCGAACTTCACCAGCGCCCAGCGGCTGCGGGCGATGCCCTGGGTCCAGGCGAACCGGTGCGTGCCCTGCTCCACCTCGCGGGCGACCAGCGGGGCGCCCCAGAAGAGGCCGACCAGCACCGGCAGGGTGAGCAGCAGCACGGCCACCAGGTTGAGGCTGCCGTACCGGTTGGTGAAGCGGTTCTGGCTCGCGTCGCAGGCGTCGCGGGTCGCCGCCGCGACGTCGGTGGCGGCGAGCTGGCGTGCGCAGTCCGCCAGCCCGAGGTCGGCGTAGGTGTGCCGCATCGACAGGCCGATCGGCACCATCAGGGCGGCGAGCGCCGCGAACCCCAGCAGCGTGAAGAACGCCTGCCTGCGGTGCTGTCGCCAGGTCAGCCAGATCATGCCGGCACCCCCCACTCGTGGTGACTGGTCTGCGTGGCGCCGTCGGCCAGGTAGGCCAGGACGACGTCCTCCAGGCCGACGTCGCGCACCGTCCAGGCCGGATCGGTGACCGGGCCGTCGGTGTGGACCAGCAGCGTGGACTGCCGGTCGGTGTGGCTGCTCCGGATCACCCGGGCGACGCCGCCGATCGGGCCGCCGTCGTGCCGCGGGCCGACCAGTTGCCGGTGCGTGGCGACCAGGTCGTCGACCGCTCCGGTCAGCTGCACCCGGGCGGCGTTGAGCACGATCAGGTGGTCGCAGACGCGTTCCAGGTCGGCCAGCAGGTGCGAGGAGAGCAGCACGGTCGTCTCGGACTCGGCGACGCTGCCCATCAGCGACTGGAGGAACTCGCGCCGGGCCAACGGGTCCAGGCTGGCGACCGGTTCGTCGAGCAGCAGCAGCCGGGGCCGTTTCGCCAGGGCCAGCGCGAGCGCGACCTGCGCGCGTTGCCCGCCGGACAGCTTGCCGACCGGCAGCTTCGGCGGGATGCCGAGTTGGGCGAGCCGGTCGCGCGCCAGCGCGGCGTCCCAGCGCTTGTTCATCCGGCCGCCGAGGTGGACCAGCTCGGCCGCGGTGAAGTCGCGGTAGAGCGGGGTATCCTGGGCGACGAAGCCGATCTCCGGCAGCACCGCCGGGTTGTCGTACGGCGACTCACCGAAGACCCGGACCGCGCCGGCGTCCGGTCTCAGCAGGCCGACCGCCAGGTGCAGCAGCGTGCTCTTGCCCGCACCGTTGGGCCCGACGAGGGCGGCGATCCGCCCGGCGGGCAGGCGCAGCGAACAGTCCCGCAGCGCCCAGTTCTTCCCGTAGCGCTTGCCGAGTTGCTCGGCCTCCAGCGCGATCTCCATCCGCTGTCCTCTCATTGCGCTCGTGCGGTCTCGCCGCGCGACGCCTCGGCGGCGAGTGCGGCCCGCATGGTGGTCTCGACCAGGGCGGTGACGTCCTCCGGGGCGAGCCCGGCGGCCCGGGCCCGGTGCACCCAGGCGACGAGTTCCTGGCGCAGCTCGGCCTGGTTGGCCAGAGACTCGCCGGCGAGGGTGCGCCGGATGAACGTGCCGACCCCGGGTCGGCCCTCCACCAGGCCCTCGATCTCCAGCTCGCGATACGCCTTCAGCACCGTGTTCGGGTTGATCGCCAGCGACTGCGCGACGTCGCGAACCTTCGGCAGCTGGTCGCCCGGCGTCAGCAGCCCCACCCGCAGGGCCTGTTTGACCTGCTGAATGAGCTGCACGTACGTGTTCACCTTGGACCGGCCGTCCAGCACGAACTCGATCACTGAGCTCCACCCTCTATTGTCCTACGACAGTAGGACTATAGGACAGCGTGGTGGCGTCGGGGCGTCCTGTCAACGATCTTTCGTGTCGGAGGCGCGCGGTAGCTTCCTCGCCGTGGGCACCCCGCCGCGCACCGGGCTGTACGCCGGAGGGGACCGGGTGGACCGCCATGACGACGAGGGGCCGTACCTGATCCGGCTCGAGCCGGACTTCGTCGCGGAACTGGCCGCGCTGCCGGACGACCGGATCGGGCCGGTCGCCGCGGCGTGGGCCACGGCCGAGGAGTGGATGGGGCGGTCACCGCTCCGGGTGGAACACCATGGGCGAATCCTGGGGGGAGAGCCCATGGTGTTCCACGATCGGTGGGCCGCCGGTCAGCCGAAGGCGGCGTCCAGGATGTCCAGCCCGCGGGCCAGCTCGTCGTCGGAGATGACCAGCGGGGGCAGGAAGCGCAGCACGTTGCCGTACGTGCCGCAGGTCAGGGTGAGCAGTCCGGCGGCGTGGCAGGCCGCCGACACCGCCGCCGTGGCGGCCGGGTCGGGGGTGCGGGTGCCGGGCTGGACGATCTCCACGGCGAGCATCGCGCCGCGCCCGCGCACCTCGGCGATGCGCGGGTCGCGGGCGGCGATGGCGCGCAGCCGCTCGCCCATCACCTGTTCGATCCGCCGGGCGGCGGCGGCCAGGTCCAGCTCGTGCATGGTCTCGATGGCGGCGAGCGCGGCGGCGCAGGCGATCGGGTTGCCGCCGTACGTGCCGCCGAGGCCGCCGACGTGCACCGCGTCCATCAGCTCCGCCCGCCCGGTCACCGCGGCCAGCGGCAGGCCGCCGGCGATGCCCTTGGCCAGGGTGATCAGGTCCGGCTCGACGCCCTCGTGCTGGCAGGCGAACCAGTCCCCGGTCCGGCAGAACCCGGTCTGGATCTCGTCGGCGACGAAGACCACCCCGGCCGCCGTCGCCCACTCACGCAGCGCCGGCAGGAACCCCTGAGCGGGTACGACGAAACCGCCCTCGCCCTGGATCGGTTCGATCAGCAGCGCGGCGACGTTCTCCGCGCCGACCTGCTTCTCGATCATCTCGATCGCCCGGGCGGCGGCCTCGGCCCCCGACAGCCCCCCGTCGCGCAGCGGGTACGACATCGGCACCCGGTAGACCTCCCCGGCGAACGGCCCGAACCGGTGCTTGTACGGCATGTTCTTCGCGGTCAGTGCCATGGTCAGGTTCGTCCGGCCGTGGTACGCGTGGTCGAAGACCACCAGCGCCGGCCGCCCGGTGGCGTGCCGGGCGATCTTCACCGCGTTCTCCACCGCCTCGGCTCCGGAGTTGAACAGCGCCGACCGCTTCTCGAAGTCGCCCGGGGTGAGCGCGTTGAGCTGCTCGCAGACCGCCACGTACGACTCGTATGGGGCGACCATGAAGCAGGTGTGGGTGAAGCGTTCGACCTGCGCCCGCACCGCCTCGACCACCCTCGGGGCGGAGTTGCCCACGTTGGCGACCGCGATGCCGGCGGCGAAGTCGATCCACTGCCGACCCTCGACGTCGGTGATGGTGCCGCCGCCCGCGTGGTCGACGTACGACGAGATGGTGCTGCCGACCCCTCGGGCGACCGCCGCCCCGCGCCGCTTGTGCAGTTCCTCGCTCGATGCCATGGGTCAGCCCTCGATGTTGTGCATGACGTGCTTGATCCGGGTGTAGTCCTCCAGGCTGTAGACCGAGAGGTCCTTGCCGTGCCCGGAGTGCTTGAAGCCGCCGTGCGGCATCTCGGAGACGAACGGGATGTGGGTGTTCACCCAGACGCAGCCGAAGTCGAGCCGGCGGGTCATCCGCATCGCCCGGCCGTGGTCCTTGGTCCAGACCGAGGCCGACAGGCCGTAGTCGACGCCGTTGGCCCAGCGCACCGCCTCGTCCTCGTCGGAGAAGCGCTGCACGGTGATGACCGGCCCGAACACCTCGTCCCGGATGATCTCGTCCTGCTGGCGCACTCCGCTGACCACGGTGGGGGCGTAGAAGTAACCGCGCTCGCCGAGCGGCGATCCACCGGTCTCGACGGTGGCGTGGTCGGGGAGCCGGTCCACGAAGCCACGGACCCGGGCGAGCTGGTTGGCGTTGTTCAGCGGGCCGTAGAGCACGTCGGAGTCGTCCGGCGCGCCGGTCTTCGTGTTGCGGGCCTGCTCGGCGAGGGCGGCGACGAAGTCGTCGTAGATGCCGGGGCCGGCGAGCACCCGGGTCGCGGCGGTGCAGTCCTGGCCGGCGTTGAAGTAGCCGCCGACGGCGATGGCTTCGGCCGCCGCGGCCACGTCCGCGTCGTCGAAGAGCACCACGGGGGCCTTGCCGCCGAGCTCCAGGTGGGTCCGCTTCAGGTCGGGGGCCGCCGCACTGGCGACCTCCATGCCCGCGCGGGTCGAGCCGGTGATCGAGACCAGCTGCGGGGTGGGGTGGGAGACGAGGGTACGACCGGTGTCCCGGTCGCCGCAGACCACGTTGAACACCCCCGGCGGGAAGAACTCGGAGGCGATCTCCGCGAGCAGCAGCGTCGACACCGGCGTGGTGTCGGACGGCTTGAGCACCACCGTGTTGCCGGCCGCGAGCGCCGGGGCGATCTTCCAGACCGCCATCATCAGCGGGTAGTTCCAGGGGGTGACCTGAGCGCAGACGCCGATCGGCTCGCGCCGCACGTAGGAGGTGTGCCCGGCCATGTACTCCCCGGCGGAGCGGCCCTCGAGCAGCCGGGCGGCGCCGGCGAAGAAGCGGAACTGGTCGACCGCGGGCGGCAGCTCCTCGTCGGCGGTGAGCTGGCGGGGCTTGCCGGTGTTGCGTACCTCGGCGTCGACCAGCTCGGCGGCCCGCGCCTCCACGGCGTCGGCGAGCTTGAGCAGCGCCCTCTGCCGCTCGCCGGGGGTGGTGTCCCGCCAGCTTTCGAAGGCGGTGGCGGCAGCCTGCATGGCCTTGTCGACATCGGCCGTCCCCGAGACGGGCGCCTGGGCGAAGACCTCGCCGGTACAGGGGTCGATCAGGTCGGCGTAGCCGCCGTCCCCCGGGTCGACGTACTCGCCGTTGACGAAGTTGCGCAGCTGCTGCTGGTCGCTCATGGGGATGTCTCCGAGGGGTGGCCGGGCGTTGGTCAGCGGAGGTATTCGCAATCTAGCTGCCATCTTGGCTACTGAATTCGCGGCCCACAAGGCCTGAGGCGACTGTTTCCGTGTGGGCGGGCGTCGTCTACGCTGCGGAACGTGGAGCCGAGAGCCTGCTATGTCGCCGGTCGCCCCGTTCACGGTGAGGGCGAGCTGACCGTCACCCATCCGTACGACGGTCGGGTGGTGGGGCGTACCTCCTTTGCCACGGCCGACCAGGTCGAGGCCGCGGTCGCGGCGGCGGCCGGGGTGGCGGCGGAGGCCGCGGCCCTGCCGGCGCACGTGCGGGCGGCGGCCCTGGACCACGTGTCGCGGCGGCTGGCGGAGCGGGCCGACGAGGTCGCCGCGCTGATCACCGCGGAGAACGGCAAGCCGGTGAAGTGGGCGCGGGCCGAGGTGGGGCGCGCGGTGTCGACGTTCCGCTGGGCGGCGGAGGAGGCCCGGCGCTTCTCGGGCGAGTTGCAGCGGCTGGACACGGACCCGACGGCGACCGGGCGGATCGCCCTGGTGCGCCGGGCGCCGCGCGGCCCGGTGCTGGGGATCGCCCCGTTCAACTTCCCGCTGAACCTGGTGGCGCACAAGGTCGCCCCGGCGATCGCGGTGGGCGCGCCGATCATCGTGAAGCCGGCCCCGGCGACGCCGCTGTCGGCGCTGCTGCTGGGGGAGATCCTGGCCGAGACGGCGCTGCCGGCGGGGATGTTCTCGGTGCTGCCGCTGCCGAACGAGCGGGCCGCCGACCTGGTGGCCGACCCGCGCCTGCCGGTGGTGTCGTTCACCGGTTCGGGGCCGGTGGGCGCGGCGATCCGCCGGCAGGTGCCGGAGAAGCACGTGACGCTGGAGCTGGGCGGCAACGCGGCGGCGGTGATCTGCTCCGACTGGACGGCGGACGAGGACCTGACCTTCGCGGCGCACCGGATCGCCATGTTCTCCAACTACCAGGCCGGGCAGTCCTGCATCGCCGTGCAGCGGGTCTTCGTGCACGAGTGGCTCTACGACGGGTTCCTGCCCCGGCTGGTCGCATCGGTCGAGGAGCTGCGGACCGGGGACCCGTCCTCGGAGCTGACGGACGTCGGGCCGCTGGTGTCCGAGGACGCGGCCCGTCGCGTGGAGGAGTGGGTCGACGAGGCGGTCGCGGCGGGCGCCACCATCGAGGTGGGCGGCCGGCGCGAGGGCGCCACCTACCCGCCGACGGTGCTCTCCGGGGTCCCCGCGGACGCGAAGGTCTGCACCGAGGAGGTCTTCGGGCCGGTGCTGGTGGTCGCCCGGGTCCAGGACGACGCCGAGGCGTTCGCCGCCGTCAACGACTCGGCGTACGGGTTGCAGGCGGGGGTGTTCACGCACAACCTCCAGACGGCGTTTCTTGCTGGCCGCGTCCTGGAGGTCGGTGGGGTGATCGTCGGGGACGTGCCGTCGTACCGGGCCGACCAGATGCCGTACGGCGGGGTGAAGGGGAGCGGCGTCGGACGCGAGGGGCTGCGCTCGGCGATGGAGGACTACACCGAGCCGCGGGTGCTGGTGCTGACCGGGGTGCAGCTGTAGCCGTCGCGGTCCACGCCTGGCCCGGGCGTCCGGGGGTGCAGGGGCGTCCGGGCGTGTCGCGGGCTGGAGATGGATTTGCTGGTGAGCGATATGACTCCGCGTCATGAATATGACGGAGAGGCATAACGCTCACCAGGTGCCGTCGTCCCGGACCCGGGCGGGCGCCCGGCCGAGCAGCAGTGTGGTCAGCGCGGCGTCGATGTCGTCGCCGAGGAACCACTCGCCGGCCTGGTCGAGAGCGAAGATCCTGCCGTGCTCGTCGACGGCGAGGATGCTGTCCTGCCGCTCCGAGCCGATTGGAAAGAGCCGTACGCCAAGGACCGCGCCGAAGTCCGCCAGCGTGTCGGCGGTGTGCGCGGCACGGAGCGGGTTGGTATCGAATACGCGGATCCAGACCTCTGTCCCTGGCCGCCGGCGGAACGTGCCGAGAGCTGGGAAGTCGAGAAACACCTGTTCCGCTGCGGGAAAAGGTTCATGCCGATGATTTCGGCCCGTAATCTCGCAAGTCTCTGCGATGGCACCCTCGGCGAGCGCCCAATTGAGAGAGTTCTGATCCCAGCCCGCATCGGCTAAAGCCTGCCCGACAACGGGGGGAAACCTGTCAACGACGGGTATCGGCCGAGTGATGGCCGGCGGCTCAGTGATCGACCCCAGCTCGGGCCACGGCAGGGCGCCAAGGTGCACCAGGGCGCTTGTGCACGACTCGCACAAGCTCTCAACCCGCCCGCCGGCGGGATCGCCTGGCTCTCGCACCCTGAAGACATCGAGCCGGCCTGTTGCCAGCAGAGCCTCCGCTTCCCGCATCGTCATCGCCGGTTGGCCGGCGGCGGCGCGGCGGTGGTCGTACTCGTGGAGGACGTCGGAGACGACGATCAGCTCGGCGTGGCGGTCCCCGCCGCGGACCAAGTGGCCCGCCGGAAGTTCGTCGAGGTAGGCCCGGACCAACGGGTGATGGTTCAGCTCGACGTCGCCCTTGGCACCCTGGCCGACGTACGTCCGGCCTTCGACGGTCAGGTGCGCGACGGTGGCCGGGGTGGGCAGCCGGCGGATCTCCCGGAGCAACTGGCTCGCCGGGTCGACGGTGCGGGGGGCCGGCGTCCCGGCGGGGCGGCTGCGCCGGTACATCTGCTGCACGACCGTCGCCGGCACGCGTGGCCAGGTGCTGACCTCGCCGGTCTCCTTGTCGACGATGGTGGTCGGCAGGTCGCCCGGATTGGTGTCGACCTCAACCGCCACTGTGGACCGGATGACGTACCCCAGGTCGAACTCGTCGAGAAGGGGGCGGCACTCGTACCCGAGGCGTTGTGAATCGCGGCGGGCCCACACCGTCGCGAGCTGCTCGGCCTGTTGTCGGTCGATCACGGCCTGAAACTACCGGACCCCACGGATCCATGGCAGCCGGTATGGTTCCCCTGACTGACGGTGACCGGGGAGGGCGACGTTGGCCGAGAGTGTGGACCGGGACGCCAATCGCGCGCTCCGGGATCGCTTCGCGGAGGTGCACGGCGAGTACCAGCGGCTCCGATCCGGTCTGGACGAACTCCAGGGCCGGCTCGCCGAGCTGCGGGTGACCGAGCGCTCCGACGACGGCAAGGTGACCGCGACGGTGGGCGCGCGCGGTGAGCTGATCTCGGTACAGCTCGACCCGGGCGTCTACCACGACCGGGACCACCACGCGCTGGGCCGGAAGATCACCACGACGGTGCACCGGGCCACGGCCGCGGCCGCGGCCGCCACCCAGGAGCTGGTCGCCGGTTACCTACCGGCCGGATCGGGGTCGGTGGAATTCCTGCGTACCGGTGATTTCGGCGCCTTGCTCGGCCGGGCCGACGCGGTGTTCCGGGGCGAGGGTGAGCGCCGTGACTGAGGGGCAGCTCTGGCTCGACCCGGACCGGGCCCGCCGAGGTGGCGCCGACCTGCACCTGGCAGGCGAGGCGATCGGCGACCGGCGGGCCGGCGTCGGCGGGCCGATCGCGGCGGCGAGCGCGGCGCGACCGTGGGGCCGGGACGACATCGGCGCCGCCTTCGAGAAGCAGTACCGCCGCTACGCGGAGACGCTCCTGCGCGCCTGGGAGGGCGTCGGGCACACAGTGGAGAACCTCGGCGCCCACGCCGTTGCCTCCGTGGACGCGAACGTCGAAGCGGACACCGTCAGCGGCCGCCGATTCGACGGCATCCCCGGCCGGCGCTGACGCCCGGAGGACCTGTGAGCCTGCTGCCGAGCCCGATCCCGCATCCGCTCGACTACTGCCCCTGGGACCTGCCGGGCTGGGTGTACGAGGCGCTTGACTGGGTCGTCGGCGTGGAATGGCCCGACGGCGACGAGCGGGCGGTCTGGGACCTCGCCGACCAGTGGTACGCAGTGGCCGACGCGCTGGCCGGGCCGCGCGACGACGCCTTCGCTGCGGCGGCCGAGGTGCGCAGCGGATACGGCGGCATCGGCGCGGTCGCCGAGGCGTTCGACACCGCCTGGCGGCGGGTCGCCGAGGGCGACGAGGCCCCGTTGCCCGTGCTGCTGGCGGTCAGCGCGGACCTGGGCCGACTGGTGGAGGAGTGCGGCTGCGACATCGAGGGAGCCAAGCTCGAGGTCTGGATCGAGCTGGGCATCCTGGTGGTCGAGCTGCTCTCGTTGGCGGTGGCCGCGGTGCTCACCGCCGGCGCCGCCTCGCCGGCGGCCGGCGCGGCTATCACCGCCACCCGCGTGGTCGTGCAGCAGATCTTCAAGCGGCTGCTGGCCCAGATGGCCAGGAAGGCGCTCAAGCAGGGGCTCAAGGAGGCCGGCGAGCGGGCGGCCAAGGAGGTCGCCAAGGGTGGCGCGCGGGGCCTTGCCCGGAGGGCCGTCAAGGAGGGGCTGTCCGAGGCGGGGGAGGAGGCGGGGGTAAGCCTCGCCACGCAGGCGTACCAGAACTCGACCGGCCGTCGCCACGGCCTGGACCTGACCGACCTGGGCGCGTCGGCGGTCGGTGGGCTGGCCGGCGGAGCGGTGGCGCCACTGGCGGGTCTGGGCCGACACGCCACCGGGCGGGCGGCCCGGATCGGGGAGCACTTCGGCCGTGAGATGACCGGTGAGGTGCTCGCCGAGGGCGCGGCGGGGCTCGCCACCGGCCAGGGCGTCGTGTCGGTCGAGGAGGCGGCCCGCGCGGCCGTGTCCGGGGTCAGCGGGTCGGCGACGGGCCAGGCCCACACGGAGTTGCATGCCCGCCTCGACGGCCGAATGCACGCCCTCGCGGGCGTGCCCCTCGCGCCGAGCGACCTCCCCGTGCCTCCGCCCCCGCGCATCCCGGAGGCGGGCGGCGAGAGCTCGTCTTACCCGGGGCCGCCGCCTCCCGAGGCGGCGCACGCCTCCGTCCTTCGTGGGGAATCTCTGGAGGCCGGCGCGACAGCGACGGCCGGTGCCGCCGCCCCGACGGCTGCTCAGCCGGGGTACGAGCCCTCGTCCGCCCCTCCCCAAGCGGACCCTGCACCCGCCCGACATGCCGCAGCGGTGGCCTCCGGTACAGCGGGGGTGCAGGAAGGTCCCGACCTGCAAATCGTCGGGGACGCCGACAGGACGCTGTCGAATGGTGCCGAGGCAGCGCCGGCGGTAGCCAGCCCCACGCTTTCCGCCGTCACCGTCGAGCACCCACCGGCCCTGGCACCGCAGGTGGTCGACCCGCCACCGGCCCCGCCTCAACCGGCGACGCCGGTGCCCGCGACGGCAGGCGGCCCGGTTGCGCACGTCGGCGCCGGCACGACGGGCGGGACGTTCGCTGGTTCAGTCACGACCGGTGCCAGCCCACCGGCAGTCGTGAGCCCGACCAACTCCGGGCCGGTCACCAGCACGGCCAACGATGGGCATCTCGCGCCGAGCCAGGCCGCGTCCCCTGCAACGGCCTCCCACAGTTCTGCGCCGGCTCCGGTTCACCAGCCGTCATCGACGCCCCAGCACGGAGGGCGACCCGAGCAGTCCACCGGTGTGCCGGAGAGAGGTGCCGACGCGTCGAGTGCGTCGCGGCCCCACCGGTTTCCGCTGCTGGAGACGCTCGCCCCGGGGCCGGCGACCACACCGATGGCGAGCGACCAACCGTCCCTACCGTCGCCCGTGCCGGCCATCGAATCGCTGAGACCGCGAACGCCGGAGTGGTACGCCGCCAAGTGGGCTGCCGATCGGGAAGGCCTGGAGCGACGCCGGTATCGGGGCTACTTCGAGGCCCAGCGCGCATGGTACGAAGATCGCCGGCGGCGCGACTCTGCGGAGCATCTCCGGGATTCAGCGAATCACTACCTGGACCGGGCGCGCTGGTTCAAGCAGCGTGCGCGCGAGGCTGTCAGGGCGGGCCTTGCCCTCCGCAGCGAGCACTTGTCCCAGGCCAGCGACCTTGCTGAACGGGACTCGTACGAGTTGGCCGACCTGGCCGACGCGACCCGAGCTGGCGAGGTGGTGCCGGACGAGGTTGTCGTCGAGGACGCGGCGGACTTCCAGCGGATCAACGACGACGTGGCCGACCTGGCTCCCGGCGCCGTCGAGACCGACGACCGGTCCGCCCTGACCGGGGACGACAACCCGGCGCCCATCGACCGGTCTCGCCAGTACGGGCAGTGGGGCGGCCTGCGCCCGCCCCTGGCGCTGCACCAGACCGACCTCGAACGACAGATGCCGCGGAACCCCGACGGCACCGTGGTCCGTACCGCCGATCCCCGGGAGGGCGGATGGTTCGCCCTGGCCAACGACGGTGGACCCGAGGCGGATCCCACCCGGGGCATCAACTGCCTGGACTGCACCCTTTCGCTGTACGACACCTGGCTGCACGGCCGCCCGCGCGTGTCCGCGCCGCGTACCTTCGACGGCTACCTGGAGGGCGACGTACGGCGACCGATCCGGGGCGAGGCGGAAGGCCCGGCCAGGGTGGAGGAGGTAACGGGCGGCCGGTTCCAACGGCTCTTCGCCCCGAGGGACGGGCAGACGCTCGCAGCGGCGCAGTTGGGTCAGTCGGTCGAGCGAGCCTTCGACAACCTCCATGACCAACTGGTCATCGGCGGCCACGGCAGCTACGCCTTCCTGATCACCGAGTGGGAGAACGGCGGTTCGCACGCCTGGGTGGCGTTCAACCAGAACGGCACGGTGCTCTACCTCGACCCGCAGCGGGGCGCCGTCGGTGACCGCCCGCTCTACACGCACAGCGGAGCGCCCGGGCCGGACAATGCCGTCGCCATCGACGCGCTGGTGCTAGGTCGCGACGGCCAGCCGATGCCGCTGGGTGGCCTGGCCCGAGGGCGTTTCAGCGTTCTGCCGGACCTTCCGAACTACCCGCCCGCGCCCGACGACCAGGACGGGCACGGCGACCCGTACCTCAATCGGATTCAGCTGCTCGACGGCCCCGGCTCCACCACACCGGAGTCGGTGGGCGAACCGGTCCGTCGGGCGCCTGAACCTGATCTCCCGACGAACCTGTCTGACGACGATCAGGAGGCACTTCGGCGTAGGAGAGACGGAGCAATCACCGAACGCCTGTCAACGAGGAGGGCGGTGCGGGACATCCTTGCCGCCAGCGCGGACCTCGACGCGGCCTTCACCGCGGGCGTCACCCCGGCCGAGTTGGCCACCGAGCTGGACGCGACGGCACTTCGGCGGCTAGCGCCACACCTCAATGAGAGGGCAACGGACGAGCTGGTTCGGCTCTTCGCGGACTCGCGGGTAGTGCGGATGCTGGATGAGACTTGGCGAACACCGCCGCCGGGTACGCCGATGCTGGGTGAGGCGTTGATACGCCAGCTCATACGGCAGCCTGAGTTGGTTCGGCTGATTCTCGCGACACCGGAGCTGGCGAGCTCGCTGACGGCACGTCCCATGACACTGCATCACCTTGCCGGACGGCGGCAGGCCATCGACGTCCTGACGTCGGTTCTCGATGACATCGGTGAGCCGACCACTGCCGCATCCGCCACTGGTCATTTGCCCGTCCCGCAGCCCACGACGCTGGAGCCTGACCAGTACCGCATCTCGACGAGCATTGCCGCGCTGAAGCAACCCGTCAAGCAGGCGAACTTCGACGTCACACGGAGGCACGACGAAAGCTACCGTTCCTCCTACCTCAGGGCTCTCTACGTTGATGCCGCGGTCGCTCAGGTCGAGCTGAACCAGCTCGCACTCGACCTCGCGGGCGGACGGGGACAAGCTGGGTGGCGCAAGGAACCGAAGGGCCGCCAGCGAGTTTCGGACAAGCTGATCGAGTACGACAACGACGCATCCGACCTGAAGGACCTCGCTGCTGCCCGAGTGCAGTTCGATCGGCTCCGAGACGTCTACTCCGCTCTCGAGCGCTTGAGGCAGGCGCCCGGAGTGGTGATCCTGAACATCAAGGATCGGTTTATCCATCCTCAGCCCAGTGGCTACCGGGACATTCTGCTAAGCCTTCGAATGTCCAACGGGCATGTCGCCGAGCTGCGTCTCCACCTCGCCGATGTCGATGATGTGGCGAAGTGGGAGCATGCTCTGTACGAGGTCCGACGGGATATGGACGCCCTTGCGGAGTTGGAGGGCCGGCCGCTGACGTATCGCGAACGCGCGATCCGGGAGGGCTTACTCCGCAAGGGCCAGGAGGCCTTCTGGCGCGCCGTGGCCACGAACGAGCGAGAGGGCTAACGACCTTGAACCAGCCTAAGGGCCTCGTGCTTCCAGCGTTCTTCAGCTACTACGAGTCTCCGGTAAAGCTTGTGGAGACAGCAGACGGGGGTGTCGCGGCATGGCGACTCTCAAGGGAGACCGGTGGTTGGCAAGCCGCCAATGAGCTGATCGACAAGCTGCTCTTCCCTGCCGGCGACAACGTCGAATCGTTGACGCCTGACGACTTCATCCAACTCACCGAGCATGATCGCGGCTACTACCTCCGCGGTGACGGTCCGGTCCATGCCCTCTACGAGACGGTGAATGCGATCACCGAAGTGCAGGCGCGAGAGAGCCGTTACCCGACTCCACGGGAGGTGGCGCTGGTGCGTGGCATCCGTCGGAAGACCTTTGTGATGTTCGAGGAGGAACTTCAACGCGCCGGTGATCTCGGTGCCGACCCCTCGCTGGCGCACGGACTGTCTGGCGGCTGAGCCCCCGTGTTCGGTAACCGCTTTCCGGGGCCGGACTGTTCGCCTTTACTGCTGGCCTAGCCAGGCACAAGAGAGTGTTGGGTCGTCGGAGGGCTCCCGTGACCGATGTGGGTTGGGCTTTGCGGATCGCACCCGGTCTCGACCAAAGCTCGCTGGACCGGTTGCGGTCGGCGCTACTGCTGAGCTCGCCCGGGCGACTGACCGACAGTTGGGACGAGCTGTTTGGTGAAGCCCGTAAATCGGTGGGCGGGCGGTACGCGACGGTGGAGCTCTGGCGGGATGTCGACACGGCCGAGTGGCGGGTCGACGTGGAGCTTCCGCGAGACGTTCCCGCTGCCGATGCGGAGCGCTTCGTCCAGCAGATTCGGGCCGAGCTCGAAGGCGCAGGCGTGGAAGTGACCTCGGCGTACCGGCGGCCTTCGGGGCCGGCCTGACTCCTCTTCCTGCGATGCCCTAGTTCTCAATATGCCCGGCAAGGCAACGAGGCTTGGGCGCAGCTCTATGGCTGAGGCTTGCGGTCCGTGACGTAGACGCCCTTGCCCTGCCGTCCGTCGATGAGGCCCTCTGCCTTGAGCACGAGCATCGCGCTCCTGACCACCGTGCTGCTCGCTTCGTATTGCTCGCAGAGCTTGGCGAATGACGGCAGCTTGTCGCCCGGCTTGAGGCGACCATCTTGAATCTGCTCGCGGATGTCACGGGCTACCTGCATGTATGCGGGTTCGTACATGTGGTGGTGCTCCTAGCTTGGCGGCTAGGTCAAGAAGACCACAGGTGCGGCGGGCCCTACAACACAATGTGCTTCTTGTTGAGGGCACTGCACTATGTGCGGTATGTTGCTTCGTGGGGCTGCTGAGCTTGGCGGCTGGGTGCCCCGCCGTGGGTGTCTGGCCTGGTCCCCGTCCGGGGTGGGCACCCGCGGCACCGTCCGGGTGAGTGGTGGGAGGCCCTGTGAGTGGTCTGCGGCGTGGGGTCTTCCAGCGGGTGATCGACCTTCGGGAGCGGGATGCGGGTTCGACAGAGCGGGCGGCGTAATGGCGCGCCGGGTTTCCTACGACGACTACCTGGTCGCGGTGGCGGCGACCCTCGCCCGCCGGCATCGGCCGGTGTGGTGCTGGCGCCGGTGGCGTCGGGTCTGCCGGTGCGGCGTCGAGTTGCCCTGCCGGGTGCGGCACCGGATTCCGATCAATCGCGGCCACTGGCCGGGGGAGGAGCGCCCACCGCCGATCAACTGATGTGGCTCGTCCTGGCGGTGCATCTGCGCGGGCCCGACGGCATGTGTATCGGGTGCTGGGCATGGTGGAGGAGGCTGTCGCCGTACCCCTGCTGGCAGGTCGACTGGGCGACCAGCCGGCAGGCACGGTCGCGGACCGCGCGCTTTCTCGGCGGCCGGCCGTGACCACCCACGGGCCGATCCTGCCGGTGTGGAGCTGCGGCGGATGTGATCTTCCCTGGCCCTGCCCGACCCGCCGGCGCGAGCTGCGGGCCGAGTTCGACCGGGCGCCCGTCTCACTGGCGGTCTACATGGGTTCCTACCTCGTCTGGGCCGCCGAGGATCTGGTCCGGGTGCCGGCCGGCACGCTGCACCGGCGCTTCGTGGGGTGGGTGCGGTGAGCTGGCTGCGCCCCGGGGACGAGAAGTTCCACTACAGCGACGGCTCGCACAAGTGGATCCCACCCGACCCGGATTACGACCAGGAGGTCTGGGACGAGCAGGTGCGCCAGCACAAGCTGCGCCACCTGGCCGGTGAGAAGCCGAAGCCGCGCCTGGGACTCCGGCGGATCTGATCGGGGCGCAATTCCCTTGCCTGCGTTCGATGACTGGGTCAGGGTCGGCGCATGACGGACTTCCGCTCCGAGCCACCCGCGGCAACCCTTCCCACCCCCTCCTTCGCCTGGGACAACATGTTCCTGACCCCGGAGGACGATCCCCGCTCCGACGGCAACTTCGACGACGAGCGGGAGATGCTGGTCAACTACCTGCGCGACCAGCGGCTCACCCTGGAGTTGAAGTGCGCCGGCCTCGACGCCGAGCAGCTGGCCCGCCGGGCGGTGCCGCCGTCGCCGATCTCGCTGCTCGGGCTGGTGCGGCACATGTCGGAGGTGGAGCGCGCCTGGTTCCGGCGCACCATGGCCGGAGCGGACGCTCGCAGGATCTACCGCACCGAGAGCGACCGGGACGCCGACTTCACCGGCGCGGTCGCCGACCCGGCGGTGGTCGCCGAGGCGTGGGACACCTGGCGGGCCGAGGTCGCGTACGCCGACCGCTTCGTCGCCGAGAACGACCTGGGGGTCAAGGGGAAGCGCGGCAACGAGGGCATCACGCTGCGCGAGCTGCTCGTGCACATGATCGAGGAGTACGCCCGCCACAACGGCCACGCGGACTTCCTGCGCGAGCGGATCGACGGAAGGGTCGGCCAGTGACCGTTGACGGCCGCATCGCCCGGGCGAATGCGCACTACGAGCGCGCCGTCTTCGGCGGTGACTCCGGCGGTCTCGCTGGCGCCGAACGGGACCTGGACGGGGTGGAGGCCGATCTGGCGATGGCCCGGGGTCGGCTGCTGCACGCGTCCTTCCTCGATGATCGGGTCGAGGACCCGCGCGAGTTGGCGCTCTTCGAGCGGGCTGCCGAGCTCTACCGGCGGCTCGGCGACGAGCGTGGGGAGGCCGAGGCGCTCTTCTGGATCGGCTGCGTCCAGCAACTGATCCGCAAGGACGAGCGGGCCGCCGCTCCCGCGTTCGCCACGGCCCACGACCTGGCCACCCGGGTCGGCGACCGGCTGACTCTCTCGTACGTGCTGCGGCACCTGGCCCTTGCCGAGCACGCGGCCGGGCAGCTCGACGCGGCGCGGGAGCGGATGGAGGAGTCCACCCGACTGCGCCGCGAGATCGGCTTCGGTCCGGGGGTGGCCGCGAACCTGGTGGCGCTGGCCTTCTTCGCCATCGGTGACGGGCGGCGGGACGATGCCGCCGTGCTGGTCGACGAGGCGGCGGCCGTCGCCGAGGCGAGCGGGGCGGCTGGCATCCTGCGCTGGGTCGAGGAGGCCCGCGAGGCCCTGGGCGAGTGACCGGGGCGCGACGTCCGGCCGGTGGTGCGGGTGCCGGGCTCGCGGGGATACTGCCGTGTGCCCGCAACGGAGTCGATGATGAGCAGCCCGGACGCGCCGCGGACGGTGGCCGAGGCGGTGGCCGTACAGGATCGGTTGCGGCCGCTCGCGGACCTGGTCGGGCCGGGCCCGGACCGGCCCGCGACGGTGGCCGGCCTCGACGTCGCGTACGCGGAGAGCGGTGACCGGCTCGCCGCGGCCGTCACCGTGCTCGACGCCGCGACCCTGGCAGTGCTGGACCGGGCGGTCGAGGTGGGGCGGCCGGCCTTCGACTACGTGCCGGGGCTCTTCGCCTTCCGGGAGCTGCCCGCCCTGCTGGGCGCGCTCGACCGGCTGACCGTCAGCCCGGAGTTGCTGGTCTGCGACGGGCACGGGCTGGCCCATCCGCGCCGGTTCGGGCTCGCCTGCCACCTGGGCGTGCTGACCGGCCTGCCGACGATCGGGGTGGGCAAGACGCCGCTGGTCGGCCAGTGGGCAGAGCCGGGGCCGCGCCGGGGCGCCGCCAGCGACCTGATCGACCGGGGCGAGGTGGTGGGTCGGGTGCTGCGGACCCGGGACGGGGTGAAGCCGGTCTTCGTCAGCGTCGGCCACCGGATGAGCCTGGCGAACGCCGTCGCCCAGGTGCTCGCCCTGACCCCCCACTACCGCCTGCCGGAGACCACCCGCACCGCCGACCGCCTCAGCCGCGACGCCCTCACCGCCGCGACCACCCGGCCCCCGGGCCCCACCCTCCCTGGTTGACCAAGAAGTTTGCGCACGATTCCTGCCCAGATCCGTGCCCAAACTCCTTGATCAACCCGGGCGGGTGGGGGAGCGGGCGCGGGTGGGGGGTGATGCGGCGCTCATGTGGAGCGGTCGATGACCGGGGGGTGACCTGGGCCGGTAGTAACCTACCGGCGGACCCCAACGGGGAAGAGACGGTGAGGTGGACATGTCCGTGCGTCTGCAGGTGGCGCGACTGGTGACGGCCGGCGCGGTGCTGGGCGGCCTGCTGGTCGTCGGGGCGGCACCGGCGTACGCCGACGAGGACCGGGTCGGCGTGCGTGCGCCGGGCGAGTTCACCGCCGGTGGGTCGGCGGAGGGCGTGTCGGTCGAGGTGCGCAAGCGCACCGACGGTTGCGTGCTGCTGCGCACCTCGCTCACGCTGCGCCTGGACGGGATTACCGCCGACCAGGTGCGGGTAGAGGTGAACGCGGGCGGCCGCTGGTTCCCCGTGCCGGTCTCCGGCGGCGGGGCAGAGGTGAGCGTCCCCCGTACCTCGCCTGCGGATCCGACGTTGTGCAAGGGAAAGAGCATCACCGTCCGCTACCGGGTGGCCTTCGCGGAGGGCGCACCGGCGGGGCGGCTGCAGGTGGTCGGCGAGGCGACGAACGCCATCGGTCGGCTCCTCGGCCGGGGTGCCGACAGTTCCCGGGTCGACGGCCAGGCCGCCGCGCCCACCCCGACCAGGGAGCCCACCCCGACCCCCACCCCCAGCGCGGAGCCGACCGAGGCCGCGGTCGCCGCCCCGGGCGCGCCGACCCAGGCCGCGGTCGCCGGGCCGACCACCAGTCAGGCCGCTGCCGCCGACGCCGACGAGTCCTCCGGAGGATCCATGATCATGTACTTCGGCATCGCCATGGTCGCCGTGGGCGCCGGGCTGATCGCCCTCCTCATCCGCAACAACCGCAG
This sequence comes from Micromonospora sp. BS32, assembly GCF_059089345.1. Taxonomy (NCBI): domain Bacteria; kingdom Bacillati; phylum Actinomycetota; class Actinomycetes; order Micromonosporales; family Micromonosporaceae; genus Micromonospora; species Micromonospora sp. BS32. The sequence goes on from NZ_JBSSHR010000015.1 coordinate 122,217, forward strand.
GGACCGGGCGGACGCGGACGAGCAGGGTGGCTACCCGGGCCTCCCGGTGCCCCGCAACCCCGGCCCGACCACCTACCGCTCCGGCGGCGGGCTGCCGGGCACGACCCCCACGCCGACCAGCCAGGTGTACGGCCAGCAGCAGCCCCCGGCCCACGCCGGCGGCCTGTACGGCGCGGCCGGCGCGTACCCGACGGTCGCCCCGACCCCGCGCCCCACCGGCGGCGTGTACGGCGCCCGGCCGACCTCCGCCCCGCCGGCCCCCACCTCCGCGCCCCCGGAGCAGAGCCGGCCCACCTCGGCGCCGCCGGCCGGTCAGGGCGGCCCGGAGGCGGGCCCCGCGGGCGGCGACGCCACCACGTTCATGCCCCGCCTGCCCGGCTAGGACGGGGCGGACCCCGCTGCTCCGTTACGCTCGGGTCGTTGACGACCTGCTGCCAAGGAGCGAAACCGGTGTCTGACCTGTCCCAGATCGTGAAGGCGTACGACGTCCGTGGGACGGTGCCCGACCAGTGGGACGAGCGCACCGCCGAGGCTCTGGGCGCCGCCTTCACGCAGGTCCTCAACACCGCGGGTGAGCCCGGCGACGCCGTGTTGATCGCGCACGACATGCGGGCCACCGGCCCGGCCCTGGCCGCCGCGTTCGCCGTCGGCGTCCGGGCCGAGGGGCGCTCGGTGATCGAGCTGGGGCTCGGCTCCACCGACATGCTCTACTACGCCTCCGGCGCGCTCTCCCTGCCCGGCGCGATGTTCACCGCGAGCCACAACCCGGCGCAGTACAACGGCATCAAGATGTGCCGCTCCGGCGCCCGGCCGATCGGGCAGGACAGCGGCCTGGCCGACATCCGGGACCGGGCCCAGGCCATGCTGGCGGGCGGCGGGCGCGCGGCCGGCGAGCCGCAGGCCCCGGCCGAGCGCCGCGACCTGCTGGCGGACTACGCCGGGTACCTGCGCAAGCTGGTCGACCTGTCGACGATCCGGCCGCTGAAGGTCGTGGTGGACGCCGGCAACGGGATGGGCGGCTACACCGTGCCGACGGTGCTCGGCGACGCCGCGCTGCCGGCCCTGCCGCTGCAGATCGTCCCGCTCTACTTCGAGCTGGACGGCACCTTCCCCAACCACGAGGCCAACCCCCTCGACCCGAAGAACCTGGTCGACCTCCAGCGCGCGGTGGTCGCGCACAGCGCCGACCTCGGGCTGGCCTTCGACGGTGACGCCGACCGCTGCTTCGTCATCGACGAGCGCGGCGAACCGGTCTCGCCGTCCGCGATCACCGCCCTGGTCGCGGCCCGTGAGCTGGCCAGGCACCCCGGCTCCACGGTGATCCACAATGCGATCACCTCCCGTGCCGTGCCGGAGATCATCCGGGAGCATGGCGGGGTGCCGGTGGTGACCCGGGTCGGCCACTCCTTCATCAAGGCCGAGATGGCCCGTACCAACGCGATCTTCGGCGGCGAGCACTCCGCGCACTACTACTTCCGCGACTTCTGGTTCGCCGACACCGGCATGCTCGCCGCCATGCACACCCTGGCCGCGCTCGGTGAGCAGTCCCAGCCGCTGTCGATCCTGGCCAGCGTCTACGAGCGGTACACCGCCTCCGGTGAGATCAATTCCACGGTCGGCGACCAGGCCGCCCGGGTCGCCGAGGTGCGCGCCGCGTACCCGGAGGCGGAGGCCGACGAGCTGGACGGGCTCACCCTGCGCTTCCCCGACGGCGCCTGGTTCAACCTGCGCGCGTCCAACACCGAGCCGTTGCTGCGGCTCAACGTCGAGGGCCCGAGCGCGGAGCGGATGATCTCACTGCGCGACGAGGTGCTGGAGCGGGTTCGCCGATAAGATCGCCTGCGCCGGTCGGCACCGTCGACCGACGAACCGCACACGTGGAAGGAGCCGCGCCGTGGCCCTGGACCCGCAGTTGCTCGAGATCCTCGCCTGCCCGGACACGCACCACGCCCCACTGGACTACGACGCGCAGGCGCAGACCCTGACCTGCACCGAGTGCGGTCGGGTCTTCGAGGTGCGCGACGACGTGCCGGTGCTGCTGCTCGACGAGGCCCGCGGCGGCCCGCAGGCGAAGCCGTGATGGACGGTACGGCCGGGCTCAGCGGCCGGCGGGTGGCCGACGAGTCCGTGCTGGACGACCCGGACGCCTTCGCCGAGCACGACCCGGGCGGCATGCTGCGCTTCACCGCCTCGGCCGGCGCCCAGGTACGCGAGTCGGCGGCGCTGGCCGCCGAGGCGAACCTCTCCCTGCTGGAGGACGGCGGCCGCCCCCGGGCGGTCGTCATCGCCGGCATCGGCACCGCCGGGCGTACCGGGGACGTGCTCGCCACCGTCGCCGGGCCGCGCTGCCCGGTGCCGGTCATCGCGCACCGCAGCTCCGGCGTGCCCGGCTGGGTCGGCGCGGCCGACGTGGTGATCGCGGTCAGCGCCTCCGGCCGCAGCCCCGAGGCGCTCGGCGCCGCCGAGGCCGCGCACCGCCGCGGCGCCCGACTGGTCGCCGTCGGCGCGCCCGACTCGCAGTTGCAGTCGGTCGCCGAGCGGGCCCGGGCGCCGTTCATCCCGGTTCCCCGCCGCGCGCCGGCCCGGGCCAGCCTCTGGGCGCTCACCGTGCCGGTTCTGCTCGCCGCCCGTACGCTCGGCCTCGTGAAGGTCAACGAGGCGGATCTGGCGGAGACCGCGGCCCGGCTGGACGCCGACGCCGACCGCTGCCGGCCGACCGCGGAGTCCTTCGTCAACCCGGCGAAGTCGCTGGCCCTGGGGCTGGCCGGGTCGATCCCGATCGTCTGGGGGTCGTCCCCGCTGGCCACCGTCGCGGCCCGGCGTTTCGGCGACACCCTGTCGGCCAACGCCCGCTACCCGGTGGTCACCGGGGCGCTCGGCGAGGCCGGTCGCGGTCGGGTCGGCCTGCTCGACGGCGTCTTCGGCGGCCTGGTGGAGTCGGCGCGGGACATCTTCGCCGACCGCGAGGAGGTCGAGGGTGACCCGACGCGGCTGCGGCTGGTGCTGCTGCGCGACGGCGGGCTCAACGCCGAGGACGACACCGACGAGCCGCTCGCCGTCGAGGAACGCCGCGCCGACGCGGTGCAGACCCTCGCCGAGCGGCGCGGGGTGCGCTGCGACGTGGTGACCGCGGAAGGCGGTTCCGCGCTGGAGCGGCTCGCCTCGCTCGTCGCGGTGCCCGACTTCACCTCGATCTACCTCGCCCTGGCCCACGGCCTGGACCCCATGGCCGTCCCGGCCGTCACGGAAATGAAGGAGCTGTCGAACCAGTGAGCGCAAATGGCGGGACGAAGGCGATCGTCGCCGCCCTGTTGGCCAACATCGGCATCGCCATCACCAAGTTCATCGCGTTCCTGCTGACGAGCTCCTCGTCGATGCTGGCGGAGTCGATCCACTCGGTGGCCGACTCCGGCAACCAGGGCCTGCTGCTGCTCGGCGGCAAGCGGGCCAAGCGGGAGGCCACTCCGCAGCACCCCTTCGGGTACGGCCGCGAGCGCTACATCTACGCGTTCATCGTGTCGATCGTGCTGTTCAGCCTCGGTGGCCTCTTCGCGCTCTACGAGGCGTACCACAAGGCGGCCGACCCGCACCCGATCGAGAGCTGGAAGTGGGTGCCGGTCCTGGTGCTGGTGGCCGCGATCGCGATGGAGGGCTTCTCCTTCCGGACCGCCATCAAGGAGTCGAACCACACCCGGGGCAGCCAGTCCTGGGTGAAGTTCATCCGCCGGGCCAAGGCGCCCGAGCTGCCGGTGGTGCTGCTGGAGGACTTCGGCGCGCTGGTCGGTCTGGTCTTCGCGCTCTTCGGCGTCGGGATGACGCTGATCACCGACAACGGCAGGTGGGACGCGGCCGGCACCGCGATGATCGGCGTGCTGCTGGTGATCATCGCGATCGTGCTGGCGATCGAGACCAAGAGCCTGCTGCTCGGTGAGGGCGCGGACCCGAAGGACCTCGCCGCCATCGAGCGGGCGATCACCGATGGTCCCGAGGTTCAGCAGATCATCCACATGAAGACGCTCTACCTCGGCCCCGAGGAGCTGATGGTGGCCGCCAAGATCGGCGTGCTGCCGTGCGACAGCGCCGAGGACTTGGCCCGCGGCATCAACGCCGTCGAGGCCCGGATCCGCACCGCCGTGCCGATCGCCCGGGTCATCTACCTGGAGCCGGACATCTACAGCGCCGCCGCGGAGCGGGCCGGTACCGGCGCCGCGTCGCACACCGCCGTCCCGCAGCCGGACACCGAGCCGGGTGAGCGGGCCGGGGGCTGACCGTGGAGCTGCTCTACGGCCCGATCCGCGACTACGCCTGGGGGTCACGTTCGGCTATCGCCGAACTCCAGGGGCGTCCGGTGCCCAGCGACGGGCCGGAGGCGGAGCTGTGGCTGGGCGCCCACCCGGGCGCCCCGGCCACGGTGGATCGGGACGGCGACCGGGTGAGCCTGGTCGACCTGCTGGCCGCCGATCCGGGCCACTGGCTTGGCGAGCGGGTGCTCGGCCGGTTCGGTGCCCGGCTGCCGTTCCTGCTGAAGGTGCTCGCCGCGGACGCCCCGCTGAGCCTCCAGGCCCACCCGGACGCCGCGCAGGCCCGGGCCGGCTACGCGGCCGACGCCGACCGCACCGACGGGCGGCGCAACTACGTCGACCCGTATCACAAGCCGGAGCTGTTGGTCGCGCTCTCGCCGATGGCGGCGCTCTGCGGTTTCCGGGACCCGGCGGTCTCGGCGGAGGTGCTCGCCGGGTTCGGCGTACCCGCGCTGGCGCCCGTGGTGGACGCGTTGCGCACCGGGCCGGTGGGGCTGCGGGAGGCCGTACGCCTGCTGTTGACCTGGCCGGCCGCGGAGCGGGCCGGGCTGGTGGCGGCCGTGGTGGCGGCCCCGGTCGCCGGCGGCGACGCGGAGCTGGCCCGGGCCCTGGCGGAGGCCTATCCGGGCGACCCGGGAGTGCTGGTGGCGTTGCTGCTGCACCACGTGCGGCTGGCGCCGGGCGAGGCGATCTGGATGCCGGCCGGCAACCTGCACGCCTACCTGCGCGGCACCGGGGTGGAGATCATGGCGGCCAGCGACAACGTGCTGCGCGGCGGGCTCACCCCGAAGCACGTGGACGTCGGCGAGCTGCTGCGGGTGCTCCGGTTCGAGGTGCTGGACGACCCGGTGGTGCGCCCGGAGCCGGTGGCACCCGGGGTGGTCCGCTGGCCGGTGCCGATCGAGGACTTCGCGCTGCACCGGGTGACGGTGGGCACGGCCACCCCGTCGGTGCGGCTGGCGCTGGCGGGGCCCCGGGTGGTGCTCTGCCTCGGCGGCACGCTCACCGTGGACGACGGCGCTGGCCCGGTGACTCTCGCCACGGGGCAGGCGGCGATCGGTGCGGCCACCGCGCAGCCGCTGGTCTTCGCCGGTGCGGGCGAGGCGTACGTGGCGACCTGCGGCACCTGCTGAGCCGCGCGACCACGCCACAAGTCCGACTTTTCCGAAATAGCTTGACGCACCCCTGGCGCGGTGTGACTCTATGGGTACGCAGCGTTGTCGCGACGAAGGTTCGAGAGCGCGCGAGGGAACCAAACCGGGGGGATGCACGGGGCGGCCGGCGGGTGGATGGAAAGTCCGTCCATCACCGACCGCCCCGTGCGCTGTCTGCAAGGTCCTCCGCGCGGCATCGAGGCACGCGCGTAAGGTGGACGGTCGGGCAGTACATCGTTCGACAGGAGCTTCCATGACCAGCACCCTCCCGGCGTCCACCAGTGGCGCGCGGCCGAGCACCCTCGCCGAGGGCGACTACAAGGTGGCGGATCTGTCGCTCGCCGAGTTCGGGCGCAAGGAGATCCAGCTTGCCGAGCACGAGATGCCCGGCCTGATGGCGATCCGTCGTGAGTTCGCCGACGCCCAGCCGCTGGCCGGCGCGCGGATCACCGGCTCGCTGCACATGACCATCCAGACCGCCGTCCTGATCGAGACCCTGGTCGCGCTCGGCGCGCAGGTCCGCTGGGCGTCCTGCAACATCTTCTCCACCCAGGACCACGCCGCCGCGGCGATCGTGGTCGGCCCCACCGGCACCCCCGAGGCACCGGCCGGCGTCCCGGTCTACGCCTGGAAGGGCGAGAGCCTGGAGGAGTACTGGTGGTGCACCGAGCAGGTGCTCGCCTGGCCGGACGGGCAGGGCCCGAACATGATCCTCGACGACGGCGGCGACGCCACCCTGCTCGTGCACAAGGGCGCCGAGTTCGAGAAGGCTGGGGTCGTCCCGCCGGTCGAGTCCGCCGACTCCGAGGAGTACGCGGTCATCCTCCAGGTGCTGCACCGCACCCTGGGTGAGGACAACCAGCGCTGGACCCGGATCGCCGCCGGCATCAAGGGCGTGACCGAGGAGACCACCACCGGCGTGCACCGGCTCTACGAGATGCACCGCGCCGGCACCCTGCTCTTCCCGGCCATCAACGTCAACGACTCGGTGACCAAGAGCAAGTTCGACAACAAGTACGGCTGCCGGCACTCGCTGATCGACGGCATCAACCGGGCCACCGACGTGCTCATCGGCGGCAAGGTGGCCGTCGTGCTCGGCTACGGCGACGTCGGCAAGGGCTGCGCGGAGTCGCTGCGCGGCCAGGGCGCCCGGGTCGTGGTGACCGAGGTCGACCCGATCTGCGCCCTCCAGGCGGCGATGGACGGCTACCAGGTCGCCACCCTGGACGACGTGGTCGAGACGGCCGACATCTTCATCACCGCGACCGGCTGCTTCGACGTCATCACCAACGAGCACATGGCCCGGATGAAGCACCAGGCCATCGTGGGCAACATCGGCCACTTCGACAACGAGATCGACATGGCCGGCCTGGCCAAGCGCTCGGACGTCACCCGGATCAACATCAAGCCGCAGGTCGACCTCTGGAAGTTCGAGGACGGCCACGCCATCATCGTGCTCTCCGAGGGCCGCCTGCTGAACCTGGGCAACGCCACCGGTCACCCGAGCTTCGTGATGTCGAACTCGTTCTCCAACCAGACCATCGCCCAGATCGAGCTCTACACCAAGACCGAGGAGTACCCGGTCGGCGTGTACGTGCTCCCCAAGCACCTGGACGAGAAGGTCGCCCGGCTGCACCTGGACGCGCTGGGCGCCAAGCTGAGCAAGCTCACCAAGGAGCAGGCCGCCTACCTCGGCATCGCCGAGGAAGGCCCGTTCAAGCCGGAGCACTACCGCTACTGAGTTCCGCTGAGGACCGGGCCGGCCGCCACGCGGCCGGCCCGGTCCTTTCGTGTACGCCGCGACGGTGGGCTGGCGGTGGCCGACGTTCAAGGGGCCGGGCGGTCCCGCCGGACGCTACAAACTTGATGACGCCAACGAATCGCGGCTCTCAGTCACGCCCCGCGCCCCGCGCCACTCGGCCACCAGCCTCGCTCCTACCGCCTCGCGGCCGCGCCTGACGCCTAACGCCTCATTCCTGCCGCCTCGCTCCTACCGCCTTGCGCCCGCGCCTAACCCCCGGCGCCGACCGCCGACCGCCTGCCGCCTCACGCCTCACGCCTGACGCCTACCGCCTGACGCCTACCCGCCCCACGCCTACCCGCCCCACGCCTGACGCCTACCGCCTGGCGCCTGGCACCTCGGACGCCGGAGACGCACATCCGATTCGTTGACGACATCAAGTTCGTAGCGTCCGAAACGGCGCCCGGGGCGGCAGCGGCCGACGCACGGTGGTGTAGCGACCCAGCGGAACGTCGTACCCGGACAGCAGCACGCTGGCCGGGTCGACGGGATGGTGTGTGGGTGTCCTGGACGCCGGGGCCCGGTGCCCGACACCGCCCGACGCCGGGGCCCGGCGCCGCGGCCGAGGGAGCGGGTCAGCGGGGATCGCGGCGGGTGGGGCGGATCCAGGTCCAGACGCACCAGGCCAGCCAGGCGAGGGAGACCGCGGCGGCCAGCGGGCGCAGCCGCAGCGCGCTGAGCACGACGACCAGCGCCAGCACCGCCAGCCACGGACCGAAGCCCTTCACGGCCGCCGTCCGGGCGGCTGGTGGCGAAGCGCACAGGGGCCGGAAGTCCCTGGCGGCGTGGTGCCCGGCGGGCGGAGGGTGGTGGTGCGGAGCGTGTCGGGCACGGGCCGTCCTGTCCTGGGGGTCCGTCGATCCTCCCACGGCCGGACCGGCCGGTGGCCGCCCTCGGTGTGATCCGGGCCGGAGCGGGACCAGAGTGAAGTCCTCATGAACGACTTGACGGCCACCCCGGATCAGAGGGAAGGTATGGCTGCCCTAAGTTAACTGAGGCAAACCTGACCAAGACACGGAGTACCGATGTTCGCCACGTACCTGATCGGCCTGCGGGAGGGCCTGGAAGCGACGCTCGTCGTCAGCATCCTGGTCGCATTCCTGGTGAAGTCGCAGCGCCGGGACCGGCTGCCCCAGGTCTGGGCCGGCGTCGGCCTGGCCGTGGCGCTCTCGGTGCTCTTCGGCTGGCTGATCGAGTACACCTCCACCTCGCTGCTGGCCCGCTCCGAGGACCGGGAGCTCTTCGAGGCGGTCACCTCCGTCGCCGCCGTGGTCTTCGTGACCTGGATGATCTTCTGGATGCGCCGGGCCGCCCGGACGATCGCCGGTGAGCTGCGCGGCAAGCTGACCGACGCGCTCGCGGTCGGCTCCCTCGCGGTGGCCGGCATGGCCTTCCTCGCGGTGATCCGGGAGGGCCTGGAGACCGCGCTGATCTTCTACTCGGCGGCGCAGAGCGCGGCCGGTGGCGCCGGCCGCGGTCCGCTGCTCGCGCTGGCCGGCGGCATCGCCACGTCCGTGGTGATCGGTTTCCTGCTCTACCGCAGCGCGCTGAAGATCAACCTGTCGAAGTTCTTCACCTGGACCGGCGCGCTGCTGATCCTCGTCGCCGCCGGCATCCTCAAGTACGGCGTGCACGACTTCCAGGAGGCCGGCGTCCTGCCCGGCCTGAACGACCTGGCCTTCGACATCACCTCCGTGCTCGACCCGACCACCTGGTACGCGGCCCTGCTCACCGGGATGTTCAACATCACCGCCGCGCCGAGCGTGCTGGAGATGGTCGCCTGGGTGGCGTACGCCGTCCCGGTGATGGTGCTCTTCCTCAAGAAGCCCGCGACCGCCCCGAAGCCCCCGGCCGCCGCCCCGGCGCAGCCGGCCGCGGCCGCCGGCGCCCCGGCCGAGCCCGCCGAGTCGACCGCCTCGGCCACCGCGCCCCCGCGCGCCTGACCCGCCTTCCTCGAGGAGACAGAACTGATGCGTACCACCCGCTTCCTGGTGCTCGCCGCCACCGGCGTGCTGGCCGTCACCGGCGTCACCGCCTGCGGCGCCGACGACGGCAAGGAGGCCGCGAAGGCCGGCAACGCGGTCACGGTCAAGGCCACCGACACCGCCTGCGAGGTCGACCGCACCGACCTGGCCGCCGGCCAGGCCACCTTCACGGTGACCAACTCCGGCAGCAAGGTCAACGAGTTCTACGTCTACGCCGCCGGCGACCGGGTGATGGGCGAGGTGGAGAACATCGCCCCGGGGCTGAGCCGTGAGCTGCGCGTCGAGCTGCCCGCCGGGACGTACGAGACGGCCTGCAAGCCCGGGATGAGCGGCCGGGGCATCCGCGGCGCGCTCAAGGTCAGCGGCACCGCCGCGACCGTCGCGCCGGACGCCGCGCTGGCCCAGGCGACCGCCAGCTACCAGCGGTACGTGACCAGCCAGACCGCCGCCCTGCTGACCAAGACCGAGGAGTTCGTCACCGCGGTCAAGGCCGGCGACGTGGCGAAGGCCAAGGCGCTCTACCCGGTCGCCCGCACCTACTGGGAGCGGATCGAGCCGGTGGCGGAGAGCTTCGGCGACCTCGACCCGAAGATCGACGGCCGCGAGGAGGTCGTCGAGGAGGGCATGGAGTTCACCGGCTTCCACCGGATCGAGAAGGACCTCTGGGGCAACGGCGACATCAGCAAGGACGGCCCGATCGCCGACCGGCTGCTCGCCGACGTCAAGGAGATCGTGGCCAAGGCCAACGCCGAGAAGCTCACCCCGCTCCAGCTCGCCAACGGCGCCAAGGCGCTGCTCGACGAGGTCGCCAGCGGAAAGATCACCGGCGAGGAGGAGCGGTACTCGCACACCGACCTCTGGGACTTCAACGCCAACCTCGAGGGCTCCAAGGCCGCCGTCGCCTCGCTCCGCCCCGCCCTGGAGCAGCGCGCGCCGGAGCTGGTGAGCCAGCTCGACACCGAGTTCGCCAACGTCGAGAAGGTGCTCGGCAAGCACCGTGACGGCGACGGCTGGAAGCTGCACACCGCGCTGAGCAAGACCGAGCTCAAGGAGCTCTCGGACAGCATCAACGCCCTCGCCGAGCCGATCAGCAAGGTCGCCGCCGTCGTCGCCCGATGACGGCCGGTCCCCTCCCAGGAGATTCGATGAGCGAGCAGAACACCGCCACCTCCACCGACACCGCCCGCGGCGGACTGTCCCGGCGGCGGGCCATCACCCTGGCCGGGGTCGGCGTCGCCGGCGTGGCCGGGGTCGCCGCCGGCGCGGGCGCGCTGGTCCGGGGCGCCGACCACGCGGCGGCGAACGACACCGCCGCCGGGGCGGTGCCGTTCCATGGCGAGCACCAGGCGGGGATCACCACCCCCGCCCAGGACCGGCTGCACTTCGTCGCGTTCGACGTCATCACCAAGGACCGGGCGAAGCTCGTCGCCCTGCTCCAGGAGTGGTCGGCCGCCGCCGCCCGGATGACCAGCGGCCGGGACGCCGGGGTGATCGGCGCGGTGGACGGTATGCCGGAGGCCCCGCCGGACGACACCGGCGAGGCGCTCGGCCTGCCGCCGTCGCAGCTCACCCTCACCGTCGGCTTCGGGGCCACGCTCTTCCGTGACGCCCAGGGCCGGGACCGGTTCGGCATCGCCGACCGCCGGCCGGCCGCCCTGGCCGACCTGCCGCACTTCGCCGGGGACGCGCTGCGCCCGGAGATCTCCGGCGGCGACATCTGCGTCCAGGCCTGCGCCAACGACCCGCAGGTGGCGGTGCACGCCATCCGCAACCTGGCGCGGATCGGCATGGGCGTGGTCAGCGTCCGCTGGTCGCAGCTGGGCTTCGGGCGTACCTCGTCGACCTCCCGGGACCAGGCCACGCCGCGCAACCTGTTCGGCTTCAAGGACGGCACCGCCAACCTCAAGGCGGAGGACAGCGGCCTGCTGCGCGAGCAGCTCTGGGCCCAGCCCGGCGACGGGCCGGACTGGATGACCGGCGGGTCGTACCTGGTCACCCGCAAGATCCGGATGCAGGTCGAGACCTGGGACCGCAGCTCGCTGGCCGAGCAGGAGCAGATCGTCGGCCGGACCAAGCGGGCCGGCGCGCCGCTGGGCCGCACGGACGAGTTCGACGAGCCGGACTTCGCGGCCAAGGGCGACGACGGGGAGCCGGTGATCGCCGAGACGGCGCACGTCCGGCTGGCCCACCCCACCCGCAACAACGGCGCCCGCCTGCTGCGCCGGGGCTACAACTTCGTCGACGGCTCCGACGGGCTGGGCCGGCTCGACGCGGGCCTGTTCTTCATGGCGTACCAGCGGGACCCGCGCAAGCAGTTCGTGCCGATCCAGACCCAGCTGGCCCGGCACGACGCGATGAACGAGTACCTGCGGCACGTCTCCAGCGCCGTCTTCGCCTGCCCGCCCGGCGTCCGGGACGCCGCCGACCACTGGGGTCGGGCCCTGTTCAGCTGATCGCCGGGGTGCCGATCGGGGCCGGGTCGACCGGCGCCGGGCCGGGGTCCGCCCAGAGGGCCGCGGTGGTGGCCCGCGCCGACCGCAGTCGCAGCGCGCCGCGCCGGTTCCGCTCGGCCAGCACGGCGGCCAGCAGCAGGGCCTCCGGTACGCCTGGGGGCGCCGCCGGCGAGGTCACCGCGGCCACCTCGCCCCACAGCCCCGCCGCGAGCCGGGTCCGGGACGGCTCGGCGAACTCCTGCGCCCGGGTCAGGTACTGCCGCACGGCCAGCGCCAGCGCGTCGTCCAGCCGGCTCAGCTCCAGCCGGCCCGCCCAGCCGGCCAGCGGCGGGATGATCATCGGGGCGGGGCGCCAGGGGTGCGTCGTGCGGGTGTGCACCACCATCGTGCCGGCCACCAGGTCACCGAGGCGCCGCCCGCGCGGGTCGGTGAGCATCACCGCCACGCCCGCCACCCAGCTCAGCAGGGGCAGCACCAGGCCCGGCCACTCCACGGCCACCCCGACCAGCGCGCGGGTCAGCGACTGCCGCACCCCGACCGGGCCACCGTCGGTGCTCACCACCCGCAGCCCGACCGCCAGCTTGCCGACCGTCCGCCCGTGGCAGAAGCGTTCCCAACAGACCGGGTAGCCCACCAGCACCGCCACCAGCCCCACCGTGAGAAGGGCGTCACCGAGGGCCTCGTCCAACACCGCCTCGGGCAGCACGTTGAGGGCCAACGGGATCAGCGCCACGGCCAGCAGGGCGGCGATGGCCACCTGGGCCACGATGTCGATCAGCAGCGCCAGCACCCGGGAGCCCAGCCGGGCGACCCGGACGTCCAGCTCGACGGCCTCGCCGCTGACCAGGCCGGCGTCTGCGGCCCGACCGGTCGTCGGGACCGCGACGGGCACCGGCGGTTGCGCTCTCACCCGCACAGTGAACACTATGAGCGCCGGACGGGGGAGGACCAGTGGATCTCGACGCGTACGTCGGCGAGCACGCCCACGAGTGGCGACGGCTCGAGCTGTTCCTCGACCGTCGCCGGCTCGACGCCGACGAGATCGACGAGCTGGTGACGCTCTACCAGCGCACCGCCACCCACCTCTCCGCCGTACGCGGCAGCGCACCCGATCCCATGCTGGTCAGCCGCCTCTCCCAACTGGTGCTGCGGGCCCGCGCCCGGATCACCGGCCGCCGCCGCGCCTCCTGGGCCGCCGTCGGCCGGTTCGTCACGGTGGGCTTCCCGGCCGCGGTCTGGCGCGCGTGGCCCTGGTGGTGCGCGGTGGCGACCGGCTTCAGCCTGCTCAGCGGCTTCCTGATCTGGTACGTCGCCGGGCACCCCGACACCGCGGCGGCGTTTATCGGCCCGGACGCCGCGGCCGACCTGGTCGACTCCGGTTTCGCCGGCTACTACACCGAGTTCTCCGCGCCCACGTTCGCCTTCCACCTGTGGACCCACAACGCGTGGATCGCCGCGCAGTGCCTCGCCTCCGGGGTGCTCGTCGTGCCGGTCTTCTACCTGCTGTGGCAGAACGCGCTCAACGTCGGCGTGGTCGGCGGCGTGATGATCTCGTACGACCGGGCGGACGTGTTCTTCGGCCTGATCACCCCGCACGGGCTGCTGGAGCTGACCGGGATCTTCGTCGCCGCCGGGGTGGGGCTGCGCACCGGCTGGGCGTGGATCTCCCCACCGGCGCACCTGACCCGCGGCCGGGCGGTCGCCGAGGCGGGCCGGTCCGCGATCCTGGTCGCCGTCGGCCTGGTCGGGCTCTTCGCGGTCTCCGCGCTGCTGGAGGCGTTCGTCACCCCGGCGCCGGTGCCGACCGCGCTGCGGATCGGGGTGGGCACCGCCGTCTGGCTCGGCTTCCTCGGGTACGTCGTGGTGTGCGGCCGTCGGGCGGTGGCCGCCGGTCAGAGCTGACCGAGCGCCTTGAGCCGCAGGTAGGTGTCCGCGACCGCGGGGGCCAGCCGGTCCGCGGGCGCGTCCACCACCGAGACGCCGTACCGGGCGAGGGCGGCGCGCACCCGGTCCCGCTCGGCCAGCGCCCGCAGGGCCGCCGCGGCCGCGTACGGGTCCTCCCGGCGGGCCGGGGCGGCGCCGGTCAGCGCGGCGAGCACCGGGTCCTGGGCGGCCGCGATCACCACCCGGTGCCGGGCGGCCAGCCGGGGCAGCACCGGCAGCAGCCCCTCGGCGAGGGGGGCCGCCTCCAGGGCGGTGAAGAGCACCACCAGGCTGCGTCGCCGCTCCCGACGCAGCACCTCCCCGACGATCAGCGCGAAATCGGTCTCCACCAGCGCCGGTTGCAGCGGGGCCACCGCGGTGACCAGCCGACCGAGCAGCGCCGGCCGGTGGTGGCCGGTCACGGTGGCCCGGATCGCGGTGTCGGCGGCGATCAGGTCGACCCGGTCGCCGGCCCGGGCGGCCAGGACGGTGAGCAGCAGAGCCGCGTCGATGGCGGTGTCCAGCCGGGGCTCGTCGCCGACCCGGACCGCCGAGGTCCGGCCGGTGTCCAGCACGCAGACGAGCCGGCGGTCCCGCTCCGGTCGCCAGGTGCGTACCAGCACGTCGGAGCGGCGGGCGCTGGCCCGCCAGTCGATCGAGCGGACGTCGTCGCCGACCACGTACTCGCGCAGGTTGTCGAACTCGGTGCCCTGGCCGCGCCCCCGGGCGACCTGGGTACCGTCGATCACCCGCAGTCGGGAGAGCTTCTCCGGCAGGTGCCGGCGGGAGTCGAAGCGGGGCAGCACCCGCAGCGTCCAGGGCGGCGTGGCGGGCCGCCCGGCGCGCTGCCGGAACGCCAGCCCCAGCGGGCCGAACGAGCGCAGCGCGAGCGCCACCGCCGGCCGGTCGCCGCGCCGGGTCGGGGTGAGCAGGCTGGGCAGCAGCGCCTCCCCGCCGGCCACCACCCGCAGCAGCCGCTCCGGCGGTACGTCGGGTCGGGCGCCCGCCGAGGGCACCCAGGCGTCCCGGACCTGGGCGCGCAGCGTACGGCCGGAGGTGTTGGCCAGGCGCAGCGCGACGGTGGCGGTGCCGCCGAGCCGGACGGTCCGGTCGCCCTCCCGGGCGGTCACCACACCGTGCAGTGGGGCGGCCAGCGCCCAGTCCACGGCGGTCAGCAGCAGCACGGCGCCGGTCATCACGGCCACGCCGAGGAACGGCGCCGGCCAGGCCGGCAGGGTCAGCGCGCCCCCCAGCAGCAGGACGGCCGCCCGCCAGGTCATCGGGGCGTCGGCACGGTGGCCAGCACCGTGTCCAGCACCGCGTCCACGCCGACGCCCTCCAGTTCCACCTCGGGCCGCAGCCGTAGCCGGTGCCGCAGCGTCGGCCGGGCGGTGGCCTTCACGTCGTCCGGGGTGACGTGGTCCCGGCCGGCCAGCCAGGCCCACGCCTTGGCGGTGCCGAGCAGCGCCGTGGCGCCCCGGGGCGAGGCACCCAGCTCCAGCGCCGGCGCGGCCCGGGTCGCCCGGCACAGGTCCACGATGTAGCCGAGCAGCGGTTCGGCCACGTGCACCCGGCCGACCGCGTCCCGGGCGGCGGCCAGGTCGGCGGCGGTGGCCACCGGGCGTACGCCGGCGCCGGCCAGGTCGCGCGGGTCGAAGCCGGCGTGATGGGCGCGCAGCACCCCCAGCTCCTCGTCCCGGGCGGGCAGCGGCACGGTCAGCTTGAGCAGGAACCGGTCCAGCTGCGCCTCGGGCAGCGGGTAGGTGCCCTCGTACTCGACCGGGTTCTGGGTGGCGGCCACGATGAACGGGTCGGGCAGCGGCCGCCGGGCCCCCTCCACCGACACCTGCCGCTCCTCCATCACCTCCAGCAGCGCCGACTGGGTCTTCGGCGGCGTCCGGTTGATCTCGTCGGCGAGCAGCAGGTTGGTGAAGACCGGCCCCTCCCGGAAGGTGAACGCGGCGGTACGCGGGTCGAAGATCAGCGAACCGGTCACGTCGCCCGGCATCAGGTCCGGGGTGAACTGGACCCGCTTCGAGTCGAGGTCCAGCGCGGCGGCGACCGTCCGGACCAGCAGGGTCTTGGCCACCCCCGGTACGCCCTCCAGCAGCACGTGGCCCCGGCAGAGCAGCGCGATCACCATGCCGGTGACCACCGCGTCCTGACCGACGACCGCCTTGGCCACCTCGGTACGCAGCCGGTGCAGCGCGGCCCGGGCCTCGTCCGGGCCGGCCGTGGTCTCGGCGGTCAAGGGTCGGCTCACCGGTGGTCTCCTTCGGTCGGGTACGCGGCGGATGCCGTGACCGTACGGGTCACCCGGTCCAGCGACCGGGCCAGCTCCAGCAGTTCGGCGTCGGACTCCGGCTCCGCGCCGTACAGCAGCTCGTGCGCCTGCTCCACGGTCCCGCCGGCCCGGGCGGCGACCCGGGCGGCCACCTCGGCGGGCGGGGTCTCGGCGGGCAGCTGGAGCCGGCCGCGCAGCCGGTCCAGGGCGGCGGCGCGCAGCGTGCTCGCGGCCGGGCCCCGGGCCCGGGCGTGCTGGTACAGGCGGGCCCGGCCGAGGACCGTCTCGGCGGCGCGGACCCGCACCGGCAGCGGCTCGGCCACCGGCGGGCCGAGCCGCCGGGCCCGCCAGAGCACCAGCAGCAGCGCGGCCAGGGTGAGCTGGGCCAGCAGCGCCCAGAACCAGGTCGGGAAGGCGTCCCAGAGCGGGTTGCGATCGTCCGGCGACCCGGCCGAGTCCGACTGCCCGCCGTCGCCGCTGCGCGACGGTCCGCCGTTCCCCGAGGACCCGCCCGGGCGGCCACCGCCGGCCGGGTCGCCGGTGCCGTCCCCCGGGGCGCCGCCGTCCCCGGCCGTCGGGTCGCCGCCCCGGCCGGGGCCCGGGGTCGGGTCGCCGCCCGGGCCGGGCGCGGTCGTCGGGGGCGCCGCCGCCGGGCCGTCCAGGTCGAGCCAGACCACCCGGCCGTACCGGGACAGCAGGCCGGTGGCCAGGGCGGCGTTGCCCCACTCGCCGATCCGGTCGTTGCGGAACGGGTCACCGGCGCCGATCACCACCACGTCGGTGCTCCACGGCACCTGGACCAGCCCCGACCCGTAGCAGCGGTCCAGCGCCACCGTTCGGCCCGTCGGCACCGCGTACCGCTGCCGGTGGGCGGCGGCCGTGCCGGCCCGGGCCGCCTCGGGCAGCGGGCAGGGGCGGCCGTCGCTCGAAGGGTCGACCGCCCGGGTGGCCCAGCGGCGGCCGGTCGGCACCAGCGGCAGCCCGGCCGACTCCAGTAGCCGGCGGGACGGGTCGACCAGGAGGAGCCGGCGGCCGGCGGGCACTTCGCCGAGCAGGCGCAGGGTTTTCGGGTGCAGCAGTTCCGGCGCCGGTACGAAGAGGGTGGCCCGCCCGTCGTCCAGCGCGTCGAACGCGCGCAGCGGGTCGGTCTCCCGCTGCACGGTGACGCCCTGCGCGCGTAGCGCCTCGGCTAGCCGGCTGCCGCCGTCGTCGTCGGTCGCCACCGGGGAGAGGTATCCCGGGTCGGCCGGGTCCGGCTGGTCGACGGCGTGCATGACGAGGGTGCCGGTGAGCAGCAGGGCCGCCGCCGCGAGCGGGATCAGCACCCGGTGCCGGCGGCGGCGCCGGGGCGGTGGCGGGATTTGGCCGGCCGGGGCGGCGGCCGGGTCCGGGGCGGCGGCCGGGGCCGAAACGGTGGCGGTCATTCGGGAGCCCCCTCCGTCGGCCGGCCGGCGAGCGCCCCGTCCAGCTCCTCGGCGAGTTCCCGCATCCGCCGGTCGTGCGCGGCGGAGGCGGGCCGCTGGGCGTACCAGAGCTCGGAGAAGATCGCCCCGGCCGCGCGCAGCGGCGGGTCGACCGGCGGTCGGTTGGCGGCCGCCGCGCTGGTCAGCTCGGTGACGGTCATCCCGGGCCGCTGCTGGACCGCGCCGGCCGCGACCAGCCGGCGGACCATGCCCCGCAGCCGTTCCCGGACGGCCTCGGCGTACCGCCCCTCGGCGGCCAGCCGGTCGGCGAGCGACTGCGCCGGCGCGGCGGGCGGGCCGGTCTCGCCGGCACGGGGGCGGGGCAGCGCCGACGCGGACGCGGGCGCCTTGCGGGTCCGGCGCCGCCGCCGGGGCAGCCGGGGCCGGGGGAACCGGGGCAGCCGTAGTCGGGGCAGCCGTAGTCGGGGCAGCCGTAGTCGGGGCAGCCGTAGTCGGGGCAGTCGGCGCGGCACCCAGGCCGGGAAGTGGTACCAGGCCAGGGCGACCAGCCCGGCGAGCAGCACCAGCAGCAGCGCGGCCAGCGGCAGCGGCACGACATCGCCGAGGGCGGCGACCGCCTCGGTCCACCAGCGGTCGGCGCTCACCTGTCGGCCGCCAGCAGGACGGGCTCGGGGAGGCCGGCCGGGGAGCGGGACAGCCGGATGTCCAGCCCCTCGGTGCGCATCCGGACGTCCAGGTGGACGACCGCGTCCAGGCAGGCCAGCGCCGGGTACGCCACGCTGTTCACCGCCGCCCAGGCGGCCATCGCCAGCCAGGGCGCCGCTGCGGGGCCGACGTCGACGAGGTCCAGCGAGCGCAGGCCGTGGAAGACACCGAGGGCCAGCCCGACCCGCAGGAACCACCAGCCGAGGTAGCCCAGCAGCCGGACCAGGCCGGCCCGGCCGCCTCCTCGGGTGGCGAGCCGCGCGGCCCGGGACCAGGCCTCGCCGCGGTGGACCCGGTCGATCACCAGGGCGGCGGCCACCGACCCGGTGAGCCCGTACGCGACGGCCCAGACCGGCCCGAGCAGGGCGGCCAGCCCGACCAGCAGCCCGGTCAGCGGGGCGAGGAGCAGGGAGGCGCCCCACCGCGCGTCGGCCGGACGGAGCAGCTCGCGTACGCCGGCCCGCCGGCCGAGCAGCGCGGCCCCGGCGGCCCGGGCGGCCGGGTTGCCGAGCAGCGTGACGATCACCGCCTCGATGCCGGCGCCGACCACCACCACCTGCCACCACCGGCCGACCAACCCGGAGTTGGCGAACCACATCGGCGGGGTGGTGAAGGCGGCCTGCCGTAGCGGGTACAGCAGCAGCTGTTCGCCCACGGCGAGGACGGCGGCCAGCGGGATCAGCAGGCGGCCGTGGCCGCGCAGCAGCAGCACGGCGGAGTCGAGCAGTTCCCCGACGGTGAGCGGGCGCCCGGGGAGCACGGCGGTCGGGCCGACGTCGGGCACGCGTACTCCTGGCGGGGTGTGGTGGCGGACGGCGACGCGCCCGGGGATCATGGTGACACGCCCGGCCCGATCGGGTGGACCCGCACGCCGGGTGGCCTCCGGAGGTCCGCCGGCGCGGCGGTGTTGCGTGTGGGACGTGCGGTGACGCGGCCCACGGCAGTACCGTGCCGGGTGAACGCCGATCCCACGAACTGAACGGGGATGGAAACATCAATCCCATGAGAGCCCGGGTACTGGTGGTCGACGACGACCCCGCGCTCGCCGAGATGCTCGGCATCGTCCTGCGCAGCGAGGGTTTCCTGCCCTCGTTCGTCGCCGACGGGGAACGGGCACTGGCCGCGTTCCGGGACAGTCGACCCGACATCGTCCTGCTCGACCTGATGCTGCCCGGGATGAGCGGCATCGACGTGGCCCGGGCGATCCGGGCCGAGTCCGGCGTGCCGATCGTGATGCTGACCGCCAAGAGCGACACGGTGGACGTGGTGCTCGGGCTGGAGTCCGGCGCCGACGACTACGTGGTGAAGCCGTTCAAGCCCAAGGAGCTGGTGGCCCGAATGCGGGCCCGGCTGCGCCGCGGCGAGGACGTCGCCCCGGAGATGCTGACCATCGGCCCGCCCGGCAACCAGATCACCATCGACGTGCCGGCGCACACGGTGACCCGGGACGACGAGGAGGTGAAGCTGACGCCGCTGGAGTTCGACCTGCTGGTCGCGCTCGCCCGCAAGCCGCGCCAGGTCTTCACCCGGGAGGTGCTGCTGGAGCAGGTCTGGGGCTACCGGCACGCGGCGGACACCCGGCTGGTGAACGTGCACGTGCAGCGGCTGCGCGCCAAGATCGAGCCCGATCCGGAGCGGCCGGAAATCATCCTCACCGTTCGGGGCGTGGGCTACAAGGCGGGTACCGGATAGCCTGGTCGCACCGTGACCAGTTCCCCGAACTCCCACCTCGACCCGTCCGCCGGCTGGCGTCCGGCCGTGCGGGCGCTGCGTCGTGTGCTGGTGGGCCGGTTCCTGCGGCTCGTCGCCGGCCTGCGCCAGACCTGGCGGCGGTCGTTGCAGGTGCGGGTGGTGACCATCACGCTGGTGGCGTCCAGCCTGCTGGTGGGCGGTTTCGCCTATCTGATCGCTGACAAGATCACCAACATCCTGCTGGAGAACGCCCAGACCGACGTGCTGCTGCGGCTGCGCAGCGGGAGCGACTACTCGTCGAAGCAGTTCAAGCTCTACAGCCAGCCGCAGGACGCCCAGCTCCAGGACACCATTGAGGGCACGGTCAACTACCTGGCCGGCGGTGACCCGCAGCAGACCAGCGGGGTGGTCGTGGCGATCACCGCCGACAACTACGCCGGCATCATCGACACCCGCACTTCGCCGGCGCTGGACGTCCGGCCGCTGATCAGCCGGGAGCTGCGGGCGGCGGTCGCCGACGGCAAGATCGCCCACCAGATCCAGACCGGCCGGCTCACCGGCGACCGGACGAAATACCTGGTGTACGGCTCGCCGGTGCCCACCCGGTTCGGTCAGGTGGAGCTCTACTACCTGGTGCCGCTCAACCGGCAGGACGCCACGGCCGCCGACGCCCGGTCCACCGTGCTCGCCACCGGGGTGGCCCTGGTGCTGCTGCTCGGCCTGCTCGCCGCCCTGGTGACCCGGCTGGTCGTCACCCCGGTCCGGGTGGCCGCGCGGACGGCCCAGCGGCTCTCCGCCGGCCTGCTCGACCAGCGGATGGTGGTCAACGGCGAGGACGATCTGGCGCTGCTGGCCGCCTCGTTCAACCAGATGGCGACCAACCTGCAACGGCAGATCCTCCGCCTGGAGGAGATGTCCCGCCTGCAACGCCGGTTCACCTCCGACGTGTCGCACGAGCTGCGCACCCCGCTGACCACGGTCCGGATGGCCGCCGACCTGATCTTCGCCGAGCGCGACGAGTTCGACCCGGCGGTGGCCCGCAGCGCCGAGCTGCTCCAGGCCGAGCTGGACCGGTTCGAGGAGCTGCTCACCGACCTGCTGGAGATCAGCCGCTTCGACGCCGGCTTCGCGATGCTCGACTCGGAGCCGACCGACCTGGTGCCGGTGGTGCACCGGGTCGCCGACCGGCTCGCCGGGCTGGCCGAGCGGGTCGGGGTGACCATCGAGCTGGACGTGCCGACCACCCCGGTGATCGCCGAGGTCGATCCCCGCCGGGTCGAGCGGGTGCTGCGCAACCTGGTGGGCAACGCCGTCGAGCACGGCGAGGCGAAGCCGGTGCTGATCACCCTGGGCGTCGACCAGACCGCCGTGGCGCTGACCGTGCGCGACCACGGCGTCGGCCTCAAGCCGGGCGAGGAGAAGCTGGTCTTCAACCGGTTCTGGCGGGCCGACCCGTCGCGGGCCCGGCAGACCGGCGGAACGGGGCTGGGGCTGTCGATCAGCCTGGAGGACGCCCGGCTGCACGGCGGCTGGCTGGAGGCGTGGGGGGCACCCGGGCAGGGCGCCCAGTTCCGGCTCACCCTGCCGGCCCGGGCGGGGGACCGGCTCACCACCTCGCCGCTGCGACTGGTGCCGGCCGACGCCGCGCTGCCCTTCGGCGGCCCGCGCGACGGGGAGATGCTGGCCATCGGGCCCGCTGGCGACGGCGCGCTGGCGATCGGCCCCGGGTCGGCGACCGGCAACGGTCGGGCGGAGGTGCGCTCGTGACGACGTGGGGTGGGCGCCGGCCGACTGTCGCCGGGGTGTTCTGTGCCGTCCTGCTCGCCGTCGGTGCCGCCGGCTGCGGCATCCCGGCGAACTCCGAGGTGCAGGTGGACGGCTCGGGGCCGGCGGTGGAGGCCGGTGCGTCCAGCTTCCGCAAGGAGCCGCCGACCCGGACGGCCAGCGGGACGAACCGGGGGGCGTTCGTCGACAACTTCCTGTCCGCGGCGGCGGGCGAGCCGGAGCGGGCGTACACCCGGGTTCGGCAGTTCATCGACCGGGACAGCCGGAACCGGTTGCCGGACAAGCCCGGCAACGAGACCGTGATCAACGTGATCCGGCTGACCGACCGGCCGGTGATCACCGAGAACGTCGGCGGCGACATCAGTGTCGTGCTGACCGTCGAGCAGGTCGGCCAGCTGCGCGCCGACGGAGTGCTGTCGCCGCCGGTGGCGACGGAGGACACCTACCGGTTCTCGCTGCGCAGCGCCGGGCAGGAGGGGACCGACGAGGCCGGCCTCTACGTCACCAACCCGCCGAACGTGCTGCTGATGAGCACCGACGCGCTGCGCCAGTACTACCAGCCCCGCAACGTCTACTTCTGGAACTCCAACCAGAACCGGAACTCCAACCAGAGCCGGCTGGTCGCCGACCAGCGCTACCTGCCGCAGGCCGTGGCGAGCGAACGCCTGGTCAGCGAGGTGGTCCGGTGGCTGACCGGCGGGCCGTCGGAGTGGTTGGGCCCGGGCGTGACCGGGTTGCCGAAGGGCACCAACCTGATCAACAACGCCGTCGAGACGGACGGCCGCTGGGAGGTCGCCCTCGACCTGCCCGGTGACGACCACCGCCGGCTGCAGCAGCTCGCCACCCAGCTCGCCTGGTCGTTGCCGGACCTGCACGGCCAGCTCCAGCTGACCACCCGCAACCAGTCCCGGGTACGCATCGACGACCTCGACGAGCACCGGCTCGCCCACCCGCTCTACCCGCTGGGCGACGGCCCGCAGCCGTTTACCGTCTTCGACGGCGCCATCCACCCGCTGTCGTTCCCGGAACAGTCCACCGGCACCGCGCCGCTGGCGGCGGCGGCCAACCGGGGCATCGTCTCGGCGGCGGTCCGCCGCGCCGACGACCGCCTCTTCGCCGCGCTGGTGACCGCCGCCCCCGGCGGCCGGCAGCGGTTGCGGGTCGGCTACGGCGCCGACCCGGTGCCGGCGACGCGCGAGTCGAAACAGACGTTCCCCGCGATCGGCCGGCCGGTCTGGCTGCGCTCGCCGGATCCGGCCCAGCCGTACGGCCTGGTGACGGCCGGCGGCCGGCTCTACCGGTTCGACGACGGGGCCGACATGCTGCAAGTGCCGCTGAACGTCCCCGGCGCGGTGAGCGCGGTGGCCGCCTCGCTGGACGGGCAGCGGATCGCCCTGATCGTCGGCGGCAAGCTCTACGTGGCGGTGGTCATGGACCCGGGCGGAGTGTCGCTGGGGCCGGCCCGGGAAGTGCCCACCTCACTGACCGACCTGTCGGCGGTGGACTGGGCGGCGGAGAACGCCCTCGTGGTCGCCGGCACGGCGGAGCGGTCGGGGGTGTACGAGGTCGGCGTCGACGGGACGGTGGAGACCCCGCTGGTGAGCGACGTGGGCGCCAAGGTCACCCACCTGGCCGCGTACCCCACCAACCCGGTCCTCACCCGGCCCGGCGCGTTGATCATGTACGAGGCCAACGGGGTGGCCTACCGCTACCCGTCGGCGGAGAAGATCCTCGGCGACCAGGTGCTGGACGTGACCCCACCGCCGGCCGGCGGGGCGGGCAGCCCGACCGCGCCCTTCTTCCTCTTCTGAGCCCCTCGTGCGGGACGTCGGCGGGCTCTGGGCGGACCTGACCGACCTGGTGCTGCCGGCGGACTGCGCGGGGTGCCGGCAACGCGCCACGTCCATCCGGCGGGGCTTCTGCCCGACCTGCGCCGGTGCCCTGGCGGCGCTGCGCCCCGCCCCGGTACGCCCCGACCCGGCGCCGCCGGGCCTGCCCCCGTGCCACGCCCTGGGCCCGTACGGAGGGCCGTTGCGGGAGGCGCTGCTGGCGTACAAGGAACGCGGCCGGCACGGGCTGGCCCGGCCGCTGGGCGCGCTGCTGGCCGAGGCGGTGGCCGCTTCGGTGGGCCCGGCGCGGCCGGTGCTGCTGGTGCCGGTGCCGGACACCGCGGCGGCGGCCCGGGCCCGTTACGGCGACCACCTGACCCGGCTGGCCCGGCACGCCGCCGCCCGGCTGCGGGGCGCGGGCTGGGACGTCCGGCTGGCCCGACCGCTGCGCGCGGCGCCCCGGCCCGACTCGGTGGCGCTGGACAGTGCCGGGCGGGCCGCGGCGGCGGAGGCGGCGTTCCGCCCGCGCGGCGCGGGAGGCCGGGACGCCGGCGGCCGGGCGGTGGTGGTGCTGGACGACATCGTCACCACCGGCGCCACCCTGGCGGCGGTCAGCCGGTCTTTGCGGCTCGTGGGAATGACGCCAAAGGGAGCGGCGGTGCTCGCCGCAACGCAAAAGCGACGTCATTGGTGACGCTTCGTGTTTCCGTTTCACCCCTTGGTGTACGAGGTGTGAAAATTCCTGGGCGTTCTCGGCAACCGGGGGTGACGGCTTCCCGAACAGGAGTTAGCGTTTTCCTGTCGGGGGTACCAGGGTCCGCACCCCACCCCGACGCTGGAAGGAGGCGTAGCCGTACCTGACCGGTCGACGCCCGCACGGACGCTCCACGGGCCGGTCGACCGGGTTCGAAAATGAGACGACCATCCGAAAAAGGGAGGTCACGTGGACATCGTGGTCAAGGGTCGAAACGTCGAAGTGCCGGACCATTACCGGGTGCACGTAGCGGAGAAGCTCGCGAAAATCGAGCGCTACGATCACAAGCTCATCCGCGTCGATGTGGAGCTGTTTCACGAGCGCAATCCCCGCCAGTCCGACACCTGCCAGCGAGTGGAGATCACCTGCGTCTCCCGTGGGCCGGTGATCCGGGCGGAGGCCTGCACGAACGACTTCTACAGCGCACTCGACGCGGCGATCGCCAAGCTGGACACCCGACTGCGCCGCGCGGCCGACCGCCGCCGGGTGCACCGGGGCCGGCACGCGCCGCTCTCCGTCGCCGCCGCCACCGCCGACCTGCCGGTGGACGACCTCGCCGGAGCGGTCACCCGTACCGCCGCCACCGCCACCGCGGTGGCCGAGCGGGACGAGGATCCGGCCGACCAGTACGACGATCAGCCCTGGCACATCGCGCGGGCGAAGGTGCACCCCGCCGAGCCGATGACCGTGGACGACGCCCTGTTCCAGATGGAACTGGTGGGGCACGACTTCTACCTGTTCCACGACAAGGAGTCGGGCCGCCCGAGCGTCGTCTACCGCCGGCACGCCTACGACTACGGGATAATCTCGCTCGACATCGAACCCTGATCCCCGTCCACCCTGCTACGCCGGTCACGGAGCCGGGGGCGGCTGTCCCGCCCCGGCTCCGTGGCCGATGCCGTCTGCGCGTGAGTCCTCTGCGAGCAGGCCGAAGATCAGGTCGTCGACGCGGGAGCCGCCCAGCCCGGGCAGCCGGCCGCGCAGCAGCCCCTCCCGGCGGAAGCCGACCCGCTCCAGCACCCCGTGCGAGGCGGTGTTCTCCGGCATGGTGCCGGCGGCCAGCCGGGCCATCCCCGCCGGCCCGAACGCCCAGCCGGTGAGCAGCCGGAGCGCGCGGGTGGCGTACCCCCGGCCGCGCCAGTCGGGCAGCAGCGCGTAGCCGACCGTGCCCTCCCGGGCCGCCGGGTCGGAGACCGACAGGCCGCAGGTGCCCGCCGGCTCTCCGGTGGCCGCGTCCACGATCAGCAGGCGGGCGATGACCCCGGTCAGCCATCCGCTCTCGGCCAGCCGGCAGCGCCGCTCGATCGCCTCGCGGGTCGGCGGCACCGGCGGCGCCTGGTTCGCCACCACCTCCGGCCGGGTGTGCAGCCGGTGCACCAGCTCCACGTCGTCGGGCCGGATCGGGCGCAGGACGACCACGCCGTCGGTGAGCCGGCCGTCCGGCAGGTCGGGCAGCAGCCGGGGCGCCGGGGCGTCCGGGTCGTCGGCGAGGCGTACCCAGGCCAGCAGGTCGTGCCGGCCGCCGCCCCGGCTCGGGTTGGCGCCCCGGCGGACCCCCTCGAAGCGGAAGCCGGCGGCGAGCGCCACCCGCTGGCTGCCCGCGTTCTCCTCGTGGGTGAGCAGTTCCAGCCGGGAGATGCCGGCGGCGAAGGCGTGCGCGGCCAGCGCGCGGGTGGCGGCGGTGGCCACCCCCCGGCCACGCGCCCAGGGCGCCACCCAGTAGCCGATCTCCGCCTGCCCGCGTGTTGGCACGACCTGGCTCAGGCCGGTGCCGCCGAGCAGCCGGTCGGAGGCCGGGTCCGCGATCGCGTACGCCGATCCGCCGGCGGCCCAGGCCGCGGGCGCGCCCTCGGTGACCCACCAGCGGGCGCTCTCCTCGGTGTACGGGTCGGGCATGCCGGAGATGAACCGCTGGGTCAGCGGGTCGGAGCAGGCGGCGGCGGTGTCCGCGGCGTCGTCGAGCCGGAACGGGCGCAACCGGACCGCGCCCGCGTCGATCAGTTCGGGAGTCACCGCAGGTCCTCCGGGAGCAGCCCGGCCACCCACACGTCGGTCGGCTCGCCCCGGTGCCGGACGCCGCCGCGCGCGGTCCCCTCGACGGTGAACCCGGCCTTCTCGGCGACCCGCCGGGAGGCGGTGTTGCCGACGTTGGCCCGCCACTCGATCCGATCCAGGCCGAGGGTGGTGAAGCCCCAGGCGCTCAGCGCGCCGAGTGCGGCCGACATGTACCCGCGACCCCGCGCGTGCGGCGCGGTCATGAAACCGACGTCGGCCCGGGGAGCGGTCGGGCTCAGCCGCAGGTCGACGGTCCCGGCGTACGCGTCGTCGGCGTCGGCGATCACGAACGTGGCGCTGGTGCCCCGGGCCCAGCCCAGCCCGGCGTGGTCGAGGTAGCCCTCCGCGTCGCCGCGCTGGTACGGATGCGGCACCGTCGTCCAGCGGACGGTGTCCAGGTCCCGGCAGGCCGTCACGATCGCGTCCAGGTCGCGCTCCTCCATCGGGCGCAGCCGCAGCTCGGTGTCGCCGGCGGTGGCAAAGAGGACGGGTTGCGGCCGGGCGAACACGGCGGCCCGCCGGGCGTCCAGGGTGTCCGGGCCGGCCGGGCCGGGCTCGCCGGCGGCGGGCACCTCACCGGGGAGCAGCGAGCCGATCCAGCCCTCGACGCGCCCGCCCTCGGCGGGGTGGGCCAGCCGCAGTTCACCGGAGATCTGGAAGCCGGCCCGGAGCGCGACCAGTCGGGAGTAGTGGTTGCCGACCTCGGCCTGCCAGATCAGCCGGCGCAGCTTCAGCGTGTCGAAGGCCCAGCGGGCGACCGCCCGGGTGGCCCGTACGGTGACGCCCCGGCCGCGCGCCCACGGCGCGGTCCAGTAGCCGATCTCGCCCGAGTCGAGGCCCCGGTCGATCGAGACCAGCCCGCAGGAGCCGAGCAGCTCACCGGTGCCGGCGTCGCAGACCGCGAACGGCGCCCCGGTGCCGTCCGCCCAGGCCGCCGGGGCGATCTCGGCGACGAAGCCGTGGGCGTGTTCCGGCAGGTACGGGCGCGGTACGGTGGTCCAGCGCTGGATGTCCGGGTCCTGGCACGCCCGGAGCACGTCGTCCGCGTCGGCGGCCCGCCACCCGCGCAGCAGCAGGCCGTCCTCGATGATCTCCACAGGCTCCATCCGAGCCATCGTGCCGGATCGTTCGCGGTGGGCGTAACCGGATAAGCGTCGGCGGCGGCGCCGACCGGGAGTTATGTCGGTTTCGCCGGGCCCGACCGCCGCCACCAGTGACCATCGCCGCAACGATGCGCCTACGATGGTTCGAGACTGTCTAGGGGAGCGTTGATCCGTGTCGATTCTGGAAAAGGTCCTTAGCGCCGGCGAGGGCCGTATGGTGCGCCGGCTCAAGGCCATCGCCGCCGCCGTCAACTCGATCGAGGACGACTACGTCAACCTCACCGACGAGGAGTTGCGTGGCCTGACCGAGCAGTACCGCGAGCGGCTCGCCGACGGTGAGACCCTCGACGACCTGCTGCCCGAGGCCTTCGCCACGGTGCGGGAGGCGGCCGCCCGGGTGCTCGGCCAGCGCCCGTACGACGTCCAGGTGATGGGCGGCGCGGCGCTGCACTTCGGCAACATCGCCGAGATGAAGACCGGTGAGGGCAAGACCCTGACCTCGGTCATGGCGGTCTACCTCAACGCGCTCTCGGGCAAGGGCGTGCACGTGGTCACGGTCAACGACTACCTGGCCCAGCGCGACGCCGCCTGGATGGGCCGGGTGCACGAGTTCCTCGGGCTGACCGTCGGCGTCGTGCTGCCGAACCGGCCGTCCAGCGAGCACCGCGCGGCGTACGAGTGCGACATCACCTACGGCACCAACAACGAGTTCGGCTTCGACTACCTGCGCGACAACATGGCCTGGTCGAAGGACGAGCTGGTGCAGCGCGGCCACAACTTCGCCGTGGTCGACGAGGTCGACTCGATCCTCATCGACGAGGCCCGGACCCCGCTGATCATCTCCGGCCCGGCCGAGCACTCCGCCCGCTGGTACTCCGAGTTCGCCGGCGTGGTGGCCCGCCTCCAGCCCGGCACCGACGGCGAGGGCGACTACGAGGTCGACTACGCCAAGCGGACCATCGCCATCACCGAGCGCGGCGTGGCCAAGGTCGAGGACCGGCTCGGCATCGACAACCTCTATGAGTCGGTGAACACCCCGCTGGTCGGCTACCTGAACAACGCGATCAAGGCCAAGGAGCTCTACAAGCGCGACAAGGACTACATCATCAGCGATGGTGAGGTCCTGATCGTCGACGAGTTCACCGGCCGCATCCTGCACGGCCGCCGCTACAACGAGGGCATGCACCAGGCGATCGAGGCCAAGGAGGGGGTGGAGATCAAGCAGGAGAACCAGACCCTGGCCACCATCACCCTCCAGAACTACTTCCGCCTCTACGAGAAGCTCTCCGGCATGACCGGTACCGCGCAGACCGAGGCGAGCGAGTTCAACAAGGTCTACAAGGTCGGCGTCGTGACCATCCCGACGCACCGGCCGATGGTCCGCCTCGATCGGGCCGACGTCATCTACAAGACCGAGAAGGCCAAGTTCAACGCGGTCATCGAGGACATCGCCGAGCGGCACCAGGCCGGCCAGCCGGTGCTGGTGGGCACCGTGTCGGTGGAGAACTCCGAGATCCTCTCCCAGCTGCTGCGCCGCCGTGGCATCCCGCACTCGGTGTTGAACGCGAAGTTCCACGCCCGCGAGGCGGAGATCGTCGCCCAGGCCGGCCGCAAGGGCGCCGTCACCGTCGCCACCAACATGGCCGGCCGTGGTACGGACATCCTGCTCGGTGGCAACCCCGAGTTCCTCGCCGCCAACGAGCTGCGCCAGCGCGGCCTCGACCCGGTGGAGCAGGAGGAGGAGTACGCCAAGGCGATGGAGGAGGTCCTGCCCACCTGGAAGCAGGCCTGCGACGTCGAGGCGGAGGAGGTCGCCGCCGCCGGTGGTCTGTACGTCCTCGGCACCGAGCGGCACGAGTCCCGCCGGATCGACAACCAGCTGCGTGGTCGCGCCGGCCGGCAGGGCGACCCGGGCGAGTCCCGCTTCTACCTCTCCCTTCAGGACGAGCTGATGAAGCGCTTCCGGGCCGGTGCGGTCGAGGCGGTGATGGAGCGCTTCAACATCCCGGAGGACGTGCCGATCGAGTCGAAGATGGTCACCCGCCAGATCAAGAGCGCCCAGGCGCAGATCGAGGGCCAGAACGCCGAGATCCGCAAGAACGTCCTCAAGTACGACGAGGTGCTCAACAAGCAGCGCCAGGTGATCTACGCCGAGCGGCTGCGGGTGCTCAATGGGGAGGACCTCTCCGACCAGGTCCGCAACATGATCGACGACACGATCACCGCGTACGTCACCGGCGCCACCAGCGACGGCTACGCCGAGGACTGGGATCTGGAGCAGCTCTGGTCCAGCCTGAAGCAGCTCTACCCGGTCGGGTTCACCATCGAGGAGCTGGAGGAGGAGGCCGGCGGCTCCCGGGCCAGCATCGACGCCGACTTCCTGCTCGCCCGCCTCAAGGAGGACGCGCACGCCGCGTACGACCGGCGCGAGGAGCAGCTCGGCGAGGAGGGGACCCGGCAGCTCGAGCGGATGGTGCTGCTCCAGGTCATCGACCGCAAGTGGCGCGAGCACCTCTACGAGATGGACTACCTCCAGGAGGGCA
Organism: Micromonospora sp. BS32; assembly: GCF_059089345.1. NCBI lineage: Bacteria > Bacillati > Actinomycetota > Actinomycetes > Micromonosporales > Micromonosporaceae > Micromonospora > Micromonospora sp. BS32. The sequence goes on from NZ_JBSSHR010000015.1 coordinate 152,008, forward strand.
TCAGCCTGCGGGCGTACGCCCAGCGCGACCCGGTCATCGAGTACCAGCGCGAGGGCTTCGACATGTTCGCCACCATGATGGACGGCATCAAGGAGGAGACGGTCGGCTTCCTGTACAACCTGGAGGTGCAGGTCCAGGAGCCGGAGCCGGAGGCCGAAGAGGTCCAGCTGCTGGAGAAGCCGGTCGAGATCCGGGCCAAGGGCCTCAACCGGGCGCCGCAGCAGCAGGGCCTGCAGTACTCCGCGCCGACCATCGACGGCGAGGCGGGCGCTGGTGCGGTCGTGGTCGAGCGGCCCGAGCAGGAGGCGCCGGCCCGCAGCGTGGGCGGCAACCCGGAGACGCCGGCCCGTCCGGCGGCGCCCGGCCCGTCCGGCGCGCCGCGTCGCCCGGCGGCCACCGGGGCGAGCGGCCAGGCCGTCGCGGCGAGCACCGCCCGGCGTGCGGCGCCGGTGGACCGGGGCGAGGCGGGCGGTCCGTCCCGCAACGCGCCCTGCCCGTGCGGCTCCGGCCGCAAGTACAAGCGCTGCCACGGCGCGCCCAACGGCGGCGCCTGATCCCGTCCGGGGCAAGCCGCCCCGGAAGCCAGTGACGTGAGAGGAGCCGCGGTCCTTCGGGACCGCGGCTCTTCCGCTGCTCGGGTGCGTGGTTTGACTGCCCGGGCGCGTGGACCTGCTGCCCCGGGGCGCGTGGACCTGCTGCCCCGGGGTGCGTGGCCCGGCCGCCGGGTTGCGTGGTCCTGCTGCCCGGGGCCGTGGTCCGGCGCCCGCTGCGCAGTCGGCGCGCTATCACGGAATCGTAGCGTCGCTGCTGCCCGCTTCGTAGGGAGCCGTATGACGGTGGGTCATAAATATGGGTCTTGTGACGCATGTGTGGGTGGTTCGGTGCGTCGCTTATGGGGCACGCCGTTGTCCTGCCTAGGTTCTGGCTTGTCGAAGGTCAGAACTGGATGGGCGGGAGAACGGCGTGCGTTCTGCC
>NZ_JBSSHR010000016.1:0-142469 GCF_059089345.1 Micromonospora sp. BS32
CCGAAGGCAACGGCGGCGCCATCGCCAACTTCGGCCGCGTCGACATCGAGGACAGCAAGCTCGAGAACAACCACGCCCGCGAGAACGGCGGCGCCATCTTCAACGCCGGCGACCTCAAGGTCGAAGAGACCAAGATCACCAACAACACCGCCGGCGAGAACGGCGGCGGCATCGCCAACGGCAAGGGCGACGACAAGTACTACCCGCGCACCGTCGTGAAGGGCCGCGACAAGGCCGGCACCGTGGAGATCCTCAACAGCGCCATCGAGGACAACAAGGCCGACCGCAACGGCGGCGGCGTGTTCAGCTCCGGCGGCTTCGTCAAGATCGCCGGCGACCGCGACAAGGACCACGACAAGCGCGACAAGGCCTACGGCGAGAGCGACGAGGCCAACGGCGAGAGCGACAAGGCCAACGGCGAGAGCGACAAGGCCAACGGCGAGGGCGACAAGGCCAACGGCGAGGGCGGCGGCCTGCTCAGCTCCGACGGCGGATACGAAGAGATGACCGCCCGGGCGACCGTCAAGGACAACACCGCCTGCAAGAACGGCGGCGGCATCTACGCCAAGAACACCAACCTCGACGTCGACCACGTCACCATCGCCAAGAACCACGCCAGCAACGACGGCGGCGGCATCTACAACACCGGCGGCGAGGACAAGAAGAAGGACGGCGGCGACTGGGACAAGGACAAGGACGAGGCCACCGCCACCGTCTCCGACAGCAAGATCCTCGACAACACCGCCGGACGCTTCGGCGGCGGCATCTTCAACGGCGAACCAGCCCGAACCGGGATGGCGCCCGTCCCGATGGTGGCCCGGGCCGGGGAGTGGACCGTCACGCTCACCCTGCGGAACACCGAGATCAAGGGCAACACCGCCGGCAACGGCGGCGGCATCTACAACAACAAGGGCACCGTCACCCTGACCAAGACCCGCGTCACCAAGAACACCGCCACCGACACCATGGAAGCCAAGGCCGGCCCCGGCTACCACCGGATCGCCGGCGGCATCCTGAACAACGACGGCACGGTCCGCCTCGACGACAAGTCGACCGTCACCGACAACGACCCGTCCAACTGCGCCGGCACCGTCGAGGACTGCTTCCACTGAAACACCACATAGCCGCGGGAGTCCCTTTCCGCCGCGATCGCGGCGGAAAGGGGCTGCCTGCCGCCATGGCACCCTCCGCCGACGTCCGGGGCCCCCCGTCACGCTCCCGCCACGGTTGCCCGCCCAGCACCGACCGCGAGCTTTCGACCTGCGACTACGCCCCACGACGCCGCGCGTGCCGCCGCTGCCTCCCCGCCCGGACTCCTGCCACCGCGCCGCCCGCATGCCCGAATGCGGGCTTTTTTCGCATATACCCTCTGAGCGAAGAAGATTCTCATACGGTGTTCTTCAGCAGCTACAACCGATTTGTAGCGAAGGCCGCCTCGCCAGGGCGAAGCGACCTTGTCTGTACAAGGAGAGGGCAGAGAGCTTCGATGTCCAACTACCTGCGCAATAACGATGACGCCACTCGTGAGAAGACTTCGCCGATCCGTCGCCGCCGGCTCTGGCTCGCGGCCAGCGTCGTGGGTCTGACGAGTGCGGTCAGCCTCGCGGGTGTGGCCTACGCGACCACGGGGGCCACCGGCCCCCACCGCCTGACCGACGTGAAGTGGTCCACCGCCGAGCAGCTCACCAAGGACGACGGCCAGGGTGGTGAGCAGGGCGAGGACAAGGGTCGTGACGACCACCGCGGCAAGGACCGGGATGATGAGCACGGGCGCGTGCGGGAGGTGCCCTGTGACGAGGAGAAGCTTATCGAGGCGGTCGATCTGGCCAACCGGGACCACGGTGGCACGCTGAAGCTGGCTGCGCACTGCACCTACGAGCTCGACGGCTCCGACAAGAAGTCCGGCACGGCCCTGCCGACGATCGAGCAGGAGATCACCATCAAGGGTGAGGACTCCACGATCAAGCGGGACTCCGAGGACGCGTTCCGGATCTTCCGGGTCGCCGACGGCGGTGACCTGACCCTGAAGGACCTCACCGTCAAGGGCGGCAACGCCGCCGAGTTCAAGTACGGCGGCCCTGGCGGTCCGGGTGGTCCCGGCGGTCCGGGTGGTCCCGGCGGTCCGGGTGGTCCCGGCGGTCCGGGTGGCCCGCAGGCGCCGGCGGCTCTGGGCTCCCAGTCCGCACCCGCGGCCCACGCGGCCATGGCCGCCAAGGCGGTCCAGGCCGTGCCGGTCGCCGACGCCGCTCCCGCGCCCCCGCCGAAGAAGGACGGCGACGCCGACGGCGGTGCCCTGCTCGTCGAACGCGGCGGCTCCGCCCACCTGGAGAAGGTGAAGCTGACCGGCAACAACGCCGAAGGCAACGGCGGCGCCATCGCCAACTTCGGCCGCGTCGACATCGAGGACAGCAAGCTCGAGAACAACCACGCCCGCGAGAACGGCGGCGCCATCTTCAACGCCGGCGACCTCAAGGTCGAAGACACCAAGATCACCAACAACACCGCCGGCGAGAACGGCGGCGGCATCGCCAACGGCAAGGGCGACGACAAGTACTACCCGCGCACCGTCGTGAAGGGCCGCGACAAGGCCGGCACCGTGGAGATCCTCAACAGCGCCATCGAGGACAACAAGGCCGACCGCAACGGCGGCGGCGTGTTCAGCTCCGGCGGCTTCGTCAAGATCGCCGGCGACCGCGACAAGGACCACGACAAGCGCGACAAGGCCTACGGCGAGAGCGACGAGGCCAACGGCGAGAGCGACAAGGCCAACGGCGAGAGCGACAAGGCCAACGGCGAGGGCGACAAGGCCAACGGCGAGGGCGGCGGCCTGCTCAGCTCCGACGGCGGATACGAAGAGATGACCGCCCGGGCGACCGTCAAGGACAACACCGCCTGCAAGAACGGCGGCGGCATCTACGCCAAGAACACCAACCTCGACGTCGACCACGTCACCATCGCCAAGAACCACGCCAGCAACGACGGCGGCGGCATCTACAACACCGGCGGCGAGGACAAGAAGAAGGACGGCGGCGACTGGGACAAGGACAAGGACGAGGCCACCGCCACCGTCTCCGACAGCAAGATCCTCGACAACACCGCCGGACGCTTCGGCGGCGGCATCTTCAACGGGGACCCCGACGTCGAGATCAAGGAAGGCTTCGAGGACCCGACCGACGGCAAGGGCGGCAACGCCACCCTGACCCTGCGCGACACCCTGATCAAGGGCAACACCGCCCTCAACGGCGGCGGCATCTTCAACAACGAGGGCGGCACCGCCACCCTGACCGACACCCGCGTCACCAAGAACACCGCCACCGACAGCTCCAAGACCCACCGGGTCGCCGGCGGCATCCTCAACAACGGCGGCGAGGTCACCCTCGACGAGAAGTCCAGCGTGACCAACAACGACCCGACCAACTGCGCCGGCACCGTTGACGACTGCTTCAACTGACCGACGGTCAGCGAACGGAACCTGCACAGACGTCCGGCCCCCTGCCAGCTCGCTGGCAGGGGGCCGGATCGTCGTACGGTCACTTCTGGACGAAGACCGCCACGCTGCGCGCCGGCACCGTGAAGGTGCCGCCCGCCCGGTCGAACGAGGCCGTCCGGAGCACCGGGTCGGCCGAGTTCACCAGCACTGGGTGCAGCGCCACGTCCGCACCCCGCAGGCCGGTCACCGTCTGCTTCGCCGCCTCCGGCGTGCCGTTGAAGACGACGGTCACCGACTTCCACTTCCCGCCCAGGCCGCGAGCGTCCAGGGTCATGGTCAGCACGCCCGGGGTCTCCTTCTCGCCCGAGAGCGGGAAGGCGACGCGCTTCTGCACCTGGTCGGCGGTGGCCAGCCCGAAGACCGGCGAGGACTCCCGGATCCGCAGCAGCTCCGCGTACCGGGCGTCGGCCAGGTTGATCGCCGCGCAGTCCGGGACCAGCTTCTCATCGGCCAGCAGCGGCTTGGCGTACGGCCACTTGTCCTTGTTGTCCTGCGCCGGCGGGAGACCGGCGCCGAACCCGTTGCCCTGGGTGCAGTCCCAGCGGATCTGGTTGAACCAGTCGCCGGAGTTGAACGAGTTGCGGTCCAGCGACTTCGAGCGCAGCCGCTCGGAGCCGGCGGTGACGAACCCGGCGCCCTGGCCGAGGGCGGTGGTGGCCAGGGCCAGCACCTGCATCCGGGACCGGTCGGTCGCCGAGGTGCCCTGCGGCAGCTTGTACGCCAGCGCGTCGTACAGGATCTCGTTGTCGTGCGCGTCGACGTAGGTGATCGCCTCGCCCGGCGCGGCGGTGTAGCCAGCCGGCGAGCCGTTGTAGTCCACCTGGGCGCCGGTGACCTGGCGGCCGGACGAGTCGGTGAACCGGTAGCCGCGCAGGTTGCCGGCCAGACCGACCTTGATCAGGTCCTGCGAGTGCAGCAGTCGGGCCTTCTGCTCGGCCGCCGTCCCGTTCACCGGGTCACCGTTCGGGTCGGTGTAGAGGCCGGAGGCGAAGCCCTGCACCCGCGGGTTGCCGTCGAACGGGCCGCCGCCGCGCACCGCGTCGCGGAGCCGGTCGTTGAAGGTGCCGATCCCGGTGCCGGCCATGTTGGCCTGGGTGGCCTGGACGAACCGGGCGTCGTTGGCGACCTCGCCGAAGTTCCAGCCCTCGCCGTAGAGCAGGATCTTCTTCCCGTCCACGCCGTCGCGGGCGAGGGTGAGCTGGTCAAGCGCGGCCCGCACGGCCAGGATGTTCGCCTTCGGGTGGTGACCCATCAGGTCGAACCGGAAGCCGTCCACCTTGTACGCCTTGGCCCAGGTGACCAGCGAGTCCACCACCAGCTTGCCCATCATGGCGTGCTCTGGGGCGGTGTTGGCGCAGCAGGTCGAGTTGGCGACGCTGCCGTCCTCCAGCAGCCGGTGGTAGTAGCCCGGCACCACCTGGTCGAGCACCGACTTCGGGTCGGTTCCCGCGGCCGAGGTGTGGTTGTAGACCACGTCCATCACGACGCGCAGGCCGGCGCCGTTGACCCCGGCGACCATCTGCCGGAACTCGGTGGTCCGCTTCGCCCCGGCCGGGTCGACGGCATAGCCGCCCTCCGGCACGGTGTAGTGCAGCGGGTCGTACCCCCAGTTGTAACCGTCCTTGTCCGCCACCGCGGTGACACACGCCTGCTGCTGGTCGGAGTCCGGCGGCAGCTTCGCCAGGTCGCAGTCGGGCTGCCGCTGGTCGGCCCGCTTCTCGGGGATGGTGGCGAAGTCGAATGCCGGCAGCAGGTGCAGGTAGTTGACGCCGGCGTCGCCGAGCGCCTTCAGGTGCTTCATCCCGGCCGTGTTCGGGTCGGCGAAGGCAAGGTAGGTGCCCCGCTTCTCCCCCGGCACGCCGGTGTCGGCCATCGAGAAGTCCCGGACGGAGAGCTCGGAAATCTGCGCCTTCGACGCCGGCACCGCCGGCGGCTTGCGCAGGTTCGCCCAGCCGGACGGGGCCAGCGAGGGGTCGGACAGGTCGACGATCTGGCTGTGCGTCGAGTCGGGGGCGAGCGCCACCGAGTACGGATCGGTCACCGAGGCGGTAACCACCTTCTGCGCCGCCGGCTGCCAGGCCTCGACCTGGTAGCGGTAGTACCGGCCGGTCCACGCCCTGGTGCCGCGTACCGACCAGACGCCGGTGCGGTCGTTGCGGCTCATCGCCACCGTGCGCGGCTGCGCCGACGGCGAGTCGAAGAGCTGGAGCGAGACCTTCCGGGCGGTGGGCGCCCAGACGGCCAGGGTGGGCACCCGGCCGGCAAAGGTCGGGCCGAGCTTCACGCCGGTGGCCCGGGAGTAGACGTCGTCGAGCACGCCCGGAATCTGCACCCCGGTCGCCCCGAGCAGCGCACCCTCGGCGTCCCGCTCGGTGACCACGAGCTGCCCGCGCAACGCCGCCGGCACCTTGGCCAGGTCGGCCCGGTCCAGCGTGAAGGTCCGGTAGGACCACAGGTGCGGCCAGGCCGCGCGCTGGGCCTCGGTGAGCCCGTTGCGCTGCGCCCGCAGCGGCAGCGCGGTGTACGTCCCGGCCAGCTCGCCGTCGGCGATGGTCAGACCACCGGCCGGGGCGGCCACCAGGGCGTACTGCTTGCCGTCGGTCGGGCCGGTCTGCCAGGCGACGGTGGACCGGTCGATCCACTGCGCCTTCTGCTTGGTGATGTCCAGGTCCCGCGCGGGGCCGGAGGAGCTGGGCGGCAGCAGCCGGCCCTTGACCCCGGCGAGCAGCCAGACCTCATGCCCGGCGCTGGCGAAGTCCAGCCGCTGGTCGTCGGGCTGATCCTTGGTGTCGCCGTTGTGGATGATGTAGTTCAGCCCGGTCGCGCCGGCGGCCAGCGGCACCCGGAAGACGGCGCCGTAGGCGTCGATCTTCTCCGGCTTGAGCGGGTTGGACCAGTCGGTCGGGTTGGCGGCGCCGTCCCAGAGGTGCAGGCCCCAGCCGGCGTAGTCGTTGTCGGCCTTGCGCCAGTGGATGACCGCGGTGCTCTCGTCCACGGCCGGGTCGGGCTCGCCGGTGGCGGCCTGCCGGGTCGGGTAGAGCGTCGGGTCGCCCTGCTTGACCCAGACCTCGCCGGTCTGCGTCACGTCGATGGTGCGGTCGTTCGCGACGTCCTTGTTGCCGTTCGAGTCGACGACGAGGAAGCCCACCGACTTGGCGCCGGGCTTCAGCTTGACCCAGGCGAACCGGCCGTAGGAGTCCTCACCCGCGAACGGCTGCCCTTTGGGCCACTCGGTGGCGTACGCCGGGTCGATGTCGCCCCAGGTGTAGAGCCCCCAGTCGTCGTACCCGCCGGCGGGGCGCTGGTAGTGCACCACCGCCCAGTCCCGGGCGGCGCTCTGCGCGGGCGTGCCCACGATGCCGGTGGTCCGGGCGCTGGCGGTACGGCCCTTGCCGTCGCGGACGACGGCCTTGTACTCGACCTTCGTCCCGCCGGCCAGGCCGGCCAGGTCGTGGTAAACGGTGTACGGAGCCTTGTGCGCGGTGCCCAGCAGGGTCCACTTCCCGCCGGGGACCCGGGCGGCGAAGGTGACGGTGGCCAGTGGGTCGCCGGTCACCTGCGCGGTGACGGCGGTCTTGGTGGGGACCGGCTCGCTGCCCGGCTCGGTGAGGGTGATGCCCGGCGCGGCGTCCGCCTGCGGGATCGCCCTGCCGGCCTTGAGGACCACGGTCGACATCGCCGGCACGGTGACGTTCAGCTTGCCGTCGGCGCCCGCGGTCGTGGCGGTCGCCCCACCGTAGATGCCGGCGAAGGCGGTGCCCGGCGACCAGGTGTCGACCGGGACGGTCTGCGCGGTCGCCGCGTTGTTCACGGCCACCACGTACTCGGTGCGGTCGGCCGGGGCGATCCGGGAGAAGGCGAAGACGCCCGCGCCGTCGGCCGCGTACCGGGTGACCTGGACGCCGTCGCGCAGGCCCGGGTTGGCCTGGCGCAGCCTGCCCAGCTCGGCGATGGTGCGGTAGAGCGGGTGGTTGGCGTCGTACTGGTCGCTGGCGTGGGTGCGGGTGGTGCCGATCAGGTCGTCGTCGAGGTAGTCGGCCACCTTGGTGGCGAACATGTCCTGCCGGGCGTCCTTGTCCCCGCCGGGGCCGGTGAAGCCCTGCTCGTCGCCGGAGTAGACGACGGGCTGGCCGCGGGTCAGGAACATCAGCTGGTGGGCGAGCTGGTCCCGCTTGAGCTGGGCGGCGTCGTCCCCGCCGGCGGCGGCGATGAACGAGCCGACCCGACCCATGTCGTGGTTGCCGAGGAAGGTGGTCAGCCGGTTGGCGTCGGTGTTCCGCGCGGCGTACAGGTCGTCCTTGGCGTACGTGTCGGCGAGCGCCTTGGCCGAGCCGTCCGCGGCGGCGTAGCCGCGCGCCGCCTCCTGGAAGGAGAAGTCGAGGGTGGCGGGCAGGCCGCCGCGGCGCACGTACGTCGACTCGATCTCCTGGTCGGCGCTGTAGACCTCGCCGAACATGAAGAAGTCCTTCTTGCCCGCCTTGTCGGCGGCCCGCTTGATCCCCTGGCTGAACTGCGGCCAGAAGTCGAGGTTGACGTGCTTGACGGTGTCCAGCCGGAAGCCGTCGACGTCGGTGCTGCCGATCCAGTCGCCGTACGCCTTGGTCAGGCCCTCGACCACCTCGGGACGCTCGGTCCACAGGTCGTCCAGGCCGAAGAAGTCGCCGTACTCGCTGTTCTCGCCCGCGAAGGTGGAGTCACCCCGGTTGTGGTACATGGTCGGGTCGTTCAGCCAGGCCGGCACCTTCGCCTTCGCGTCGGCGGCGTTGGCGAAGGTGGGGGTGTACGGACCCGCGTCCTTGTTCACCGTCGGGAAGTCCCGGGTGCCGTCGGCGTAGTTGCGGTCCTCGAAGGCCCGCCCCTGCGCGTCGGTGTACGGCGAGGTCTTCTTGTCGATGTACGCGTACTTGTTCTCGTCGTACTTGATGACGTCGGCGGTGTGGTTGACGATGACGTCGAGGTAGACCTTGATGCCCCGCTGGTGGGAGAGCTTGACCAGCCTCTTCAGCTCCGCGTTGGTGCCGAAGTGCGGGTCGACCTGGGTGAAGTCGGTGATCCAGTAGCCGTGGTAGCCGGCCGAGACGTCCGTGCCGCTGCCCTGTACGGGCCGGTTCTTGAAGATCGGGGCGAGCCAGATGGCGGTCGTCCCCATGCCCTGGATGTAGTCGAGCTTGTCGATGACGCCCTTGAGGTCGCCGCCGTGGTAGAAGCCCTTGTCCTTCGGGTCCAGGCCGGTGCTGAGCCGGTCTCCGGTGAGCCCGCCGGAGTCGTTGCGCTTGTCGCCGTTGGCGAACCGGTCCGGCAGGACGAAGTAGAACTGTTCGGAGCGGCCCTGGCCGGTACCGGCCTTGAGCAGCGCCTCGTTGCTGGGCTCGGCGCCCCACTGGGCGGCGCCGGCCGCGGCCAGCGCATCGACGGTGGACGTCCGGTCGACGGCGTCCCCGCCGAGCTGGTGGACGGCGACCGGGACGCCGACGAGGGCGAGGGTGAGTGTGGAGATTAAGGCGAGCAGCGCCTTGCTGGACAGCGGCGGGGGTTTCATCGACGGCCTTCCTCTGGTCGCTGATTCGCCCGCACGCTAGCTCTTGCCGAAACATTCTGCAATACCTTGCAAACCAAGCCGCAACAAAGCAGCAATCTTGCGAAACGCACCGTCGGCGCTGGGCTGAATCGGGCTCACCCTGTGCTACCGACCGTGACTCAGAGGCCGGCGCAGGCCGCCCCGTCGACGGCGCAGGCGCTCGGCCGGGTCTCGCCGCCGGTGTGCTCGAAATGGAACCGCAGCGGCACCGAGGCACCCCCGGCGAGGTCCACCCCGCTGGCGTACGTGAACGCCCCGTCGACCATCCGGGCACCCCCCTGCGGCGCACCCTCCACCCAGGACGCGACCAGGCCGCTGCCGGCCGGCGGCACCAGTCGGACCGTCCACGGCCGTGGCCGGGCGTCGGCGTTCAAGAGCAGCACCTCACCGATGAAGGAGTCCCCGTAGTCGTCCAGCACCTGGTAACGACCGGTGACCGGCGGAGGCGGCGCGGGAGGCCGGGGCGGCGGCAGCGCCACCCCGCCGGCGGACGAGGCCGGCGGCGGGGTGGCGGCGGCGGTCGGCAGACCGGTGGGCGAGGGCAGGTCGGTGCGCCGCGGGGAGAGCCCGGGCACCACCGGGGCGGGCAGGGTGGCCGCGACGCGCGACGGCGACATCGGCGGCAGCCCGGGCAGCGGCATGGTCGCGGCGGGCGGCCCGGCGTCGACCCACGGCTCCTGCCCGCGCGACGACGCCAGCGCCACGACCAGCAGCACCACCATCACGACGACCCCCGTGGCAACCACCACCCAGGGTGACGAGGCGAGCGCGCCAGCGGCCGAGGGTCGCGCACGACGCATGCCGGACATGCCCCTTCCTCACCGGTCCCGTCCGGAGAGCGTAGCGATCATCGGCAATGTCGGAAAGTGCCCGACCCATCACGAAACTGTCCTGACAGTACGGACGGCCGCGCGGTTCAGCCGATCGTGCAGGCGGCCCCGTTGACCGTGCACTGGCCCGGCTCGTCGCCGCCACCGGTACGATCGAACGTCATCGACACGACGGCGGTCTCCCCCGCGCCCAGCGGATCCGTGCTGCGCAGCACGAACCAGCCACTGCCCTGCGTCCGCACCGACAGACCGGAATCGGACGACGCCCGGATGGACTTGACGTTGCCGGTGAAGAGCAGCTCCACCTCCCAGTCCCGGGCCGCGCCGGTGCCGTTGCGCACCGTCAACGACGCCTGGAAGGAATCCCGGTCGCTGGAGGTCGCCCGGTAGTAGGCGGTGACCCGACCGGAAGCGGTGGGCGCTGCGGCGCGGGTGCTCGGCGGCGCGCTGGGGCGGCGGGTGGTCGCCTGCGCCGACGGCGTCGCGCTGGCCGAGGCCGAGGAGGAGACCGAGACGGTCGGCGACGGGGTGGAGTCCACCGCGGCCAGCGGGGAGTCCGCGCCCGGAGTCGCCGACAGCGTGACCGACGGCATCCTCGGCAGGTACATCGGCGGGGCCGGTTCCGGCGCCGGCGGGTGTTCCCGGCCGCGGAACGACACCAGCGTGAACACCAGGAGGGTGGCCAGCAGACCGACGCCGAGCAGCACGACGATCCACGGCACCGTGGCCAGCATGGCGGGGGCGGATCTCGTCCCCGCTTCCGGGGCCGGTCGGTCGGACATCAGGTCTCCCTCATCGGAGCGGACGCGCCAGCCTAGCCAGCGACGTGGACGGAGCGCAGCACGCCACCCCGGGACGAGCCGGTCGGCCCCGGGTGCCGGGAAAACGGGTGGCCGGTCGGGGCCGGTTCGGGTCTGATCGGGTGATGCCCACACTGACGGCGCCGACCGATCGGGTGCGCGCCAGCTTCCTCGCCGCCATGGCCGAGTTCCGCGCCGAGGGGCGCGGCGCCCGCCAGGACCACACGATGGTGGGCGCGGAGATCCGGGAGTACGCCGACAGCTGGCACCGGCCGGAGGTCTTCGCCCGCTTCGTCGCCGACCTGCAGGCGCAGGTCCACGAGGAGACGCCGCGACCAGCGGGTTTCGTCCCCTGCACCACATTGTGGTGGGTCGAGGGCGGCGACTACCTGGGCCGGATCGCGATCCGACACCGTCTCACCCCGTCCCTGTTGGAGGTCGGCGGCCACATCGGATACGACGTGCGGGCCAGCGCCCGCCGGCGCGGACACGCCATCGCCATGCTGCGCGCGGCGCTGCCGGTGGCGTCCCGGCTCGGCATCGTCTCCGCGCTGGTCACCTGCGACACGGACAACGTGGCCTCGCGGCGGGTGATCGAACGCAACGGCGGCGTCCTGGAGGACGAGCGCCAGGGCAAGCTCCGGTTCTGGGTGCCGACGGCCCCGGTCACGACGCCCGGATGACGGTGCAGATGGCCGGGCCGTCGTCGGTGGCGCGCAGCAGGTAGCGGTAGCGCTCGCCGGACACCGCGCGCCCCTGGCTGTCCAGGAACTCCCACTGCACGGCGACCATGGTGAGCAGCGCGGAGACCGGCTCCACGTCCTCGATCAGCGCGTTCGCGGCGACCAGCTCCCGCTCCTGGTAGTCCGGCGCGGCGCCGAGGAAGGAGAGGGCCACGGCGGCCATCGTGCTGAACGAGAAGCTGTACGTGTCGGCGACCACCAGGCCTGGCAGCGCGTAGCAGCCAGCGATGGCGGGTACGTCGCCGGCGGTGAGCGCCACGCCGTACCGGTCGAAGAAGTCGGTCAGCGTGTCGAGATCGGTGGAGGCTCTCACGGCGTCACCAATTGCCGCCGCCGGCCACCGGCAAACCTCAGCGCGGCGGAATGCGCACCTCGATCTCGGCGCCGAGCTTGGCGGCGCCGGTCAGGCCGAGGTCGTCGCCGCTCCAGAACCGCCCCGGGTCGTACCAATTCGGACGGCGTCCCGCCGGCAGCAGCCCCATCGCCTCGTAGGTCACCGCCACCACCTCGGCGCAGTAAGCGGTCTCCAGCGCCCGGTCGGACGCGGGAGCGCCGGACCGCTCCCGGCGACCCGGCAGCGGCAGCTGCGGCACCCGCGGAACCCGGCCCCGGGCCCAGCGCCAGGCGAGCTGGGCGGTGGAGGGGAAGGGCGTGCCGTCGAGCCGGGCCACGGTGCGCAGCACCGCCTGCTCCATGTCGGCGTCCGCCGGCGGGTCGAGCTGACGCAGCCAACCGCGCTGGCCGTACCGGTTCGCCCAGACGCAGACCGCGTCGCGCAGGTCGTGCAACTGCACGCCACGCTGATGGGTGCCGGTCCACATGTCCGGCAGCGACCGGCCGAGCTCGGCGTGCCACAACAGCGGCGGCATGTCGTCGAGCACCACCGCCATGCCCACGTGGTTGACCGGGCTGTTGGTGGTGAGCTGGATCGCCCGGTCGGGCACGCTGCGGCCGCGGAAAACCCAGAGGTCTCCGGTACGGGTCAGGTCCACGGCCTCGTCCAGGCTGATGCTCATGAGCGTCTACCCTAGGCCGATGCGGCAACGGATGCGGTGGTGGAAGGTCCTTGGGCTGGCCGGCCTGGCCGGGGTGGCGGCGTCCGGGGTGGTCATCGCCCGGGCCGAACGGCGCCGCCGGGCGTACACCCCGGAGGAGATCCGGGAGCGGTTGCGCGAACGGCACGCGCAGGCGACCGGCGTCAAGAACCCCACCGACCCGGCCTGACACCCCGCTCCGCGCACTCCCCTGTGGAGGATCGACGGGGCCCTTGGGCAGGGCTTACCTGGCTACGATGCGACCATGAAGCCATTCACCGAGATGCCCTTCGTCCTCTCTCCACCGCCCGCGCCGGTCGAACGGCACGGCGAGGTCGACCTGCACCTGCCGGCTGGCGAAGGCCCCTTCCCCGCCGTGGTGGTGATGCACGGCGTGCCGGTCCCGCCCGGCACGCCCGATCTCCGCGACGTGCCGCTCTACCGCGGCTACGGCGCGCTCCTGGCCGAGCAGGGCCTGGCCGCCGGCCTGGTGAACTACCGGGTGAACGCCTTCTCCGAGATGCCGGCCACGGCCGACACCCTTGCCGCGATGGTCGAGCAGGTCCGCGCCGATCCCCGGGTCGACGCCGACCGGGTGGTGCTCTGGTTCTTCTCCGGCGGCGGTCTCTTCATGGCGGACTGGCTGCGCGACCCGCCGCCGTGGCTGCGCGGGATCGCGGCGACCTATCCACTCCTCGTCCCGCTGCCCGGCTGGGAGGTCGACAAGCGCTTCCTGCCGGTCGAGGCGGTCGACTCCGGCGCGGAGGTGCCGCTGGTGCTGACCCGGGCGGGGCGGGACCGGGCCGAGGTCCTGGCCGGCATCGAGGCGTTCCTCGCGGCTGCCGAGGGTGCCGGCAGGTCGGTCCGGCTGATCGAGGTCCCGGACGGGCAGCACGCGTTCGAGATCCTTGACCGGACCGAGCGGTCCGGTGAGGCCGTCCTCACCGCGCGGGACGCGGTCGTCGACCTGCTGCGCCCCGCTTGATACCACGTGCGTCCTCGTCTGCGGAGGGACGACGAACGCCGGAGTCGGACGGGCACGCGCCAAGGGACGGGTGACCAGACTGTCGAAACCGCGTGCCCCCGGCGGAAACGTCGGCTGACCTGAAGGTGGCCGGTCCGCTGATCAGCTGGACCGGGCGCAGGGACTCGCGGAACGCTCCTTGCTCCGGGTGTCAGGTCCACAGGGCCGGACAGCACAGGTGGCCAGAGCCGGGCGGCCCGACCTGGTGTGACGTCGGGCTGACGGTTGAGCGACGGTAGGGGCCGGGCCGGGTGGTGGTGGTTGGTGGTCCGGCCCACCGTCGGGCCAGGTGGTCCCGGTCCACCGTCGGACCAGGTGGCCCCGCCCACCGTCGGACCAGGTGGCCCCGTCCACCGTCGGGGCCGGGTAATGCCGTCCACCGTCGGGCCGGGTGGTCCCGCCCGCCGCTACAGACTTGATGACGCGAACGAATCGCGGATGCCCGTCAGGCCTCGGCCGCCCGAGAACGGACATCCGATTCGTTGACGACATCAAGTTTGTAGGCGTCCGAAACGACAGCGCATCCTCGGGCACCACCAACGCCCCCGGATGCGGCGTCAGGCCCCCGGATGCGGCGTCAGGTCCGCTCCCGAGGCCGTGTCGCCGCCCCGACGGTAGCCCCCAGACCGAGGCGGCTTCCCGAGGCCGTGTCCGCCGCTCCGACGGTTCGCCGACCGGCCCGAGCGCCCCCGCCCGAGCGGTCCGCCCCGAGCGGTCCGCCCCGAGCGGTCCGGCCCGAGCGGTCCGGCCCGAGCGGTCTGGCTCGAGCGCCCCGGCCCCGAGCGTCCCGGCCCGACCGGTACGGCCCCCGATGTCTGGTTTCTCCCGGGCCGCCACGGCCCAGTTGTCCGGTCTGACCTGCGGCGTCCCGTGGTCGGGGCCACCCCCAGCCTGGAATCGGTGGGGGGTCGGGGGCGTTGTACATGGCATACCACCGCGGCTCCCCCGGCCCAGCAGGTAAGCCCGAAGCCCAGGCCGATGGAATGCCCGACCGGCCGGGCCGGTTACATCCCCCGCACCACCCGAGCAGGCCGATGGAATGCCCGGCCCGCCACCACGGTTACACCCCCCGGACACCCGAGCAGGCCCCCTGAGCCGCCGGGCAGCGCCCCGCGCAGATCCCCCCGATCGCCGAGCCGTCCGATTGACTTTCCCCCCTCGCGCGGCCCCCGCCCCCCGGGCGTGCCGCGCACCCCCCGAACAGAGGAGCACGCCACCATGCGTACCGATCTGATCCGCAAGACCGCCCTGACCGCCGCCGGCCTCGCCTTCACCGGCGGCGCCATCGCCGGCCCCATGACCGCCGCCCACGCCGCCCCCACCCAGGGCAAGCCCGCGTCGACCGTGCAGGGCGAGCGCAAGCCCACCGGCGAGCGCCAGCTCAAGGTCAACTACGAGGCCCAGCCGAACTTCTACTACTGCGGCCCCGCCGCCACCCGCAACGCCCTGTCCGTGCAGGGCAAGAACATCAACGTCGACACCATGGCCAAGGAAATGGGCACCACCGAGGACGGCACCAACAGCATCAACGACATCACCCCCGTCCTGAACAAGGAAACCGGCAAGAAGGACGCCTACCACAGCGTCGAGATCCGCACCCCCAAGGCCGACACCAAGCAGACCGACACCCTGCGCACCGACATCGTCCGCACCATCGACGACGGCCGCGCCGTGGTCGCCAACATCGCCGGCACCACCACCGACACCGACGGCGGCGTGCACTCCTTCGAAGGCGGCCACTACATCAGCGTCGTCGGCTACACCAACAACGGCAAGATCGTCACCATCGCCGACTCCGCCAACCCCGACACCGCCAGCTACCAGATCACCGTCGACAACCTCGCCGACTGGATCGCCACCCGCGGCTACTCCACCTCCTGACCCACACGTACACACGAAGGGCCGGCCCTCACGGGCCGGCCCTTCGTGGGTATGCGCAGGTCAGTGGTCGCTGCCGGCCCGGACCGGCTCGCCGGCGTCGGACGCCTCGGCCGGCGACGCCGACGCCATCCGGTGGGCCCGGCGGCGCAGCCACCAGGTGCTGCCGAGGCCGGCCAGCACCGCGATGACCAGCCCGGCCCACGAGATGTCCTTGAGCCAGTGCTCGGCCGCCCGGCCGACGGTGAAGAGCAGGTAGGTCGTGCCGAACGCCCAGACCAGGCCGCCGGCCGCGTTGGCCAGCAGGAAACGGCGGTACGGCACGTGCAGCGCGCCGGCGAGCGGGCCGGCCAGGATCCGCAGCAGCGCCACGAACCGGCCGAAGAAGACCGCCCAGACGCCGTGCCGGGCGAAGCTCTGCTCAGCCTGGGCGAGCTGCGCCGGGCCGAGGTGTTTCGGGAACCGCCGGCCCAGCCGTTCCAGCAGCGGTCGGCCGCCCCGGCGTCCCACCGCGTAGCCGATGGAGTCGCCGACGATGGCGCCAAACGCCGCGGCGGTGGCCACCCACTCAGGCTCCACGACCCCGGTCGCGGCGAGCAGGGCCGAACTGACCAGCACGATCTCGCCGGGCAGCGGCACACCCATGCTCTCCACGCCGATCACCCCGGCGACGATCAGGTAGACCACGCCCGGAGGCAGCGCCGATAGCCAGTGCTGTACGTCGACCACCCGCCACCCCTTCCGGTCCGGCCTCGAACCCTACCCGGGCCTGGGCGGCCCGGCAGGGCGCTCGGGGGTCGTCCACCCGGCCGGGCCGTCCCGCCCACCCCCGTCGGGGCGGAACGGCCCGGGTGGGCGGCGGATCGGATCAGCCGCCGATCGGGGCGAGGAACTCCAGCCGGTTGCCGTGCGGGTCGTGGGTGTGGAAGCGGCGCATCCCGGGGATCTCCTCGTCACCCCAGGTGACCGAGTGACCGGCCGCGGCCAGCCGCACGGCGAGATCGTCGAGGTCGGGGCGGACCAGCGCGGGGTGGGCCTTGCGGGCGGGCCGGAAGTCGTCCTCGACGCCGAGGTGCAGCTCCGCGTCGTACCCGGTGAACCAGCAACCACCGCGGGCGGCGAGGGCCGGCGGTTTGGGCTTCTCGACCAGGCCGAGCAGGCCGGCGTAGAAGGCCCGGGAAGTCTCCTCGGAGCCGCGCGGGCAGGAGAGCAGGACGTGATGGATCATGGTGGCACCTCCTCGTCCCGAAGCCTGGCACGAGGTTGCGCGGATAGCAAGACGGACGTACGGTTTTGTAGACGACGAGAACCGGCGGTAAGTGTTGCCTAACCTGGGCGGCGCTCCGGCCGGTGCGACAGACTGCTCAGGACTACTCACGGTCGCTGGTGTGAAGGAGTACGACGTGGCGAGCCTCGACACCTTCGGTGCGAAGACCCAGCTACGCGTCGGAGACGCGAGCTACGAGATTTTCAAGATCGACAAGGTGGAGGGGCACGACCGGCTGCCCTACAGCCTGAAGATCCTGCTGGAGAACCTGCTCCGGACGGAGGACGGCGCGAACATCACCGCCGACCACATCCGGCAGCTCGGCGCGTGGGACTCCGCCGCCGACCCGAGCGTAGAGATCCAGTTCACCCCGGCGCGGGTGCTCATGCAGGACTTCACCGGCGTGCCCTGCGTCGTGGACCTGGCCACCATGCGGGAGGCCGTCCGCGACCTCGGCGGCGACGCCACCAAGGTCAACCCCCTCGCCCCGGCCGAGCTGGTCATCGACCACTCCGTCATCGCCGACCTGTTCGGCCGCGAGGACGCCTTCGAGCGCAACGTCGAGCTGGAGTACGAGCGCAACAAGGAGCGCTACCAGTTCCTGCGCTGGGGCCAGACCGCGTTCAACGAGTTCAAGGTCGTCCCGCCGGGCACCGGCATCGTGCACCAGGTCAACATCGAGTACCTGGCCCGTACGATCATGGAGCGCAACGGCCAGGCGTACCCGGACACCGTGGTCGGCACCGACTCGCACACCACGATGGTCAACGGCCTGGGCGTGCTCGGCTGGGGCGTCGGCGGCATCGAGGCCGAGGCCGCGATGCTCGGCCAGCCGGTCAGCATGCTGATCCCCCGGGTCGTCGGCTTCAAGCTGCACGGCGAGATGCCGGCCGGCACCACCGCCACCGACCTGGTGCTCACCATCACCGAGATTCTGCGCAAGCACGGCGTGGTCGGCAAGTTCGTCGAGTTCTACGGCCCCGGCGTGAGCGCCGTGCCGCTGGCCAACCGGGCCACCATCGGCAACATGTCCCCGGAGTACGGCTCCACCGTCGCGATCTTCCCGATCGACGCCGAGACCGTCCGCTACCTGGAGCTGACCGGCCGCGACGCGCAGCAGGTCGCGCTGGTCGAGGCGTACGCCAAGGAGCAGGGCCTCTGGCACGACCCGGACCACGAGCCGGAGTACTCGGAGCGCCTCGAGCTCGACCTGGGCACCATCGAGCCGTCGCTGGCCGGCCCGAAGCGCCCGCAGGACCGGGTGCCGCTGGGCGCCGCCAAGACGCTGTTCCGCTCCGCGCTGACCGACTACGTGGCCGACGACTCCGCCGATCAGCGCGAGCTCAAGCCGGGCGTCGCCCGCGAGCAGCTCCCCCGCGGCGCCAACGGCCCGGCCGACGAGGCCAGCGCCGAGTCGTTCCCGGCCAGCGACCCGCCGGCCAACGAGTTCAGCGACCCGGCCGACGAGCCGCGCGACCTGGAGACCGCCGCGGCCGGCGCCGGCGGGCGCGCCACCAACCCGATCCGGGTCACCGGCACCGACGGCGTCGAGTACGAACTGGACCACGGCGCCGTGGTGATCGCCGCGATCACCTCCTGCACCAACACCTCCAACCCACAGGTGATGATCGGCGCGGCGCTGCTCGCCCGCAACGCGGTCGACAAGGGCCTGACCCGCAAGCCGTGGGTCAAGACCACCCTGGCGCCCGGCTCCAAGGTCGTCATGGACTACTACCAGCGCGCCGGCCTCACGCCGTACCTGGACAAGCTCGGCTTCAACCTGGTCGGCTACGGCTGCACCACCTGCATCGGCAACTCCGGCCCACTGCCGGAGGAGGTCTCCGCCGCGGTCAACGAGAACGACCTCGCTGTCGTCTCGGTGCTGTCCGGCAACCGGAACTTCGAGGGCCGGATCAACCCGGACGTCAAGATGAACTACCTGGCGTCCCCGCCGCTGGTGGTCGCGTACGCGCTCGCCGGCACCATGGACATCGACCTGGCCAACGAGCCGCTCGGCGAGGACAGCCAGGGCAACCCGGTCTTCCTGCGCGACATCTGGCCGAACAGCGCCGAGATCCAGGACGTCATCGCCCAGGCGATCGGCGCCACCGGCTTCAGCGCCGCGTACGCCGACGTCTTCGCCGGTGACGAGCGCTGGCAGTCGCTGCCCACCCCGACCGGCGACACCTTCGCCTGGGCGGACGACTCCACCTACGTCCGCAAGCCCCCGTACTTCGAGGGCATGCAGCAGGAGCCGAGCGCGGTCGTCGACATCGCCGGCGCCCGGGTGCTCGCCAAGCTGGGCGACTCGGTGACGACCGACCACATCTCCCCGGCCGGCTCCATCAAGGCCGACTCCCCCGCCGGGAAGTACCTCGCCGAGCACGGCGTGCCGCGTCACGAGTTCAACTCGTACGGCTCGCGCCGGGGCAACCACGAGGTGATGATCCGGGGCACCTTCGCCAACATCCGGCTGCGCAACCAGCTGGTGCCGGGCGTCGAGGGCGGGTTCACGGTCAACCACCTGACCGGCGAGCAGAGCTCCATCTACGACGCCTCCACCGCCTACCAGGAGGCCGGCGTCCCGCTGGTCATCCTGGCCGGCAAGGAGTACGGCTCCGGCTCGTCGCGCGACTGGGCGGCCAAGGGCACCATGCTCCTCGGCGTCCGGGCGGTCATCGCCGAGTCGTACGAGCGGATCCACCGCTCCAACCTGATCGGCATGGGCGTGCTGCCGCTGCAGTTCCCGGTGGACACCACCGCCGAGTCGCTCGGTCTCACCGGCACGGAGACCTTCTCCATCACCGGCGTGACCGCGCTCAACGACGGCGACGTCCCGCGCACCGTGAAGGTCACCACCGACACCGGCGTGGAGTTCGACGCCGTGGTCCGGATCGACACCCCGGGCGAGGCGGACTACTACCGGCACGGCGGCATCCTGCAGTACGTGCTGCGTCGCATGATCGCCAGCTGACGTACCAGCTCGAGAGGGCCCCTTCCCGCGGTCGCGGGGAGGGGCCCTATCGGCCTTCCGGGCGACGCGTCAGTCGCGCCGGGCGTCCCGGGTCTTCATCGCGTGCTCCAGCAGCGTGATCAGCACGTCCCGACTGGACTCCCGCTGGCGGGCGTCGCAGAGCAGCACCGGCACGTCCGGCGTCAGGTCCAGCGCGCCCCGCACCTCGTCCAGGCCATAGCGCCGCGCCCCCTCGAAGCAGTTGACCGCCACCACGAACGGCGTACCGCGCCCCTCGAAGTAATCGATGGAGGGGAAGCAGTCGGCCAGCCGGCGGGTGTCGGCCAGCACCACCGCGCCGATCGCGCCGATCGCCAGCTCGTCCCAGACGAACCAGAACCGGTCCTGCCCCGGCGTACCGAAGAGGTAGAGCACCAGGTCGGGGCTGATGGTGATCCGGCCGAAGTCCATCGCCACCGTGGTGGTGGTCTTGTCCTCCACTCCGGACAGGTCGTCCACGCCGACGCCCGTCTCGGTCAACATCTCCTCGGTACGCAGCGGCCGGCTCTCGCTCACCGCCCCCACCAGGGTGGTCTTGCCCGCGCCGAAGCCACCCGCGATCAGGATCTTGATCGCGGTGGGCAGCGGCGGCGCGTCGGCCGGCCGCTCAGAGTGCCCGTAGTCCATTGATCACCGCCTCGAAGACGCTCTCGTCACTCCACCCGGTCGCACCCCGGGGATCCTGCACGCTGACCAGGCCGCGGGCCACCAGGTCGCCCAGCAGCACCCGGACGGCCCCGACCGGCAGGTCGAGGCAGGCGGACACCTCCGCCACCGACTGCACCCGCTGGCAGAGCGCGACGATCGCCACGTGCTCCGGACCCAGCCCCGCCTCCTGCCCGATCTCCGCCTGGTTCGCCGTGATCAGCGAAATCAGGTCGAAGGAGCCGGTGACCGGGCGGGCCCGGCCGCCGGTCACCGCGTACGGGCGCACCACCGGGCCCGCGTGGTCGTCGACCCAGCGCTCCCCGTCGGTGTCGCCGTCGCCGGCCATCGCCGCTACTTCCCGCCGGCCGGCTGGTCGGCGTCCCGGGCCGGCGCGGCGACGAACGCGCCCACCCGGGTGACCAGCATCGCCATCTCGTACGCGATCAGGCCGACGTCGGCGTCCGCACCGGCCAGTACGGCCAGGCAGGCGTTGCGGCCGGCCGCCGTGACGAAGAGGAACGACGACTGCATCTCGATGATGGTCTGCTGGACGTGACCGCCGCCGAACCGCCGGCCCGCGCCCCGGGCCAGGCTCTGGATTCCGGCGGCCATCGCGGCGAGGTGCTCGCCGTCGTCCCGGCCGAGCCCGCGCGACGCGGCCATCAGCAGGCCGTCGGAGGAGAGCGCGACCGCGTGTTCGACCTGCTGCACCCGACCGACCAGGTCGTCCAGCAACCACGTCAGGTCCGCGCTCGAAGCCGTCTGCTGCCCCACTCGTCCTCGTCCTCCCCGGCTGGTGTCGCCGTGCTCGGTTGCCTCGCCTCTCGACCGTCGGGCGCGCCGTCAGGTCGGCGTTTCGTCCCCGCCGTCGTCCGGGCCGTTCCCATCCCCCGCCGCCCCGCCCCGCAGGCGGGCCGCGTCGCTCCGGCCCCGCCGGGTGCCCGACTGGTACGCGCTCATCATCAGCCGCACCTGCTCCGGCGCGCGACGCACCGGCTCGTCCGGGCCCGGGCCGGCCGGCTCGTCACGCAACTGGGGCGCGATGCTCGCCTGCCGGACCCGGACCGGCAGGCCCGAGTCGGTCGTCCGAGCCTCCACAGTAGGCGAGCCGCCGGCGGCGTCGCCGACCCCCCGACCGGCGGCGGTGTCGACGTCGACCGGCGCGGGCCGGTCCCCGGCGGGCGTCGGCGTGGCCAGAGCGTTCCGGCCGCGCCGGGTGCGGGTCCGGGTGGGCAGCCCTGACGGGCTCAGCGGTGGCGGCTGGTCGGTGGACGGCGCGGACGGCACCGGGCCGGCCGGCTCCGGCACGGCGAGCGCCGGCGGCTCGTGGTCGTCGGCCGGCAGGGCGGCCGACTGGACCGGGTCGTCCGACTCCACCAGAGCGCTCGGGATCAGCACGACGGCGGTCGTGCCGCCGTACGGGGACTCCTTCAGCCGCACCTGGACGCCGTGCCGCCCGGTCAGCCGGCTCACCACGTACAGGCCGAGCCGGGCCGCATCGGCCAGGTTCAGCTCGGAGTTGTCCAGGATCCGGCGGTTGGCGGCGGCCCGGTCCTCCTCGGTCATGCCGAGGCCACGGTCCTCGATCTCCAGGGCGAACCCGTTGGCCACCTGCTGCCCCCGCACCTCCACCGTGGTGTGCGGTGGCGAGAAGGACAGCCCGTTCTCGATCAGCTCGGCCAGCAGGTGGATGACGTCGCCGACCGCCCGGCCGGCGAGCGAGACCGGGCCCAGCGGCAGCACGTCGACCCGGGTGTAGTCCTCCACCTCGGCGACCGCGCCGCGCACCACGTCCACCATGGGCACGCTGCGTCGCCAGGCACGGCCCGGGGTCGAGCCGGAGAGCACGATCAGGTTCTCGGCGTTGCGCCGCATCCGGGTGGCCAGGTGGTCGACCCGGAACAGGTCCTCCAACTCCTCCGCGTCCTGCTCCCGCCGCTCCATCGCGTCGAGCAGGGTGAGCTGGCGGTGGACCAGGGCCTGGGTACGCCGGGCCAGGCTGAGGAAGACCCCGCGCACGTTGCGGCGCAGCTCGGCCTGCTCCACCGCGGTGCGTACCGCGGTCTCCTGGACGGCGTTGAACGCCCGGCCCACCTGACCGATCTCGTCGTCGCCGAAGTCCAGCGGCGGGGCCTCCCGGGCCACGTCGACCTGCTCGCCCCGGCCCAGCCGCTCGACCACCCCGGGCAGCCGCTCGTCGGCCAGCCGCAGGGCTGCGGCGCGCAGCCGTTCCAGCTGGCCGACCAGGGTACGGGCGGTGGTCACCGAGACGACGATGGAGGCGACGACGGCGATCAGCCCGAGTCCGGCGGCGAGCACCAGCCGGACGATGACGCCCACCGCCACGGGCTTGGCCCGGTCGATGAGGGCGTCGCCGACGGCCACCCCGAAGTCCTCGTGGGCCTCGAGCGCCGGGCCGACCGCCGCCTGCCATTCCTGGGCGGTCAGCGGCGTCCCGGCGTCGGTGCGGGACTGCGCGACCACCCGGTCCTCCACGGCCCGGAACCGGGTGAACGCCTCGGTGGTGACCAGCCGGTCGTAGCGCGCCCGGTCGGCGGAGGGCAGCTCCCCCACCGCCGCGGCGGCGAGGTAACGCTGCGCACCGACCAGGCGGGCGAAGCGGGCGTACTCGTCCCCGGTCATCCGGCCGGCGGCGAGCACGCCGCTGATCAGGGCGTCCTGTTGGGAGATCAGCTCGCGGACCTGGTAGAGGTCGACCAGGGTGGCGCTGTCCGCGGCGATCCGGGCGTCGTCGAGCCGGCCCAGCGAGCCGTACATCCGCAGCAGCGTGCCGATGACGGCGGTGTACGCGTCGGCGGCCGCGGCCCGGTCGAGTCGCCCGGCGGCCACCGACCCGCGTATCCCGTCGAGTCCGTCCAGGCCGGTCAGCACCGCGTCGATCCGGTCGCGGGCCTCGTCGCTGGTGGCCAGCTCCGCCTGCCAGCCGCGCACCGAGGTCCGGAAGGCGTCGGCCGCCTGACCGGTGCGTGCCCACTGGGCGGTGAGCCCGGCCCGCGACCGCTCCCCCCGCTGCCCCAGGTAGCTGGTGGCGAGCCGGCGTTCGGTCTGCAACTCGGTGACCAGCGGCTCGCCGGGCTCGGCGACCTGGCTGTCCAGGGTCTGCACCCAGAGCAGGTTGAACCCGTCGGCGACGGTCACCCAGGCGGCGAAGGACCAGAGCGCGACGAGCGAGGCCAGCAGGGCGATGACCTTGGTACGCAGACGCGTGCTGCCGGAACCCATCACACCGTCCCCGGACCGGATGGTGGCCGCCCGACGCCGGCGGCGTCGCGACATCGAACCCGGCGCACGCTAGCAGTCACCGCCACGATCACTCAACCCTTTCCGATCTTGATCGGAGGGCGCCGTTCCACGTCGGAGCGGGTGGCGCGCGCCGGTCAGCGGTCGAGGTCGCGGCGGTAGCGCCACTCGGTGGCAACCGTCCGGTAGCCGAGCCGACGGTTGACCGCGCGCATCGCGTCGTTGCCGTCGTCCACACTGGTCACGGCCCACCGGAAGCCGGCATCCCGGGCCCGGCCCAGGGCGACCGCCTTGACCAGCCCGGCCAGACCCTGGCCGCGGTGCGCGCGGCGGGTACCGGTCATCCCCGAGCGGTACCGGTCCCGCCCGTCGGTCAGCGCCACGCTGAACGACACCACCGTCGCGTCCACCACCGCCAGGGTGGTCAGTCCATGGTCCAGGTCGGGCCGGTCCCAGTAGGCGGCCCGCCAGTCGGGGTAGCTGATCTCGTCCATCGACGCCTCGCCCGGCTCGTCCCGCGAGGCGTCCAGGTCCGCCTCGTAGAGCGGGTACGGGTCGGCGAGCTCGCTGGCGGCCAGCAGCCGTACCCCGGGTCGCGGGGGCGGCGGCGGGGGCAGCTCGGCGGCGGCCAGGTCCAGGCCGAGGTGCGCGACGCGACGTCCGCGCCGGTAGCCGCGCCGCTGCGCGAAGGCGATGCTCGCCGGGTCGTCGGCGACCTTCGCGTACGCGGTCCGGGCGCCCATGCCGGTGAGCCGCGCCTCGGCGGCGGCGGCCAGCGCCCCGCCTGCGCCCCGGCCCCGCCACCCGGGGTGGACGGTCACGTTGGCGAAGGCCAGCCCCGGCTCGGCGCTCTCGTGCAGCAGGCCGGTGAGCGCCGCGCCGACCACCCGGCCGTCGAGTTCGGCGACCAGTACGCCGAAGCGTTCGGCGGCCGGCGCGGCGACAGTGTGCCAGTCCAGCCACGCGGCGCCGACCGCGTGGTACGGGGCGGCCGCGGCCAGCGCCTCGGCCACGGCGGGGACGTCGGCGGGGCGCAGCGTCCGGGCGGTGGGGGTCACGGCAGGGCAACCTACCGCAGGGCGGCGTTCCGGGCGCGCCGAATCCGGGCGCGCCCGGGCACCCTGTGCCAGGCTCATGGGCATGGACGACAAGACCATCCTGAACCGGATCAACGAACTGGTCGACGAGGAGCACCGGCTCCGCTCGGCCGCCCAGGCCAACGAGTCCGGCACCGACGACGAGGCCAAGGAGCGGCTGCGCGCCCTGGAGGAGTCCCTCGACCAGTGCTGGGACCTGCTACGCCGCCGCCGCGCGGCCCGGCAGGCCCACGGCGACCCGGATGCGCAGGGCGAGCGGCCCATCCCCGAGGTCGAGCGCTACCTGCAGTGACAACCGCGGCGTGCGCCCCGGGCGGTCCGGTCGGACCGCCCGGGGCGTCGTCGGCTCAGCGGATGCCCGCCTCGCGCAGGAGCAGCTCGGTCAGCTCGGCCGGGTCGACCTGTTCGGGCGGCAGTCCGCGCGCGGCGAACCACGCGGCCACCACCCGGACGTCCCGGGCCAGGAACTCCGGGCCCTGCGGGTTGGCCACCACGTCCACCACCTGCGGCAGGTCGATCATGACGAGTCGACCGGCGTGCACGAGCAGGTTGTACGGCGACAGGTCGCCGTGGGCGTAGCCGGCGCGGGCCAGCACCACCAGGGCGTCGACCAGCTGCTCCCAGAGCGAGTGCAGCTCGGCCGTCTCCGGGCGGGTCTGCGCCAGCCGGGGCGCGGCGGCCCCCTCGTCGGGGTCGCCGACGAACTCCAGCATCAGCTCGGTGCCGAGCAGCTGCACCGGGTACGGCACGGCGATCCGGCCGGAGTCCGCGCCGATCTCCCAGAGTCGGGCCAGCGCGGCGAACTCGGCCGCGGCCCACTGACCGGCGATCATCTGCCGGCCGAAGGCGGTCCGCCCGGCCATCGCCCGGTTCTCCCGGGAGCGGCGCACCCGGCGCCCCTCCAGGTAGCCGGCGTCGCGGTGGAAGAGCCGGTGCTGGGCGTCCCGGTAGCGCTTGACGGCCAGCAGACAGGAACGGTCGGTGGCCGGCACCGCGCGGCGGACGAGGTGGACGTCCGCCTCCTTACCGGTCTTGAGCACACCAAGTTCGGTGTCCCGGGCGGCCAGCTCGGTGACCAGCCAGTCCGGGTGGGGTTCGGGCCCGTGTACCGCCTCGTCCCAGGAGGACCAGCGGTCCGCCGGGTCGGTGCCGGGCTCTTCGTCGGGTTCGGCGAGGGCGGGCTCGATGACCCGGCCGCGCCTCAGGAACTGTGGTTCGTCGTCGTCGAAGCGGCTCTTGCCGCGGCCACGGCGCTGCGGCGCCGGGAGGTCGTGTTCGCGCACGGAAGCGGTGATCCCTTGATCGAGGCTGATGGAGGCAGGTGGAACGACCCTGCAAAGACGGCCATGACCGACCTCCTCTCCTCGACCGGGCACCGCCCGGCTGCGCACCCGCGCGGGCCCATGCTGACCGACGCCCCGGCGCCGGGCAACCGATTTACCGACGGGCGCCCGGTGACGGCGCACGCTTCGGCGAGCGAGCAGCGCCCGGCGGGCGGGCGGTGACGGGCGGCGGTTCAGCCGCCGAGCACGGTGGCGACCGCGGCGATCAGCGAGTCGACCGTCCGGGTCGGCGCGAACCGGGTGTCCGTCCAGCTCCGCCCCCGGTGCAGCCACACGCTGGGCAGGCCGACCGCAGCGGCCCCACCGATGTCCGCCTCGGGGCTGTCCCCCACCACCCACCCGCCGCGCAGCGGCATCCGGGCCCGCTGGGCGGCGAGCGCGAAGATCCGCGGGTTGGGCTTGCTGACCCCCGCCTCCTCCGAGATCACCCAGTCCGCGATGTACCGGTCCAGGCCGGTACGCCTGATCTTGGCGTCCTGCTGCCGGACCGCGCCGTTGCTGACCACCACCGGCACCCAGCCGGCGTCGTCGGCGATCCGCAGCGCGCAGGCGACCAGCGGGTCCAGCCGGGTGTTCTCGACCACCCCGTCGTGCAGCTCGTCGACCAGGTCGATCGAGGGGATGCGCAGCCCGTACCGGTCGCGGACGGCGTCGGCGATGTCCCACCGGTCGGTGAGCCCGTCGGCGTCGATGGAGAGCAGCCAGTCGATGTCGGTGGGCGGCGCGCCGATGCTGTCCAGGAACCGCTCTGCCCAGGCACGGAACGGCCCCGCCCGGTCGAGCAGGGTGTTGTCCAGGTCGAGCAGGAGCAGCGGCACTCGGGCACCTTACGGGAGTGGGTTCTGCCGTCGACAGGGCCGAGCGCCCCGCCGACGTCCGTCAGGTCGGCAACACCGTTCGGGGGAGCCCCTGGTCGGCGGGTCGGTCGGCGAGCATGGTGTGCGCCGCCCGGGTGGCCGCCAGCACGGCCGGGTCGAGCGTGGCGACGAGCACGTCCTCGCCGGTGTCGGCGCCCCGGGCGAGCGGACGTCCCTCCGGGTCGTAGACGGCCGCGCCACCGTTGAACCGCCAGGGCTCCGCCCCGTCGACCGCGTTGGCGAACACCACGTACACGGTGTTGTCCAGGGCGCGGGCGGCGTAGTAGAGGTCCCGCCGGTGGGCCGACCCGGCGAGGTAGCCGCTCGGGCAGAGGTAGCCGTGCGCGCCGTCGGCCGCGGCGGCCCGGGCGTGCTCCGGGAAGCAGCCGTCGTAGCAGATGCCGAGGCCGAGCCGCCAGTCCCCGACGAGCAGGGTGGCGCCGCGCCGGCCGGGGCTGAACAGCTCGCGCTCACCGCCCCAGAGCTGCTGCTTGTCGTACCCGGCCCGAACCTTTCCGCGCGGGTCGACGACCAGGGAGGAGATGGTCCGCCGGCCGTCCGGGTGGCGGACCGCCGCGCCGAGGACCACGGTCGCGCCGCCGTCGCGGGCGGCGGCGCGCAGCGGGTCGAGGCGCGGGTCGGCCACCGCGCCGTCGTCGGTGGCGGCGAGGTCGGTGCCGGCCGGGTCGGCGGCCAGGGTCGGCGGATGGTACGCCGGCAGGAACAGCTCGGGCAGCACGGCGACCCGGGCGCCCTGGCCGGTGGCCCGGCGGACCAGCCGGGCGGCGGTGGCCGCGTTGCCGGCGAGGTCACCGGGGACCGGTTCGGCCTGCACGGCGGCGACGGTCAGCGGGGCGACGGGAAGGGGTGTGGAAGCGACCGGGGGCGTCGTCACCCGCCGATCCTAACCGGAGGACCGGGTCGGCTCCGCCGCCGACGGGAAAATACCAAGCCGTACGTACGGTTTGCGTGGCGGAGCGCCAACTGACACGATCTACCCGTGCCCAGAGTAAGCCAGGACCAGCTCGACGCGCGCCGACAGGAGATCCTCGCGGCCGCGCGGGCCTGTTTCGCCAGGCACGGCTACGAGGGAGCCACCGTCCGCCGGCTGGAGGAGGCCACCGGGCTGTCCCGGGGCGCCATCTTCCACCACTTCCGGGACAAGGACTCGCTCTTCCTCGCCGTCGCCGAGGACGACGCCGCCGCCATGGTGGAGACCGTCGCCCGCAACGGCCTGGTCCAGGTCATGCGGGACCTGCTGGCCCGGGCGATGTCCCCGGACACCACCGGCTGGCTGGGCAGCCAGTTGGAGGTTTCCCGCCGGCTGCGCACCGACCCGGCCTTCGCCCGGCGCTGGGCCGAACGCTCCGCCGCCATCGCCGCGGCCACCCGCGAGCGGCTGATCCGCCAGCGGGAGGCCGGCGTGCTCCGCGAGGACGTCCCGATCGACGTGCTGGCCCAGTTCCTGGAGCTGGCGTACGACGGTCTGGTGCTGCACCTGGCGATGGGGCGTCCCGCCGGCGACCTGGGGCCGGTGCTGGACCTGGTCGAGGAGGCGGTCCGCCGGCGCTGACCGGCGACACGTCTCGGCTTGGTAACTCGGCCCGACCGGTGACCGGCGGGTGGCGGGTCGACTCCACAATGGGCTCGACCCCGCCCGAGAGGAGCCCTCGATGATCACGCTGGCCGCAACCGGCGACACCTGGGGCGTTCCCGGCCCCACCTTCCTCAGGCTTTACCTGGCGGTGGCCGCGATCGCCCTGGTCGGCACCGTGCTGCACCGGCGCCGCGTGCTCGCCGGACCGGACACCCCCGGCGTCGACCAGCTCGGCCCGCAGCAGGTCGCCTACCTCAACGGCGGCGACCATCTGGCGGTCTGGTCCGCGCTCGGCGGCCTGCGCGGGGCCAGCGCGGTCGGCGTCCGCCCCGACCGGCGGCTCACCACCGGCGGCCCCCTGCCGGCCGGCCTCACCCCGCTGGACCAGGCCATCCACCACGCGGCCGGCCGCCAGCTCCCGGCCCGCGAGCTGCGCCGCGACGAGTGGGTGGTCCGCGCGCTGGACGAGCTGCGGCAGGGCCTGGAGCAGCGTGGGCTGCTGCTCGACGCCGACACCCGCCGGAGCCTGCGGCGCGGCCCGCTGGTCCTGCTCGGCCTGCTGGTGCTGGGCGGGCTGCGGCTCTTCGCCGGCCTGGCCAACGACCGACCGGTCGGCTGGCTGCTGCTCGCCCTGATCGGGGTCGGCATCGGGTGCGCGCTGCTCGCCCGGGTGCCCCGGCGGACCAGGGCCGCGGAGGCCGCCCTACGCGGCCTGCGACGCAGCAACGCGCACCTCTCCCCCGCGTCCGCTCCCGCCTACGCCACCTACGGCGTGGCCGGCGCGGCGATGGGCGTGGCGCTCTACGGCACCGCCTCGCTCTGGGCGCTCGACCCCGGCTTCGCCGAGCAGGCCGAGATCCAGCGGCAGGCCCTGGCGAGCGGGGGCGGCTGGTCGGGCTCCTCCAGCGGCAGCTCGTGCAGCAGCGGGTCGTCCTGCGGCGGGGGCAGCTCCTGCGGAGGCGGCGGGGGCTGCGGCGGAGGCGGCGGGTGCGGCGGATGACCGGGCCGACCGGGGTGGGCATCGGTTGGCGACCGGAGATTTCCGGCTTCGTCGCCGGCCTGCCCGGGCTGCGCTTCGTCGAGGTGGTCGCGGAGACGCTCGCGCCGGCCGGCCCGCTGCCGGCCGGGCTGGCCGCGCTGTGCGAACGGGACGTCACCGTCGTACCGCACGGGGTGAAGCTCTCCCTGGGCGGCGCGGAGCCGGTCGATCCGGCCCGGGTGGCCCACCTGGCCGAGGTCGCGGAGCTGGTCGGGGCGCCGCTGGTCAGCGAGCACATCGCGTTCGTCCGGGCCGGCGGCGTGGAGGCCGGCCACCTGCTGCCGCTGCCGCGCAGCCGGGAGGCGGTCGCCGCGGTGGTGGCGAACGTCCGGCGCGCCCAGGCCGAGCTGCCCGTCCCCCTCGCGCTGGAACCGATCGCCGCGCTCTTCGACTGGCCCGACGACGAGCTGGACGAGGCCGACTTCCTCACCGAGATCCTGGACGCCACCGGGGCCGGGCTGCTGCTCGACGTGGCCAACGTGCACGCCAACGCCCGCAACCGCGGTGGCGACCCACTCGCCCTGCTGGACCGGCTCCCCCTGGACCGGGTCGCGTACGTGCACGTGGCCGGCGGGGCCGAGCACGGCGGCTTCTACCACGACACGCACACCGACCCGGTCCCGCCGGAGGTGCTCGACCTGGTGGCCGCGCTCTGCGCCCGGCACCGGCCGCCCGCGCTGCTGCTGGAACGCGACGGCCACTATCCGCCGGCCCCGGCGTTCCGCGCCGAACTGGACGCCCTCGCCGCCGCCTCCGGCTACCCGGTGGTCACGTGAGCGACCGGGCGCCCTCGCCGACCGGCGGTGACCTGGCGTCCCGGCAGGCCGCCCTGGTCGCCGCGCTGGTCGCCGGCGCCCCGCTGCCGGCGGGCTTCGCGGCGGAGCCGGTCGCGGCGGCCCGGGCCGCGCTGCTGCGCAAGCGGGCCGGCGACGTGGCCCGGCACTGGCCGCTGCTCGCCGCCGGGCTCGGCGACGCGTGGTGGGAGACCTTCCGCGACTGGGCGACCGGCCGGCCCACCGCCGGCTCGCTGCGCGACGGCTGGGAGCTGGCCCGGGTGCTGCGCGACCGGGGCGCGCTGCCGCCGTTGGGCGCCGAGGAGCTGGCCGTCCGCGAGGCGGGCAGCCGCTACGACGGGGTCGGTCCGCCGCGACCCCGCCGGCTGCCGGCCGTCGCCCGCGCCGGCGGCGCCGTCGCGGTGCAGCTCGCCGGTCGGGTACGCCTGGTGCGCCCCGCCCCCCGCTGAGCCGCCCGGCCCGTGCGGCCGGTCCGCCCGTGCGGCAGGATCGGTGCCATGGATCTCGGACTCACCGACCGGGTGTACGTACTCACCGGCGCCTCCCGCGGCCTGGGTTTCGCCACCGCCGAATGCCTGGTCGCCGACGGCGCCCGGGTGGTCCTCTCGGCCCGTGACCCCGAGCGGGTGGCCGGGGCGGTGGCGCGACTCGGCGGGCCGGAGCACGCCATCGGGCTCACCGCCGACCTCACCGACGCGGGCACCCCCGAGCGGCTGGTGGCGGCCGCCCGGGAGCACTTCGGCCGGCTCGACGGGGCGCTGGTCTCGGTGGGCGGGCCGCCTCGGGGCACCGCCGCCGAGGTGACCGACGCGCAGTGGCGGGAGTCCTTCGAGACCGTCTTCCTGGGCAGCGTGCGGATGGCCCGCACGGTCGCCGCCGCGCTGACCGACGGCGGCGCGGTCGGCCTGGTCCTCTCCACCTCGGCCCGCGGGCCGGTGCCCGGTCTGGGCATCTCCAACGGCCTGCGTCCCGGCCTGGCGGGGGTGGCCAAGGACATGGCCGACGAGTACGGCCCCCGGGGCGTCCGGGTGCTCGGCCTGCTGCCCGGACGGATCCTGACCGACCGCAACCAGGAGCTCTTCGCCGCCACCGGGGACGCCGAGGCGGCCCGGGCCGAGGCGGAGGCCGGCATCCCGCTGCGCCGGATCGGCGATCCGGCCGAGTTCGGTCGGGTGGCCGCGTTCCTGCTCTCCCCCGCCGCCGGCTACGTCACCGGGGTGACCGTGCCGGTCGACGGCGGCGCCCTGCGCGGCCTGTGACCCCGGCCCGCCGACCCCGACCGGCCGCGGCGCGCCCGACGAAGGCGGAGCTGGCCGCCGCCACCGACCGGACCATCCCGGACGTCATCGCGCCGGGGCTGGACGTGCTCTTCGTCGGCATCAACCCCGGGCTCTGGTCGGCGGCGACCGGCCGGCACTTCGCCCGCCCGGGCAACCGGTTCTGGCCGGCGCTGCACCGGGGTGGCTTCACCCCGCGCCAGCTCCGCCCCGACGAGCAGGACCTGCTGCCCGGGTACGGGCTGGGCATCACGAACATGGTGGCGCGGGCCAGCGCCCGGGCCGACGAGCTGACCGCCGCCGAGCTGCTGGCCGGGGCGGAGGTCCTGGCCGGCAAGGTGACCGCGTACCGGCCGGCGTGGGTGGCGGTGGTCGGGGTGACCGCGTACCGGATCGGGTTCGCCCGGCCGAAGGCCGGTTTCGGCCCGCAGCCGGAGCCGCTGGCCGGCGCCCGGCTCTGGGTGCTGCCCAACCCGAGCGGGCTGAACGCGCACTTCACCCCGGAGACGCTCGGGGCGGCCTTCGGCGAGCTACGGGCGGCCGTCGGCGGCTAGTTGGCCGCGGCCGGCGGCAGCGCCTCCTGCGCCACGTAGGTGCCCATCGGCACCGTGGTGATCACCGGCTCGGGCTCCGCCGGCGCGTACGGCGTGGGCGAGTCGGCGACGGCGAACTGGGTGCGGTACAGCTCGGCGTAGAGGCCGCCGACCGCGACCAGCTCGTCGTGCCGGCCCCGCTCGACGAGCCGGCCGTCGTCGAGGACGAGGATCTGGTCGGCGTCGCGGACGGTGGAGAGCCGGTGCGCGATCACCAGCGCGGTACGCCCGGTGAGCGCCACGGACAGCGCCCGTTGCACCGCCGCCTCGCTCTCGGAGTCGAGGTGCGCGGTGGCCTCGTCGAGGATGACGATCGACGGCGCCTTGAGCAGCAGTCGGGCGATCGCGATGCGCTGCTTCTCGCCGCCGGAGAACCGGTAGCCGCGCTCGCCGACCATGGTCTCCAGCCCGTCGGGCAGGGCGCGGACCAGGTCGGCGACCTGCGCGCCGGCCAGCGCGGCCCAGATCTCGTCGTCGGTGGCGTCCGGCTTGGCGTAGCGGAGGTTCTCGGCGATGGTCTCGTGGAACAGGTGCGAGTCCTGGGTGACGACGCCGATCTCGTCGCGCAGCGAGGCGAGGGTGGCGTCCCGGACATCGACCCCGCCGACCCGCACCTCGCCGTCGGTGACGTCGTAGATCCGGGAGATCAGCATGGAGAGGGTGGACTTGCCGGCGCCGGAGGGGCCGACCAGGGCCACCATCTGGCCCGGCTCGACGGTGAACGAGACGCCCTTGAGCACCGGCTCGTTGACCGTACGGTCGAGGGTGGCGACCTCCTCGAGCGAGGCGAGCGACACGTCTGCGGCGGCCGGGTAGCGGAACCGGACGTCGCGGAACTCGACCCGGCCGACGCCCCGGGGCACCGGCACCGCGTCGGGCTTCTCCTGGATGCCGGGGCGCAGGTCGAGCACCTCGAAGACCCGGTCGAAGGAGACCAGCGCGCTCATCACGTCCACCCGGACGTTGGACAGCGCGGTGAGCGGGCCGTAGAGGCGGGTGAGCAGCAGAGCGAGGGTGACCACGGTGCCGGCGCTGACCGCGCCGGTGACCGCCAGCCAGCCGCCGAGCCCGTAGGTGAGCGCCTGGGCCAGCGAGGCGACCAGCAGCATCGCCACGAAGAACGTCCGCGAGTACATGGCGGACTGGATGCCGATGTCCCGGACCCGCTCGGCCCGGCCGGCGAACCGGCGCGCCTCGACCTCCGGCGCGCCGAAGAGCTTGACCAGCAGCGCCCCGGCGACCCCGAACCGCTCGGTCATCGTGGCGTTCATCTTGGCGTCGAGGTTGTACGACTCCCGGGTGATCTCGGCCAGCCGCTTGCCGACCCGGCGGGCCGGGACGATGAAGATCGGCAGCATGACCAGCGAGAGGAGAGTGATCTGCCAGGAGAGGGTGAACATCACCCCGGCGGTGAGCACCAGCTGGATGACGTTGCTGACCACCCCGGAGAGGGTGGAGGTGAACGCCCGCTGGGCGCCCATCACGTCGTTGTTGAGCCGGCTGACCAGCGCGCCGGTCTGGGTCCGGGTGAAGAACTGCAGCGGCATCCGCTGGACGTGGTCGTAGACCCGGGTGCGCAGGTCCAGGATGATGCCCTCGCCGATCCGGGCCGAGTACCACCGCTGGGCCAGCGAGAAGAGCGCGTCGGCGACCGCCAGGGCACCGATGATCAGGGCCAGCCGGACCACCGTCGCGCCGGCGTCGGCAGCCGCCCCGGTGATCTCGTTGATGACCTTGCCGGCCAGCACCGGGGTGGCGACCCCGATGATCGCGGCGATCACCACGGTGACCAGGAAGACGACGATGTCGCGTCGGTACGGGCGGGCGAACGCGACGATCCGCTTGGCGGTGCCCCGCTTGAGCTGGTGCGCCGAGACCTCGTCCCGGCTACGCATCGAGCGGAGCATGCTCCACCCGGCCATCCCGCCGCCGGACATGGGGTTGGACATCGGTCACCTCCGGGTCGTGGGCAGCGGGCACCGTCGGGTCAATTCTCCCGACGACTACGACAACCTCGCGAGTAACCCGGATCTTCCCGAACGGTCCTTACTATTCTCCCCGCCCGGCCAGATCCCGCAGGCGGCGGGTCTGCGCCTCCCGCTCGGCGCGCTGCTGCTCGGCGTGGGACCGGGTGCCGGCGCCGGCGATCAGCGCCTTGATCTCCACCACCGCGTCGCGGTTGGCGGCGAGCAGCCCCGCGGTCAGGTCCCGGACCGCGCCGTCGAGATCGGCGTTCGGCACCACCAGGGTGGCCAGCCCGATCCGGTCCGCCTCGGCGGCGTCCATCCGCCGGCCGGTGGCGCAGATCTCCAGGGCGCGTGAGTAGCCGACCAACTCGACCAGGCGCTTGGTGCCGGCCAGGTCGGGGACCAGGCCGAGGGTCACCTCGGCCATCGAGAACCGGGCGTCCTCGGCGAGCACCCGCAGGTCGCAGGCGAGGGCCAGCTGGAAGCCGGCGCCGATCGCGTGCCCCTGGACGGCCGCCACCGAGATCACGTCCGGGCGGTGCAGCCAGCTGAAGCCCTGCTGGTACTCGGCGATCCGGTCCGCGCACTCCTGCTCGGGCAGGGTGGAGAGCTCGGCGAAGGAGCCCGGGCCGGAGGCGCCGGCCACCGACAGGTCGAGGCCGGCCGAGAAGGCCCGCCCCTCGCCGCGCACGACGACGACACGCACGTCGCCGGGGAGATCCCGGGAGAAGTTGCTCATCGCGCGCCACATCGCCGGGGTCTGGGCGTTGAGCACGTCGGGCCGGCACAACGTCACCGTCGCGACCGGCCCGTCGCAGTCGAGGCGCACCCCGGTCGTCTCGGCGGTCACCGGACCGCCCGGGGCGCGACGCTGATGGACGACGCTGGCGGGCGGGTCACGCCTTCTTGCGGCGCCGGGCGCCGCCACGCTGCCGCAGCTGCACCCCGGACTCGGTGAGCACCCGGTGGATGAATCCGTAGGAACGGCCGGTCGAGGCCGCGAGCGCGCGGATGCTCTCACCCGAGGTGTACCGCTTTACCAGGTCCCTGGCGAGCGTCTGACGCTCGGCTCCGACGATCCGGCGACCCTTCTCAGTGCTGGTGGCTGTGCCAGTGGCTGCCATGCTGATTCCTCACGTCCCAGACTGTGCGGTTCGGATACGGTCCCACCTATTAGACCGTCTCGGACGATCATGCGCCAGATATCAACTCTTCGCCAACCGACACGCTATGCAGTGTCAGCTTCCCGATAGAGTGATCCTTCCGACCGGCTGACCTGACGTCGTCGGTGCGGGCCACCGCGGCCGGCGGCACGCCTCGGCCGGGCCGTACCCTGCCCGGGTGACGGAGCTGCTGGGGAGCGCGGGCGGCGCGGCGCTGGTCTTCGCCGCGACGAACCTGGACGACATCGTGGTGCTCACCGTGCTCTTCGTGGCGGCGCGCGGCACCGGCCGGCCCCGTCCCTGGCAGATCGTCGCGGGTCAGTACCTCGGCATCGGCGCGCTGGTCGCGGCGAGCCTGGTGGTCGCCGCCGGGCTGCTGGTCGTCCCCGATCCGTGGACCGGCCTGCTCGGCCTGTTGCCGATCGCGCTCGGCGTCCGCGCGCTGCTGGCCCGCGCCGACGACGACGGCCCGCCGGCCGTGGTGGGCGGGCTGCTCGGGGTGGCCGGGGTGACGATCGCCAACGGGGCCGACAACATCGCCGTCTATGTGCCGGTGTTCCGCAGCCTGGACCCGGCGACCGGCCTGGTATTCCTGCTGGTATTCGCCGCCCTGGTGGCGCTCTGGTGCACGGCCGCCGGGCTGCTCGGCGGCCACCCCCGGGTGGTCCGGCTGGTCGGCCGCGCCGGCCATTGGCTGGTCCCGGCGGTCTTCATCGCGATCGGCGTGGTGATCCTGGTCGGCTCGGGGGTGCTGGGCCGGCTGGCCGACCTGGCGGGCTGACCCACCCGGCTGGCCCGGCGCCGGCCTCAGGCCAGCTCGACCAGTTCGAGCAGGTCGTCGCTCCAGGCGTCCTCGTCGCCGTCGGGGAGCAGGATGGCCCGGTCGGGCTTGAGCGCGAGCACCGCCCCGGGGTCGTGGGTGACCAGCACGATCGCGCCCGGATAGTTGGCGATGGCGTCGAGCACCTGCTCCCGGCTGACCGGGTCGAGGTTGTTCGTCGGCTCGTCCAGCAGCAGCACGTTCGCCCCCGAACAGACCAGGGTCGACAGGGCGAGCCGGGTCTTCTCACCGCCGGAGAGCACCCCGGCCGGCTTGTCGACGTCGTCGCCGGAGAAGAGGAACGCGCCGAGGATCTTGCGCAGGTCGGTGTCGGACTGCTCGATGGCGGCGGCCCGCATGTTCTCCAGCACCGTCCGGTTCACGTCCAGCGTCTCGTGCTCCTGAGCGTAGTAGCCCAGCCGCAGCCCGTGTCCGGCGTGCACCTCGCCGGTGTCGGGCTTGAGCAGGCCGCCGAGCATTCGCAGCAGGGTGGTCTTGCCGGCGCCGTTGAGGCCGAGGATGGCCACCCGGGAGCCCCGGTCCACCGCCACGTTCACGTCGGTGAAGATCTCCAGCGACCCGTACGACTTGGACAGGCCGGTGGCGGTGAGCGGGGTCTTGCCGCACGGCGCCGGGGTGGGGAAGCGGACCTTGGCCACCCGGTCGGCGACCCGGACCTCCTCCAGCCCCGAGATCAGCTTCTCGGCCCGGCGGGCCATGTTCTGCGCGGCGACGGTCTTGGTGGCCTTGGCCCGCATCTTGTCGGCCTGCGCCATCAGCGCGCCGGCCTTCTTCTCGGCGTTGGCCCGCTCCCGGCGACGGCGCCGCTCGTCGGTCTCCCGCGCCTCCAGGTACGCCTTCCAGCCCAGGTTGTAGACGTCCACCACGGAACGGGTGGCGTCCAGGAACCAGACCTTGTTGACCACCGACTCCAGCAGCGAGCCGTCGTGGGAGATCACGATCAGGCCGCCCTTGTGGTTGGCGAGGAAGCCGCGCAGCCAGGTGATCGAGTCGGCGTCGAGGTGGTTGGTGGGCTCGTCGAGCAGCAGGATGCCGCCGCCGTTCTCGCCGGCGTCGCGGAACAGGATCCGGGCCAGCTCGATGCGGCGGCGCTGGCCACCGGAGAGGGTGCCGATGGTCTGGGCGAGGGCCCGGTCGGGCAGGCCCAGGTTGGCGCAGATCCGAGCCGCCTCGGCCTCGGCGGCGTACCCGCCGAGGGCGGCGAACTGGTCCTCCAGGGCGCCGTAGCGACGGACCAGCTTGTCCTCCGGGTTCTCCGCGAGCTGCTCCTCGACCTGCTTCATCTGGGCCATCAGCACGTCCAGGCCGCGGGCGGAGAGCACCCGGTCCCGGCCGGTGACCTCCAGGTCACCGGTGCGCGGGTCCTGCGGGAGGTAGCCGATCGCGCTGCGTCGGTCGAGCTGCCCCCCGTACGGCTGCCCCTCGCCTGCCAGCACCTTGAGGGTGGTGGTCTTGCCGGCGCCGTTGCGGCCGACCAGGCCGATCCGGTCGCCCGGCTGCACCCGTAGGGTGGTGTCGGACAGCAGGATCCGGGCGCCGGCGCGCAGTTCGAGGCCGGTGGCAGTGATCATGGTGGGGGACTCGCTCTCGGGGTCTGGAAGGGCTGACTCAGGGCACGCGAAAGCGCCGGCGGGTCGAGATCCCGTCGGCGCGGGGCGGTTCAGCCTTCGCAGAGCAGCACCCGTCAAGTGTACCGGGCCGCCTTTCGTGCCCTGTCCGGATTACCGAGCAAGATCATCGGGTACCGAATCTGCCGTCCGGACCCGGTCCGGCACCGCAACCACCAAACGTGATGAATCGGTGATCGGGGTCAACATGGAGCTGAACGAGAACGCGCAGATCGACACCAGCCAGGTGGACGATCGGCGAGGGTCCGGCGGAGGCGGCGGGATGGGCATACCCATCCCGATCGGCGGCGGCCGCGGAGGGATCGTCGGCATCATCATCGCGGTCCTCGTCGCGCTGGTCGGCGGCGGCTTCGGGCTGAACGCGATGAACGGCGGCGGCTCGGAGCAGGGCGACAACAGCTCGCTGGAGCAGAAGTGCTCCGCCGAGGACGCCCTACAGCAGCTCGACTGCCGCAACACCCTGTACGTGAACTCGATCCAGGCGTACTGGCGCACCGAGCTGCCCGAGAAGTTCGGCGACCAGTACCAGCCGTCGAAGACGGTCTTCTTCAGCCAGGGCGTGAGCACCGGCTGCGGCCAGGCCGACTCGGGTGTCGGGCCGTTCTACTGCCCGGCCGACGACCTGGTCTACATCGACCTCACCTTCTACAAGCTGCTCGCCGACCAGCTCGGCGCGGAGGGTGAGTTCGCCCAGCCGTACGTGCTGGCCCACGAGTACGGCCACCACGTGCAGGACCTGCTCGGCACCGAGGCGCAGATGCGCCGCCAGCAGCAGCGCGACCCGAACAACGCCAACGCGCTGTCGGTGAAGCTCGAACTGCAGGCCGACTGCTACGCGGGGGCCTGGGCGAAGAACGCCACCGGCACCGCGGACGCCAAGGGCCAGAAGATCTTCGCCAGCATCACCGAGCAGGACATCCAGCAGGCGATCGACACGGCCGAGAAGATCGGCGACGACGCGATCTCCAAGCGCTCGGGCCGGCCGGTGAACCCGGACGAGTTCACCCACGGCACCTCGGAGCAGCGCAAGCAGTGGTTCACCAAGGGCTACTCCACGGGTGACCCGAAGTCCTGCGACACCTTCGGCGGCAGCCTCTGACCGTCGTTCCGCGACCGTCCCACGGCGGCCGGTGGGCGAGAGCCCGCCGGCCGCCGTTCCATTCCGGGTCGACGGTGGCCGGGATTGGCACTCACCCCGCCGAGGCGGCCACCTCCGGGTCGCGGACCAGGATGCGTACCG
Organism: Micromonospora sp. BS32; assembly: GCF_059089345.1. NCBI lineage: Bacteria > Bacillati > Actinomycetota > Actinomycetes > Micromonosporales > Micromonosporaceae > Micromonospora > Micromonospora sp. BS32. The sequence continues at coordinate 39,003 of NZ_JBSSHR010000016.1, forward strand.
CGCGGGCGGCGGCGATCGCGCCGACCAGCACGGCGTGCCGTGGCTCGGGCACGTCGAGCAGCCGCTCGGCGCGCAGCGCCGCGAGCGGGGCGAGGCGCCGGTCTTCGAGCACTGTGTCCACCGCCCGCCGGTCACCGCCGCAAACCAGCGTGGCCAGCGTCGACGCCTCGGGCAGCAGCAGCCGGACGGCCAGCTCGGTCGCGTCGCCGAGCGCCGCCTTCGCCTGGTTGTCCCGCCGCCGGGCGAAGCGCTGCTGGGACCAGCCGCCCGCCGCGGTCCGGCCCTGCACGTACCGAGTGTCCACCTTGGAGACCACCAGCTCCTCCCCCGCCGCCACGCCGACCGCCACCGCGCCCTTGCGGGCCAGCAGCAGGCCGATCCGGCGCGGCGCGGCCGCCGCGGCCACGAAGCCGGGTACGTCGGAGGCCCGCGAGGCGCCGGGCGGGGTGTGCAGCTCGGCGGTCGCGCCGTCCGGGGCGGCCAGCAGCAGGCCGTACTCCTGGACGGTGGTGGTGGGCGGGCCGTGCCGGTCGGCGAAGCCCTCGACCCAGCGGGCGACCCGGCCGGGGCCGACCTCGACCCACCGCCCACCGCCCGCCGCCGGCCTGCCGCCCATCCGCACCGCCCCCCTGGAATCGCCGTCGCACTATAGATTGCGCCGCAGCACCCCGCTCGCGTGGAGGAGCGCCGTGATCAGATACCAGCTGGGCGTCGCCGCGGCCGTCGCCCTCTCCCTTCTACTCGTCTTCGGGATGTGGGTACGGGGCTCGCTGTCGGCCAGCACCCGCTGGCTGACCCTCCGGCTGCTGGCCCGACCGGTGCCCGCCGGGTCGTACCGGCTCCTGCCCGGACCGGCCGCGACACTGCACCGGTTCGTACGGGCCGCCGTCACGGTGGCCGGCCTCGTCTCCTGGACGGTCGTCGTCGCCTTCCTCCCGATGGAACTGCTGATCGGGCTGGTCGACGCGCCATGGCCCCGGTTGGCGGGCACCGTGGGCCTGTACCTGGTGTGCGGGACATTGGTGTCCGTGCTGCCGAGGCGGTTGCTGGGTTTCGCGGACCGGTTGACCCGGGAGCTGGCCCGGCTGGGGGCCCGACCGACCCGGACACGTGCCGTCTCGCTGGCGTTCCAGCTCATCCGCCTGCGCGGCTCGGTCCTCGCCATCCGGGTCGGCGTCGCCGGGTTCGGTCTGCTGGTGATGGCCGGCATGGCCCGGCGGGGCCTGGTGGATCCGGACGGCGACGGGACGGACTCCTACTTTCCCGGGGCGATGCTCGCCGTCATCGTGGCCGTCGTCTATGGGCATCTGCTGCAGCAGTCGGCCGAACGTCAGGACGCGGAGGCCGTCCTGCTCGTCACCGGACGGGCGCTGCGTGATCCTCAGCCGGCGGCGTCGGCCCGCTCGCTGCGACCGGCGGTGCGCTGGCCCGTCCCGTTCTGGGACCGGGGGCCCAGCGACCTGCAGATCTTCACCAACGCCCTCGGCCGGGTCACGGCACGGCTTGCCCGTCCACTGCCCGAACCGGCCCGGCACGACGTGCTGGCGGGTGGCGCCCGGCTCGCCGCCCGGGTGAGCCGATCCGCCCTGGTCGACCACGCCGCGCTGCGGGACGCCGTCGGGCACGCCATCCGTACCGCGCTCGTCCACGGTGCGGCCGGCCTCGCGCGCGAGCCGGGCGAGCCGACGCCCCCGGCCACTCACCGGAAGGTGGAGAAGCTGCTCAACCTGGTCGGCGTCGCCGCGACGGTCGCCGGCACGTTGGTCGGCGCCGGAGTCGCCGTCTACAACCTCGTCGCGCCGCCGCACTGACGCCCGCCCGACCCGCTGCGGCGCAGGTCCGTCGCGCCTGCTCAGCCCGACAGCAGCACGCCGACGGCCAGCGCGGTTATCAACGAACTGGAAACCAGCGCCGTCACCAGCCGGCCGCGAGAACCGGCCAGCACCCGACCGACCAGGGTGCCGCCGCCGGCGATCAGCAGCTGCCAACTCGCCGAGGCGAGGAACGCGCCGAGCACGAAGAGCCCGGCCGCCGGCGGTCCGTTGGCCCCGAGGTCCCGTCGGCCCATGACGAGCGCGGCGAAGTAGACCACGGTGGCCGGGTTGAGCAGGGTCAGCGCCAGCACTCCGGCGAAGGCCCGGGCGGGAGTGTCCATCCCGCGGGGCGCGTCGCGCGGGCCGCTCGGGCGGCGGGGCCGCACCGCCCGCCACGCACCGTGCCCCGCGATCGCCAGCAGCACCAGGGCTGCGGCCACCCGCAGCGGCCCGGCGACGGGGGCGACCAGGCCGGCCACCGCCGCCCCGCCGAGCACCGCGACGGCGGCGTAGAGGCCGTCCGCGGTGGCCACGCCGAGCGCGCCGGCCGCGCCGACCCGGAACGAGGTACGGGCGCTGAGCCCGAGGATGAGGACCGCGATCGCACCGACCGGGACGGCGACGCCGTAGCCGGCCACCAGACCGGCGAGGAACGCGGCGGTCACGACGGTCGGCGGCGGGTCGAGGCACGCCCCGGCGCAGTCCGCTGTCGGCGCACGGCGGTGGCCGCACGGACAGGGAGCTGCTTCGGGTACGCCTCGATCACCCGCCCATCATGGTCAGTGGTTGGGCGCTCCGCCATCGAATTCGGACCCTGTCGCGGGCCTCGCCTCCGACGCCGAGTCGTGAAGGGCCGTGCCGCCGCACCCGGCGACCGGAGAGGCCGGACCTGCGTCGCACCGGTGGTCGGGGGCACCGGACATCTCCTTCGGCGCCTTTGCTCTGCTGCCCTCCGCGCAACGGGCACGGACAGTGATCCCTCCGGTGGCCGCAGCAACCCGGCCCGGGGGCAGATCGGCTGGTGAACGGAGGTGTTGCCGTGGCAGCAGCAGAGCAAAGCGTCGAGGCGGGATCCTGGGCGCCGGGCCGGCATTCACCCATCGTCACCAAAGTCAGCAGGGCGCGGCATCCCGAGGATGCCGCGCCCTGCTGCCGAGCAACAGCCCTCAGACGTTGAAGCCCAGCGAGCGGAGCTGGTCGCGCCCCTCGTCGGTGATCTTGTCCGGCCCCCACGGCGGCAGCCAGACCCAGTTGATCCGGATGTCGTTGACCAGGCCGCCACCGGGGCCGGTGGTCAGCGCCTGCCGGGCCTGGTCCTCGATCACGTCGGTTAGCGGGCAGGCCGCCGAGGTGAGCGTCATGTCCAGCGTCGCGACGTTCTCGTCGTCGACGTGCACGCCGTACACCAGGCCGAGGTCGACCACGTTGATGCCCAGCTCGGGGTCGACGACGTCCTTCATCGCCTCCTCGATGTCGGCGAGGGCGGCCTTGCCGCCGGCGGCCGGGGTCGCGGCGTCGCCGGCACCCGGCGTCGCCGCGCCATCGGTCGCCACGGCGCCGGTCTGCGGCGTCGTGGCGGCGTCGCCGGTCTCCGGCGTCGCCGCGGTTGCGGTGTTCTCGCTCATGCCTTCACCTCCGTCGGGCTCGCGCCCACCCCCGCGCGTGCCGCGGCGTCCTTGAACGCCATCCACGGCAGCAGCGCGCACTTGACCCGGGCGGGATAGCGCGCGACACCCGCGAACGCCACCCCGTCACCGAGCACGTCCTCATCCGGCGTGACCTGGCCACGACCGGACATCAACTCGACGAACGCCTCGTGTACGACGAACGCCTCCCCCGTACCGCGACCGCGCAGCAGCTCGTGCAACACGCTCGCCGACGCCTGACTGATCGAGCAGCCCATGCCGTCGTACGAGATGTCGTCGAGCGTGTCGCCGTCGGTGGCCACCCGGACGGTGATCTCGTCACCGCAGGTCGGGTTCACGTGGTGCGCCTCGGCGACCCGGGCGTCCGGGTCCTCGGCGTCGCGCAGGCCACGGCCGTGCGGATGCTTGTAGTGGTCCAGGATGATCTCCTGGTAGAGCTGGTCGAGCTGCATCAGTCGAACACCTTCCGCACCTGCTCGAGACCCGCCACCAGGGCGTCGATCTCCTCCGTGGTGGTGTACAGGTAGAACGACGCCCGCGTCATGGCCGGTACGCCGAACCGGGTGCACACCGGCTTCGCGCAGTGGTGCCCCACCCGGACCTGCACGCCGAGGGAGTCGAGGACCTGCCCCACGTCGTGCGGGTGGATGTCGCCGAGCGCGAACGAAATGGTGCCACCCCGGCCCACCGGCACCGACGGGCCGAAGACCCGCAGGCCCGGCACGGTGGCCAGGCCGTCCAGCGCGTACGCGGTCAGCTCCTTCTCGTGCCACTGGATGGCCCGCATCCCGATGCCGCTGAGGTAGTCCACGGCCGCGCCGAGCGCGACCGCCTCGGCGATCGGCGGGGTGCCGGCCTCGAACCGGGCCGGCGGCGCGGCGAACGTCGAGCGCGCCATCGACACCGTCTCGATCATCGAGCCGCCGCCGAGCACCGGGGGCATCGCGGCGAGCAGCTCGCCCCGGCCCCAGAGCACGCCGATGCCGGTCGGACCGCACATCTTGTGCCCGGTGAAGACGATGAAGTCGGCGTCGTAGTCGACCACGTCCATCGGCATGTGCGGCACCGACTGGGAGCAGTCGAGCAGCAGCAGCGCCCCGACCTCCCGGACCCGCTGGGTGATCCGCGAGGTGGCGTTGACGGTGCCGAGGATGTTGGAGACGTGCACCAGCGAGACGATCTTCGTCCGCTCGGTGACCAGCTCCTCCAGCCCCGACTCGTCGAGCCGGCCGGAGTCGGTGACCGGGAACCAGCGCAGGGTCGCGCCGGTCCGCTCGGCCAGCAACTGCCACGGGACGATGTTCGAGTGATGCTCCATCTCGGAGATCACGATCTCGTCGCCCGGGCCCAGCCGGAAGCGCGGGTCGGCGTCCGGGCGCAGCGACGCGTTGGAGAACGCGTACGCCACGATGTTGATCGCCTCGGTGGAGTTCTTGGTGAACACCACCTCGTCCACGCTGGGCGCGTTGATGAAGGCGGCGATCTTCGCCCGCGCCCCCTCGTACGCCTCGGTCGCCTCGGTGCCCAGCGTGTGCACCGAGCGCGACACGTTGGCGTTGTGCATCGCGTAGTGCTCGGTGAGCACGTCGAGCACCTGCCGCGGCTTGTGCGAGGTGTTGGCGCTGTCGAGATAGACCAGCCGGTGCCCGTTGACCTCCCGGTCGAGGATCGGGAAGTCGGCGCGGACCGTGGCCACGTCGAAACGCGGCACGTCGTCGTACTGCGGCATCCCCTCGGGGATGGCGATGGTGGTCATCTCAGCGGCCCCTGTCCCGATGTCAGGCCCGAGCCGAACCGGCCCCGGCGACGTACCGCTCGTAGCCGGACTCCTCGAGCTTGTCGGCCAGCTCCCGGCCGCCCTGCTCGACGATCCGGCCGGCGACGAAGACGTGCACGAAGTCCGGCTTGATGTAGCGCAGGATCCGCGTGTAGTGGGTGATCAGCAGCAGCCCGGTGTCGCCGGTGTCGCGGACCCGGTTCACGCCCTCGCTGACCACGCGCAGCGCGTCGACGTCGAGGCCGGAGTCGGTCTCGTCGAGGATGGCGATCTTCGGCTTGAGCAGCTCGAGCTGGACGATCTCGTGCCGCTTCTTCTCACCGCCGGAGAAGCCCTCGTTGACGTTGCGCTGGGCGAAGGCCGGGTCCATCTGCAGGCGCTCCATGGCGCCGCGCAGCTCGCCGCCCCAGGTGCGCAGCTTCGGCGCCTCGCCGTCGATGGCGGTCTTGGCGGTCCGCAGGAAGTTGGCCACCGAGACGCCGGGGATCTCGACCGGGTACTGCATGGCCAGGAAGAGACCGGCGCGGGCCCGCTCGTCGACGGACATGGCCAGCACGTCCTCGCCGTCGAGGGTCACCGAACCACCGGTGATCTCGTACTTGGGGTGACCGGCGATCGAGTACGCCAGGGTGGACTTGCCGGAGCCGTTCGGGCCCATGATCGCGTGGGTCTCGCCGGACTTCACGGTCAGGTCGACACCGGCCAGGATCGGCTTGAGCTCACCCTCGGGCAGCTTGACCGACACCTTCAGGTCGCGGATCTCCAGGGTGCTCATTATCGGGTCACTCCATTGCTCGGCGTCAGGCTGACGTAGATGTCGCCGTCGCGGACTTCGACGGGATAGACGGGTACGGGTTCGGTGGCGGGCAGCCCGGTGGGCGCACCCGTCCGCAGGTCGAAACGGGATCCGTGCAGCCAACATTCCAGCGTGCACCCCTCGACCTCGCCCTCGGAGAGGGCGACCGCGGCGTGCGAGCACTCGTCGTAGGCGGCGTAGAACGCACCGTCCTCGCCGTGCACCAGCGCCAGCGGGGTGCCGTCGACCTCGGCCCGGATCACGGTGCCCTTCGGCACGTCCTCGGTCGAGCAGATCCGGATCATCAGGCGCCCGCCTTGGCCAGCCGGGCCTCGATCGCGTCCCCCAGGCGATCGCGCAGCGACTCGACCGGGATCTTGTTGATCAGCTCGGCGAAGAAGCCCCGCACCACCAGGCGACGGGCCTCGCCCTCCGGGATGCCCCGGGCCATCAGGTAGAACAACTGCTCGTCGTCGAAGCGGCCGGTCGCGCTGGCGTGGCCGGCGCCGGCGATCTCGCCGGTCTCGATCTCCAGGTTGGGCACGGAGTCGGCCCGGGCCCCGTCGGAGAGCAGCAGGTTCCGGTTGATCTCGTACGTGTCGGTGCCGGTCGCCTCGGCGCGGATCAACACGTCGCCCACCCAGACGGTGTGCGCGTCGTCGCCCTGCAGGGCGCCCCGGTAGCCGACGTAGCTGCGGCAGTCCGGCGTGTTGTGGTCGACCAGCTGGCGGTGCTCCAGGTGCTGGCCGCCGTCGGCGAAGTAGACGCCGTACAGCTCGGCCTCGCCGCCCCGGCCGGTGTACTCCACCGAGGTGTACTGCCGGACCAGGTCGCCGCCGAGGCTGACCTGGATGTGCACCACCTTGGCGTCCCGGCCCAGCTTGACCTTGAGATGCTGGGCCTGCACCCCGTCGGCGGCCCAGTCGGCGACGGTGACCAGGGTCAGCTTCGCGCCGTCGGCCACCGACACCTCGACGTTGTCGGCCAGGGTGGCCGAACCGACGTGCTCCAGCACCAGGGTCACCTCGGCGAACCGGCCCACCTCGACGAAGGTGTGCCCGAAGGACAGCCCCTCGGCGCCGTCGCCGACCACCCGCAGGCTCACCGGCGCCGACACCACGGCGTCCCGGGCGACCTCCACCAGCAGCGCGTCACCGGCCCCGCCGTACGCCAGGGCGCTGACCCGGTCGACGGGGGTGAGCACGCTGCCCACCCGCGGGTCGTCCTTCGCGATCCGGGAGACGGTGACCTCGGAGGGCAGATCGCCGTACTCGTGGCGGACCGTGCCGGTGGCGGCCTGCGCCCCACCGACCAACCCGCGCAGCCGCTTGAGCGGGGTGAAGCGCCACTCCTCCTCGAGGCCGGTGAGGGCCGGGAAGTCGGCGACGTCGTACGAGCGGAGCGCCTGCGTCTTGGTGCTGGGCGGCGCGGAAGCCTGGGTAGTCATCTCTTCCTTGGTCTGTTCTGCGACGACGGTGTCATTGATCGGAGGGCGGGCCGGGCCGGTCGCGGCCCGGCCCAACGGGTCGAGGCCGCGGTCGGGGCCGCGCGAGGCCGGGCGGGGTCAGCCGACCGCGCCCTCCATCTGGAGCTCGATCAGGCGGTTGAGCTCCAGGGCGTACTCCATCGGGAGCTCCTTGGCGATCGGCTCGATGAAGCCGCGCACGATCATCGCCATCGCCTCGTCCTCGCTGAGACCGCGGCTCATCAGGTAGAAGAGCTGGTCGTCGCTGATCTTGGAGACGGTCGCCTCGTGCCCCATCGACACGTCGTCCTCGCGGATGTCGACGTACGGGTAGGTGTCCGAGCGGGAGATGGTGTCGACCAGCAGCGCGTCGCACTTGACGGTGCTCCGGCTGTGGTGCGAACCCTCCAGCACCTGGACCAGGCCGCGGTACGAGGTGCGGCCGCCGCCCCGGGCGATCGACTTCGAGATGATGGTGGAGGAGGTGTGCGGCGCCGCGTGCACCATCTTGGCGCCGGCGTCCTGGTGCTGGCCCTCGCCGGCCATGGCCACCGAGAGCACCTCGCCCTTGGCGTGCGCGCCGGTCATGTAGACCGCCGGGTACTTCATGGTGACCTTGGAGCCGATGTTGCCGTCGACCCACTCCATGGTCGCGCCCTCGTGGCAGACGGCGCGCTTGGTGACCAGGTTGTAGACGTTGTTCGACCAGTTCTGGATGGTCGTGTAGCGGCAGCGCGCGTTCTTCTTGACGATGATCTCCACGACCGCGCTGTGCAGCGAGTCGGAGGAGTAGAGCGGCGCGGTGCAGCCCTCGACGTAGTGCACGTAGGCGCCCTCGTCGACGATGATCAGGGTCCGCTCGAACTGGCCCATGTTCTCCGTGTTGATCCGGAAGTAGGCCTGCAGCGGAATCTCCACGTGCACGCCCTTCGGCACGTAGATGAACGAGCCGCCGGACCACACGGAGGTGTTCAGCGCGGCGAACTTGTTGTCGCCGACCGGGATCACCGTGCCGAAGTACTCCTTGAAGACGTCCTCGTGCTCCTTGAGGGCGGTGTCGGTGTCCAGGAAGAGGACACCCTGCTCCTCCAGGTCCTCGCGGATCTTGTGGTAGACCACCTCGGACTCGTACTGCGCCGCGACACCGGCGACCAACCGCTGCTTCTCCGCCTCCGGGATGCCCAGCCGGTCGTAGGTGTTCTTGATCTCCTCCGGCAGGTCCTCCCAGCTGGTGGCCTGCTTCTCGGTGGAGCGCACGAAGTACTTGATGTTGTCGAAGTCGATCCCGGTGAGGTCGGCGCCCCAGGCCGGCATCGGCTTACGGCCGAACAGCCGCAGGCCCTTCAGGCGCAGGTCGAGCATCCAGGCCGGCTCGTTCTTCTTCGCCGAGATGTCCCGCACCACCGCCTCGTTGATGCCGCGCTGGGCAGCGGCCCCGGCGACGTCGGAGTCGGCCCAGCCGTACTCGTAGCGACCGAGAGCGGCGAGCTGCTCTTCCTGGGTCAGGGGCTGGACGATCTGCTCGGTCATCTATCTGTCCTCACAGTGGTGACGGTGTTACCGGACTGGGCGCGCGGCTGGGCCGGGATGTGCGTGGTGCACACCCCGTCGCCGTGCGCGATGGTGGCCAGGCGCTGCACATGCGTGCCGACCAGACGGGAGATGACCGCCGTCTCGGCCTCGCACAGCTGGGGGAACTCGGCGGCCACGTGCGCCACCGGGCAGTGGTGCTGACAGAGCTGGCCGCCGGAGGCGATCGTGGACGCGTTGGCAGCGTAACCCTCGGCGGTGAGCGCCCCCGCGAGCGCCTCGGCCCGGGCGAGCGGGTCGTCCCCGGCGTCCTCCATGGCGGCCCGGCAGCGGGCCTCCAGGGCGGCCACCTGGTCGGCCGCGAACGCGTCGACCGCGTCGGATCCGCCGCTGCGCGCGATCCAGCGCAGCGCGGCGGTGGCCATGTTGTCGTAGTGGTGCGTGCCGCAGCGGACCCGGGCCGCGTCGGTCAGCAGGAACACCTTGGCCGGGCGGCCCCGGCCGCGGCTGCCCCGGACGACCTGCTCCCGGGCGACCACGTCGCCGTCGGCGAGCATCGCGTCGAGGTGCCGGCGGATCGCGGCCGGGCTGAGCCCGAGCGCCGAGCCGAGCTGGGCGGCGGTGGTCGCCCCCTGCTCCAGCAGGAGCTGGGTGACCCGGTCCCGGGTGGAAAGATCGGTGGACGCGGCCTGCGACAACTCCAGCTCGGCGCGTCTGACGCCGCGCCGCGACCTGGAGCCGCCGGCGACCAGGGAGGTCGTCGGCTGCTGCCCGGAGAGCGCCGCCGCGTTTTTCACAACGCCAACGTTACGTAAATCGCGCGGAGGCCGCAAACCCGGGTCCCGGTGATCCCGCACACCGGTCCGGCGGAGTCACCCGATCGCGCAGCACTACGGTGCGTAGGATTCGCTCCGTGATGCGATCCACCCGGTTCCCGGTCTCCACCGCCCTGCTGCGCCGCCTCGCGTACGCCTCCATCGTGGCGAACGTCGGCATCGTCGTGACCGGCGGGGCGGTCCGCCTCACCGCCTCCGGCCTGGGCTGCCCGACCTGGCCCCGGTGCACCGACGCCTCGTACACCACCACCGCCGAGATGGGCGTGCACGGGGTGATCGAGTTCGGCAACCGCCTGCTCACCTTCGCCGTCGGGATCATCGCGCTGGCCACCGTGCTCGCGGTGCTGGCCCACCGGCCTCGCCGCAAGGGGCTGCTGGGGCTGGCGGTGGCGGTGTTCCTCGGCATCCCGGCGCAGGCGGTCATCGGCGGGATCACCGTGCTGACCAACCTGAACCCGTGGGTGGTCGGGCTGCACTTCCTCGCCTCGATGGCGGTGATCGCGGCCGCGTACGCGCTCTGGCGGCGGATCAAGGACCCCGACGGCCCGGCGGTGGCCGTGGTACCCGGCCCGCTGCGCACCCTGGCGCTGCTCACCACGGTGGTCAGCGTGGCGGTCCTGGTGATCGGCACCTGGGTGACCGGCAGCGGCCCGCACGCCGGCGACCAGGGCGCGGCCCGCAACGGCCTGGACCCGGAGTCGATCTCCCAGGTGCATGCCGACGGGGTGTTCCTACTGATCGGGCTCTCGGTCGCGCTGGTCTTCGCCTTCCAGGCGGTCGGCGCGACCCGGGCCACCCGGGCCGCCGTGGTGCTGGTCGCGGTGGAGCTCTCCCAGGGGCTGATCGGCTTCGTGCAGTACTTCACCCACCTGCCGGCGTTGCTGGTCGCCGCGCACATGCTCGGCTCCTGCCTGGTCCTGCTGGCCACCCTCGCGGTCCTCTGGTCGACCCGCGAACGCCGCCCGGTCGCCCCGGCCCCGGCGGCGACACCCGCCCCGGACCCGGTCACCGCTGCGGCCTGACACCCCCCGCAAGGCCGCCTGTGCGCGACACCCACCCCGCGAGGTCGTGCTTGAACGCGGAAGTAGTGGCCTCCCTGAATCAGGGAGGCCACTACTTCGTGGATACAGCGTGATCTTGAATTGGCCACGCCCGATCCGACGCCGCGAGGCGCGGCGCGGCGGTCAGGGCGTGCGGCGGGACAGGTGGGTGAGGACCGCCTCGGCGAGGCGGTCGGGGGCACCGTCGGCGTACCCGAGGAACAGCGAGGGCTCGGTGAGCTCCAGCTCGACCAGCACGGGGGTGCCGTCCGGGCCCGGGATCAGGTCGACCCGGGCGTAGAGCAGCCGCTGCGTGCCGCCGGGCACGGCCGCGAGGACGCGCTCGGCGACGGCCAGCTGTTCGGGTGTCGCCGTGCGGGCGGTGATCTCCTCGGGCTTGTAGAGCCCATCGACGCCCAGGTCCGGACCATCCAGCATCGCGCCCTTGCGGATCGCGTGGCTGTACGCCAGGCCGTCCGGCCCGGCCAGGAAGAGCAGGGCCGTCTCCCCCGCCGTGTCGACGGCGCTCAGGTACGGCTGGACCATGGTGACCCGGCCGGCGTCCACGAGCCGGCGCACGTGCGCCACGGCCAGCTCGCGGTGTTCCGGGTCGGCCAGGTCGTACCGGCCGGTGTCCTGGCTGCCGGCGCTGACCGCCGGCTTGATCACGTACTCGCCGTGCACCGCGGGTGGGTCCCAGGGGCCGCCGCCGGGCAGCACCCAGGAGGTCTCGACCGTGGGCACCCCGGCGCCGGAGAGCTCGCCCAGGTACCGCTTGTCGGTGTTCCAGGCGACCACGTCGGCGGGGTTGACCAGGGCCGGGACGGTGCGCGCCCAGGCGACGAACTCCTCACGCCGCAGCGCGTAGTCCCAGGGCGAGCGGAGCACGACCAGGTCGTACCCGGCCCAGTCGACGGCCGGGTCGTCCCAGACCGCGATGTCGGCGTGGACGCCGCGGTCGGCGAGGGGGGCGAGCACGAGCCGGTCGTCCGGGTCGAGGTCGGCGAGCCGGTCACAGGTGACGAGAGCGACCCGGGGTTTCCCCCGGGTCGGCTGCTGGTGGTGGTGGATCAATTTATGTGTCAGCGGGCCATCGTGCGCCGGGCCATCGACCGCCAGAGGTCGTTGCTCGGACGCATCTGGTCCATGAGTTCACGCTCCCAGGCGTTCTCGACGGTGACTCCCGCCTTCGCGCATGCCTGCCGGGCGACGACGGTGTCGTCGGCGAACTGGTCCGCCCACACCCCGTCCTCGCCGACGAGGACGATCCGCGCGCCGCGCTTGCCGACGTACTCGATGACCGCCTTCGCGCCGCCGTGGCCGGCGGCGAACGACTTGATGCCGGTGACCAGGCCGTTGGGGGCCTGCTCGGTGGTCTGTTCAGTCGTCAGCGTCGTATCGGAACCTTCTGCCATGACGCGAAGCCTAAGCAGACAACCACCCGTAGGTGCGAGAACCATGAACCTTTTGTGATGCCAATTACCTACAGGTTTAAGGAGGACCACAGGTGGATTGCCCGGACGTGTCGGAAAAGTAACCCCAAACCGGGCGGGCAGCTACGCCCCGATGTGTCCGACTTGAGGCAGTCGCCAGGGTCCGAAAAACGACTCGGGAAATGTACCTTCGCCGACCTGTGAACAGGCCTGACGGGCCGTCAGATCAGCGCGTCGAGAGCGACCGCGGCGAACAGAATGGTCAGGTAGGTGGTCGACCAGTGGAACAGCCGCATCGGCTTGACCGCCTCGCCCCGGACCACCCGGCGGCAGAGCCGGTGCGCCTCGACCAGGAAGATGGCGCCGACCGCCAGAGTAGGCACGCCGTAGATCGCGCTCATCCCCATCGGCCAGAGGGCCAGGGAGGTCAGCACGGTGAGCCAGGCGAAGATCAGGATCTCGGCGTTGACCCGGCGCGGGGAGGCGACCACCGGGAGCATCGGGATGCCGGCCCGCGCGTAGTCGTCCTTGTACTTCATGGCCAGCGGGTAGAAGTGCGGCATCTGCCAGAAGAAGACCACCGCGAAGAGCGCCCACGCCTGCGGGGCCAGCGACCCGGTGACCGCGGCCCAGCCGATCAGCACCGGCGCCGCCCCGCACGCCCCACCCCAGAAGGTGTTGGCGGTGGTGGTGCGCTTGAGCCAGAGCGTGTAGACGAGGTCGTAGTAGGCGATCGCGGCCAGGGTCAGCGCCGTGGCGAGCAGGTTGGTGAACGTCGCCATCAGCACGGTCGAGACCGCCGCGAGCACCAGCCCGAAGATCAGCGCACTGCGCGGCGAGACGGTGTGCGCCGGCAGCGGGCGGCGCTTGGTGCGTCGCATCAACTGGTCGATGTCCCGGTCGATGTAGCAGTTGATGACGCTGGCCGCGCCGGCGGCGAGCGAGCCGCCCACCAGCACCACGGCCACCAGCCAGAGCGACGGCACACCCCCGTCGGCGAGCATCATCGCCGGCACCGTGGTGACCAGCAGCAACTCGACGATGCGGGGCTTGGTCAGGGCGACGTACGACGCGACCACCCCCCGGAGGTTCCGGCGGGGCGACTCCCCGGCCACCGTGCGCACCGGCGGCTGCCCGGCAGAGTTGCTGACGGGGCGCTCGGTGATCATGCTCACGGATTGCCACCTTCCGGCGTCGGCAGGGGAGATCGGGTCGGCCGGGCCCGGAAACGGGGTCCAGACACCGCCCCACACACTACGCGCCGTCGTTTTGGCTGCCCGGTCGACCCGACAACGGTGCGGGCCGTCACACCCCGCCCGCCTGGGACGTCGCCGGCCGCCCCCCTGAACGCCCCCATGCGGGTCGACACGTACGTAACAGCGTGCACAGATCCCCGGGCGGACGTTTAGGACGGCTCGATAGGGTCATCAGTGAGGGTTCCGCCCATCTGCCGAGGAGCACAACCATCGTGGCTGCCAACCCACCCGAGCACCCCGCTCTCAACTGGTCCGACCTCGACCGTCGGGCCGTCGACACCGTCCGCGTGCTGGCCATGGACGCCGTGGAGAAATCCGGCAACGGCCACCCGGGCACCGCGATGAGCCTCGCGCCCGCGGCGTACCTGCTCTTCAACAAGGTCATGCGGCACAACCCGGCCGACCCGAACTGGCCCGGCCGGGACCGGTTCGTGCTCTCCGCCGGGCACTCCAGCCTGACCCTCTACATCCAGCTCTTCCTCTCCGGCTACCCGCTCGGCCTGGACGACCTGAAGGCGCTGCGGCAGTGGGGCTCTCTCACCCCCGGTCACCCTGAGCACGGGCACACCCCGGGCGTCGAGACCACCACCGGCCCCCTCGGCCAGGGCCTGGGCAACGCGGTCGGCATGGCCATGGCCGCCCGTCGCGAGCGCGGTCTCTTCGACCCGGAGGCCGAGCCGGGCGCCTCGGTCTTCGACCACGACATCTGGTGCATCGTCTCCGACGGCGACATCGAGGAGGGCATCTCCCACGAGGCCAGCTCCCTCGCCGGGCACCAGCAGCTGGGCAACCTCTGCGTGATCTACGACGACAACGAGATCTCGATCGAGGACGACACCCGGATCGCCAAGAGCGAGGACGTGGCGGCCCGCTACGAGGCGTACGGCTGGCACGTGCAGACCGTCGACTGGCGGACCGGCGACGCCGACCAGGGCGACTACCACGAGGACGCCGAGGTGCTCCACGCGGCGCTGCTGGCCGCCAAGGCGGAGACCGGCCGTCCCTCCTTCATCGCCCTGCGCACCATCATCGGCTGGCCCGCCCCCAACAAGCAGAACACCGGCAAGATCCACGGCTCGGCGCTCGGCGCCGACGAGGTGGCCGCCACCAAGCAGATCCTCGGCTTCGACCCGGCCCAGAGCTTCGAGATCTCCGACGAGGTGCTCGACCACGCCCGTCAGGTGCTCGGCCGCGGCGAGGCCGCGCAGCAGGAATGGACCACCGCGTACGACGCCTGGGCGAAGGCAAACCCGGAGCGCAAGGCGCTCTACGACCGGATGGCCCGCCGGGTGCTGCCGCAGGGCTGGACCGACGCGCTGCCGACCTTCCCCGCCGACGCCAAGGGTGTCGCCACCCGGGCCGCCTCCGGCAAGGTCCTGGAGGCGCTCGCCCCGGTGCTGCCCGAGCTCTGGGGCGGCTCGGCCGACCTGGCCGAGAGCAACAACACCACCATGAAGGGCGAGCCGTCGTTCATCCCGGCGTCGCACGCCACCAAGGACTTCCCGGGCCACGAGTACGGCCGCACCCTGCATTTCGGCATCCGTGAGCACGGCATGGGCGCCATCCTCAACGGCATCGCCCTGCACGGCGGCACCCGCCCGTACGGCGGTACCTTCCTGGTGTTCAGCGACTACATGCGCCCGTCCGTCCGGCTCGCCGCGCTGATGAAGCTGCCGGTGACCTACGTCTGGACGCACGACTCGATCGGCCTCGGCGAGGACGGCCCGACCCACCAGCCGGTGGAGCACCTGACCGCGCTGCGGGCCATCCCCGGCCTGGACGTGGTCCGCCCGGCCGACGCCAACGAGACCGTCTGGGCCTGGCGGCAGGCGCTGGAGCACACCGACCGGCCGACCGCACTGGCGCTCAGCCGGCAGCCGCTGCCGACCCTGGACCGGGAGAAGCTGGGCAGCGCCGAGGGCGTCGCCAAGGGCGGCTACG
The DNA here is from genome assembly GCF_059089345.1 of Micromonospora sp. BS32. Classification (NCBI taxonomy): domain Bacteria; kingdom Bacillati; phylum Actinomycetota; class Actinomycetes; order Micromonosporales; family Micromonosporaceae; genus Micromonospora; species Micromonospora sp. BS32. The sequence goes on from NZ_JBSSHR010000016.1 coordinate 54,537, forward strand.
TGCTGGCCGAGGCGTCCAACGGCAAGCCGCAGGTGATCATCGTGGGCACCGGCTCCGAGGTGCAGCTCTGCCTCACCGCCCGGGAGCGGCTGGAGGCCGACGGGACCCCCACCCGGGTCGTCTCGATGCCCTGCCAGGAGTGGTTCTACGAGCAGGACGAGGCGTACCGGGAGTCGGTCCTGCCGCGCGGGGTAAAGGCACGGGTGAGCGTGGAGGCGGGCATCGCCATGTCCTGGCGCGGGATCGTCGGCGACAGCGGCGAGAGCGTGAGCCTGGAGCACTACGGCGCGAGCGCCCCGCACACCGTGCTGTTCGAGCAGTTCGGGTTCACCCCCGACCGGATCGTGGCCGCCGCGCACGCGGCGCTGACCCGGGTGGGCGACATCACCGGTTTCACGACCGGCAACTGAGGGGAGCGTGAACGGCATGACGGACAGGCTGGGTGAGCTCAGCGCCGCGGGTGTGGCGATCTGGCTCGACGATCTTTCTCGGGTACGACTGAGTTCCGGCGGGCTGGACCAGCTCCGCCGGGAGAAGCACCTGGTCGGGGTGACGTCCAACCCGACCATCTTCGCCAAGGCGCTGAGTGACGCGGACGAGTACAACTGGCAGCTCAAGGACCTCGCCACCCGTGGCCTGGAGGTCGAAGAGGCGGTTCGCCTGCTGACCACGTACGACGTGCGGTGGGCCTGCGACGTGATGCGGCCGGCGTACGACGCGAGCGCCGGGGTCGACGGCCGGGTCTCCATCGAGGTGGACCCGCGGCTGGCCCACGAGACGGAGAAGACGGTCGCCGAGGCCAAGGGGTTGTGGTGGCTGATCGACCGTCCCAACCTCTTCATCAAGATCCCGGCCACCGAGGCGGGCCTGCCGGCGATCACCGCCACCCTGGCCGAGGGGATCAGCGTCAACGTCACCCTGATCTTCGGCCTGGACCGCTACTCCGCGGTGATGGAGGCGTTCCTCGCCGGCCTGGAGCAGGCGAAGGCGAACGGGCACGACCTGTCCACCATCGGCTCGGTGGCGTCGTTCTTCGTCTCCCGCGTCGACACCGAGGTCGACAAGCGATTGGAGAAGATCGGCTCCGACGAGGCCAAGGCGCTGCGCGGCAAGGCCGCGGTCGCCAACGCCCGGCTGGCGTACGAGCGCTACGGCGAGGTCTTCTCCTCCGACCGGTGGCAGGCCCTCGCCGACGCCGGCGCGCACCCGCAGCGGCCGCTGTGGGCGTCCACCTCGACCAAGAACCCGGACTACCGGGATGTGATCTACGTCGAGGAGCTGATCGCCCCGGGCACGGTCAACACCATGCCCGAGTCGGTGATCCACGCGTTCGCCGACCACGGCGAGATTCGCGGCGGAGACACCGTCACCGGGGCGTACGACGCGGCCCGGAAGGTCTTCACCGACCTGGAGCGGGTCGGCGTGGACATGTCCGACGTGATCGCCACCCTGGAGCGGGAGGGCGTGGAGAAGTTCGCGGCCAGCTGGCTGGAGCTGCTCGACGGGGTGAAGAAGTCGCTGGCGGAGGCGGCCAAGGGAGCCGGCGCGCCGAACAAGGCCGCCAAGGGCAGCGCGAAGGCCGCCCAGCAGGCCGGGGGCAACGCGTGACCAATGGCGTCGGACGCGCCGCGGGGTTCCGCCCCGCGGCGCTTCCCGCCGTCGTCGCGGGGCTGACGACGTGAGCGAGCCGACGGCCGGCCCGGAGGCCGCCGCCGGACTGGCGGTGCGGGGCGCGGACGCGGTCGACCGGTCCGCGCCCGCCTCGGTACGCGAGGCGCTGGTCGCCCGGGACGTACCGGAGCGGCTGGCCCGCCGGGACCCGACGCTCTGGGGCCCGGAGGCCGAGGCCGAGGCGAAGGTCCGCCTCGGCTGGCTGGACACCCACCGCCGCAGCCGCGAACTGCTCCCCCAGCTCGCCGAGCTGGCGGCGGAACTGGAAGACCTGGACCACGTGGTGCTCGCCGGGATGGGCGGCTCGTCGCTCGCCGCGGAGACCATCACCCGGAGCCTGGGCCGCCCGCTGACCGTGCTGGACACCACCGACCCGGGCCGGATCCGGGCGGCGCTGGCCGACCGGCTGGAACGCACCGTGGTCGTGGTGGCCGGCAAATCCGGCACGACGGTGGAGACCGACAGCCACCGGCGGGCGTACTGGCAGGCGTTCCTGGACGCCGGCATGACCGAGGCCGAGGCGGCCCGGCACTTCGTGGTGGTGACCGACCCGGGCTCCCCGCTGGAGGCCACCGCCAACGAGATGGGCGTGGTGGTCGTCCCGGCCGACCCCGAGGTGGGCGGGCGGTACGCGGCGCTGACCGCGTTCGGTCTGGTCCCCGCGGCCCTGGCCGGGGTAGGCGTGATCGAGCTGCTCGACGACGCCGAGGCGTTAGCCGCCTCGCTGGACCGGGACCGGGACAATCCCGCCCTGGCGCTCGGCGCGGCCCTCGCCGCGGCGGCCACCACCGGGCGCGCCACGGTCGCCCTGGTCGGCGACGGCACCGGCCTGGACGGCCTGGGCGACTGGGCGGAGCAGCTGCTCGCCGAGTCCACCGGCAAGGCCGGCGCCGGCATCCTGCCGGTGGTCGTCGAGTCGCCGTCGGCCCCCGGCGCGACCGGCCCCGGCGTGCTGACGGTGAGCCACGGCGGCGCGCTGGCCGCCGGGGACATCCCCGGCGCCGGCGTCGCGCCGGACCTGGCCGTGAACGGCCCCCTCGGCGCGCACTTCCTGGCCTGGGAGTACGCCACCGCGGTCGCCTCGGTGGTGCTTGGCGTCAACCCGTTCGACCAGCCGGACGTCGCCGCGAGCAAGCAGCACACCGCGCGGATCCTCGAGCGGGGCGAGCCGGCGGGGGCGCCGTCGTCCACCGACGGCCCGGTCGAGGTGTACGCCCCGGCCGGCTTCCCCACCGACCTGGACGGCGCGCTGCGCCGGCTGGTCGACGAGGTGGACGACGAGGGCTACCTGGCCGTCACGGCCTACCTGGATCCGGTGGCGGACGCCGACGCGGCGCGGCTGCGGGCGGCGCTCGCGGCGGTGACCGGGCGGCCGGTCACCTTCGGGTGGGGGCCACGGTTCCTCCACTCGACCGGCCAGTTCCACAAGGGCGGCCCGCCGGTGGGCAGCTTCCTTCAGCTGACCGGCGCGGTGGACGTTGATCTGCCGGTGCCGGGCCGCCCGTACTCCTTCGGACAGCTGCAGGCGGCGCAGGCCGCCGGTGACCGGCAGGCGCTGGTCGACCGGGGCCGGCCGGTGCTGCGGCTGCACCTGACAGACCGGCCGACCGCCCTGGCCCGGCTGCTGGATGCGATCGGACGGTGGCCGGCGTGAGAATGGATGACATGCACCAGACGGAGCGAGGAGGCGGCGTGAACCCGCTGCGCGACGTACAGGACCGGCGACTGCCGCGGATCCCGGAGCCGTGCGCTCTGGTGATCTTCGGGGTGACCGGTGACCTGGCGCGCAAGAAGTTGCTGCCGGCGGTCTACGACCTGGCCAACCGCGGGCTGCTGCCGCCCGGATTCGTGGTGCTCGGCTTCGCCCGCCGGGACTGGGCCGCCGGCGACTTCGAGTCGCTGGCCCACGAGGCGGCCAAGAAGCACGCCCGTACCCCCTGGCGGGAGGAGGTGTGGTCGCGGCTGGCCGGCAACATCAAGTTCGTCGGCGGCTCCTTCGACGACGACGCCGCGTTCGACCACCTCGCCGCCACCCTCGACGAACTGCGCGACACCCACGGCATCCACGGCAACGCCGCGTTCTACTTCTCCATCCCCCCGGCGGCGTTCCCCGTGGTGCTCAAGCAGCTGGCCCGTACCGGGATGGCCGACAACGCCAAGTCCGGCGGCTGGCGCCGGGTGGTGGTCGAGAAGCCGTTCGGCAACGACCTGCCCTCGGCCAAGGAGCTCAACGACCTGGTCGACGACGTGTTCACCCGCCAGGACGTCTTCCGCATCGACCACTACCTGGGCAAGGAGACGGTCCAGAACATCCTGGCCCTGCGGTTCGCCAACAACCTGTTCGAGCCGCTGTGGAACTCCAAGTACGTCGACTCGGTGCAGATCACCATGGCCGAGGACGTCGGCATCGGCACCCGGGCCAGCTTCTACGACTCGGTCGGCACCGCCCGCGACGTGCTCCAGAACCACCTGCTCCAGCTGCTCGCCCTGGTCGCGATGGAGGAGCCGACCAGCTTCGACGCCGACGAGATCCGGGCCGAGAAGCTGAAGGTGCTCAAGGCGATCACCCTGCCGAAGGACGTCGGCAAGGGCACCGTGCGCGGGCAGTACCTGCCCGGCTGGGTGGGCGGCGAGCGGGCGGTCGGCTACCTGGAGGAGGAGGGCGTCCCGGAGGACTCCACCACCGAGACGTACGTCGCCGTCGAGCTGGGCATCCAGAACCGCCGGTGGGCGGGGGTGCCGTTCTACATCCGCGCCGGCAAGCGGCTGCCCCGCCGGGTGACCGAGGTCGCGATCATGTTCAAGAAGGCCCCGCACCTGCCGTTCAACGCGGCCGACATGGAATCGCTGGGCCCCAACCAGCTGGTCATCCGGGTGCAGCCCGACGAGGGCGTGGTGCTGAAGTTCGGCTCCAAGGTCCCCGGCACGACGATGGAGGTCCGCGACATCGCGATGGACTTCCAGTACGGCGAGGCGTTCACCGAGTCCAGCCCCGAGGCGTACGAGCGGCTGGTGCTGGACGTGCTGATCGGCGACCGGACGCTCTTCCCGGACGCCGCCGAGGTGGAGCAGAGCTGGCAGGTGGTGGACCCGCTGGAGCACGCCTGGGAGGGCACGAAGCCGGAGCCGTACCGGGCCGGCGAGTGGGGGCCGCGCGCGGCCGACGAGATGCTGGCCCGCGAGGGTCGGGCGTGGCGGCGGGCGTGACCAAGCGCAGCGAGCGAACCAGGAGGCTCCATTGATCGGGCTGTGGGACACCACCGGCAACGAGGTGGTCAAGGCGCTCGCCGCCGAGCGGCGCAGCGCGGGCGGGGTGGCCAGCGGCATGGCGCTCACGCTGATCGTGGTGGTGGACGAGAAGCGGGTCAGGGAGGCGGAGGCGGCGGCCACCATCGCCGCGGCCGCCCATCCGTGCCGGCTGCTGGTCGTCGTCCGCACCGACGTCGAGCGGGAACGCAACCGGCTGGACGCCGAGATCGTCGTCGGCGGCCGGCTCGGCCCCTGCGAGGCGGTGGTGACCCGGATGTACGGGCGGCTCGCCCTGCACGCCGAGTCCGTGGTGATGCCGCTGCTGGTACCGGACGTGCCGGTGGTCACCTGGTGGCACGGCGAACCGCCGACGGAGATCTCCACCGACTTCCTCGGCGTGGTCGCCGACCGGCGGATCACCGACACCGCGCAGGCGGCCGACCCGATCGAGGCGCTGCGCCAGCGGGCCCGGGACTACGCCCCCGGCGACACCGACCTGGCCTGGACCCGGATCACCCCGTGGCGCACCCTGGTCGCGGGGGCCTTCGACACCACCGAGGCCCGGGTCACCGAGGCCACCGTGGTGGCGCCGCCCAGCGACCCGACGGCGGCGCTGATGCGCGGCTGGCTCGCCGCCCGGCTCGGCATCGACCCGCAGTTGCAGCCCACCGACGAGTTCCCCCGGATGCGCGAGGTGCAGCTGCGCTGCGCCAACGGCGACGAGCTGACGCTGACCCGCAGCGAGAACATGGCCAACTTCCGGCGTACCGGCCAGGAGGACCGGCTGCTGCCGCTGGTGCGCCGTCCGCTCGGCGACGAGCTGGCCGAGGAGCTGCGCCGGCTCGACGCCGACCAGGTCTACGCGGAGGCGCTGGGCGCGGCGGCCGGGCTGCACGGCCTCGAGCAGCGTCCCGCGCACCGGGTGCACGTCTGGAAGGACCCGGCCACCGCGCAGCGGGCCGAGGCCGGGGTCACCGCCCACGCCGGCACCAGCGCCACCCCCTGACCGCCATCCGCGGGCGGGCCACGGTCCGCCCGCGGTACCGGTCGAGGGCCACGTCGGCTGGGCCGTCGGCCCCCGGCACGAACACCGACCGCGACGGCGGTCGCAGAAACGAAGGCACAACGAATGAGTGAGGCGAGTGTCGCCGTCCACGCCGATGCCGACCTGCTGGCGCAGGCGGTGGCGGCCCGGCTGGTGGTGAAGCTGCTCGACGCGCAGGCCGACCGGGGTCAGGCCTCGGTGGTGCTGACCGGCGGGCGGATCGCCGCGGCGGTGTACCGGGCGGTGGCCGCGCTGCCGGCCCGCGACGCGGTCGACTGGTCCCGGGTGGACGTCTGGTGGGGCGACGAGCGTTTCCTGCCGGCCGGCGATCCGGAGCGCAACGAGACCCAGGCGCGGGCGGCCCTGCTGGACGCCGTGCCGCTGGACCCGGCCCGGGTGCACCCGATGCCGCCCTCGGACGGGCCGGCCGGCGCCGACCCGGAGGCGGCCGCCGCCGCGTACGCCGAGGAGCTGGCCCGGGCCGCGCGGCCCGGGCACGCCGCGCTCCCCCACTTCGACGTCCTGATGCTGGGCGTCGGCGAGGACGGGCACGTGGCGTCGGTCTTCCCCGAGCACCCGGTGCACCACGACAACCGGCCGGTCAGCGCGGTCCGGGGCAGCCCGAAGCCGCCGCCGCTGCGTACCACGCTCACCCTGCCCACGATCAACACGGCCGAGGAGGTCTGGCTGGTCGCCAGCGGGGCCGACAAGGCCCGGGCGGTCGGGATGGCGCTGGCCGGGGCCGGCTCGGTGCAGCTGCCGGCGGCCGGCGCGCGGGGCGTCTCGCGTACCCTCTGGCTGCTGGACCGGCCGGCGGCGGCCAACGTGCCGCCCCGGCTGCGCAGCCTGCGCTGAGTCGACGACGCGGAGCCCCGGTCCCCGGTGGGACCGGGGCTCCGGCGCGTCAGTCCCGGCCCCGGCGTCGCCGCAGGGCGGCGAGCGCCTCGGCGAGGATCGCCTCCCCCTCCGCGGGGCTGCGCCGCTCCTTCACGTACGCCAGGTGCGTCTTGTACGGCTCGGGGCGGACCCGGCCGGGTGGGTTCTCCGCGTCCCGGCCGGCGGGCAGGCCGCAGCGGGGGCAGTCCCACAGCGGGGGCTCCTCCGCCTGCACCGCCACTCTGATCTCGGTGGTGTGGTCGTTGCGGCACCAGTAGGTCACCACGCGGCACGGGGCGGGCTCGTACCGTTCGGGGAAGCGTTCCGGGGACGATCCGACCCGGGAACCACGGATCACGTTGCCACTGGACACGGCTGCTCGCTCCTGTCCGTCGGAGGGGACCACCACCCGGAGGGGGATGGGCGGCGGCGACGCGGTGCAGCGGGACGAAAAGACCTGCGCGCGGCCCGTCGGGTGACGGACCGCGCGCAGATTGTACGACTAAGCGAAGCCGTTCAGGAGCCGCTGCTGAGCTGGAGCCGCAGCCAGAGGCCGAGCCCGACGATGCAGGCGAACCAGACGATGCTCACCAGGACGGTGTAGCGGTCCAGGTTCTTCTCGGCCACCGACGAACCCGCCAGGCTGGAGCTGACGCCGCCGCCGAACATGCTCGACAGCCCACCGCCCTTACCGCGGTGCAGCAGGATGAGCATGGTGAGCAGGATGCTCGTGATGACCAGCAACACGATCAACGTGTATGCGAACCAGATCGGCATGGCTGGGGTCAGTCCTCTCGTTACGATCCTCGCCCGGACAGATCGGGCACGGTGGCACCGACCGGTGGACGGGCGAAGCCAAGGATAGCGAGCGATCAGCGGGCGGTGTGCTCCGGGAACCGGCAGATCTTCGCGAACTCCTCGGCGTCCAGGCTCGCGCCGCCTACCAGCGCGCCGTCCACGTCCGGCTGGGCCATGATCGAAGCCACGTTCGACGACTTGACCGACCCGCCGTAGAGGATCCTGACCTGGTCCGCGGTGCCCTGGTCGTACGTCTCGACCAGCCGCTTGCGGACCTCCCCGCAGACCTCCTGGGCGTCCTCCGGGGTGGCCGTCTTGCCGGTGCCGATCGCCCAGACCGGCTCGTACGCCACGACGACCTTGGTGACCTGCTCCGCGGTGAGTCCCTGCAGGGCGCCGTCGAGCTGGTCGCAGCAGTGCGGGACGTGCCGCAGCTGCTCCCGGATCTCCAGACCCTCGCCGATGCAGAGGATCGGGGTGAGCCCGTTGGCCAGCGCCGCCGCCACCTTCGCGTTGACGATGGCGTCGTCCTCGTAGTGGTAGGCGCGCCGCTCGGAGTGCCCGACCACCACGTACGTGCAGCCGAGCTTGGCCAGCATCGCCCCGGAGATGTCACCGGTGTAGGCGCCCGACTGGTAGGGCGAGAGGTCCTGCCCGCCGTAGCCGATCAGCAGCTTGTCGCCGTCCACCGCGGTCTGCACGGTCCGCAGGTCGGTGAAGGGCGGCAGGACCACCGTCTCGACGTCGGTGAGCTGCTTCTCGGTCAGGCTCGCGGCCAGCTTCTGCACCAGCAGGTTGGCCTCGAGGTGGTTCAAGTTCATCTTCCAGTTGCCGGCCATCAGCGGCCGGCGGGTGACGCTCGCCATCAGTTCTCCAGGGCCGCGATGCCGGGGAGGGTCTTGCCCTCGAGGTATTCCAGGGAAGCGCCGCCACCCGTGGAGATGTGCCCGAACGACGACTCGTCGAGGCCAAGGGCCCGCACTGCCGCCGCGGAGTCACCGCCGCCGACCACGCTGAACGCGTCGGCCTTGGCGACCGCCTCGGCGACGCCCCGGGTGCCGGCGGCGAAGGCCGGCATCTCGAAGACGCCCATCGGGCCGTTCCAGAAGATGGTCTTCGCCTGGGAGAGTGCGGCGGCGAAGCCGGCCACCGTCTCCGGCCCGATGTCCAGGCCGACCCGGTGACTCGGGATGCCGTCGGCGGGGACCGTGTCGTGCGCGGCGTCCGGGGCGAAGGCGTCCGCGGCCACCACGTCGACCGGGAGCATGATCTTGCCCCCGGACCGCTCGATGAGGTTGCCGCAGGTCTCGACCATCTCCTTCTCCAGCAGGGAGGTGCCCACCTCGTGGCCCTGGGCCTTGAGGAAGGTGAAGCACATCCCGCCGCCGATGAGCAGCCGGTCGACCTTCGGCAGCAGCGCCTCGATCACGGCCAGCTTGTCGGAGACCTTCGAGCCGCCCAGCACCACCACGTACGGCCGCTCCGGCTCGCCGGTGAGCTTGCCGAGCACCTCGACCTCGCGCAGCACCAGCCGGCCCGCCACGTGCGGCAGCCGCGCCGGCACGTCGTGGACGCTGGCGTGCTTGCGGTGCACGGCGCCGAAGGCGTCGTCCACGTACGCGTCGCCGAAGGCGGCGAGCTGGTCGGCGAAGGCGCCCCGCTCGGCGTCGTCCTTGCTGGTCTCGCCCTTGTTGAACCGGAGGTTCTCCAGCAGGGCGACCTGGCCGTCGGCCAGGCCGTCCACCGTGGAGCGGGCGGACTCGCCGACGGTGTCCTCGGCGAAGTGCACCGGCGCGCCGAGCAGCTCACCGAGCCGCCCGGCGACCGGGCGGAGGCTGAACTGCGGGTCCGGCGTGCCCTTCGGGCGGCCGAGGTGCGAGCAGACGACCACCTTGGCGCCCGCCTGCACCAGCGCGCTCAGGGTCGGCAGCACGGCGCGGATGCGCCCGTCGTCGGTGATGTCACCGGTCTGCTTGTCGAGCGGGACGTTCAGGTCGGCGCGCACCAGCACGCGCCGACCCGACACCCCCTCGGCGAGCAGGTCGTCGAGGGTACGGATGCTCACAGCGACGAACCCACCAGCTTGACCAGGTCGACCAGCCGGTTGGAGTAGCCCCACTCGTTGTCGTACCAGCCGACGACCTTGACCTGGTTGCCGACGACCTTGGTCAGCGGCGCGTCGAAGATGCAGGACGCCGGGTCGGTCACGATGTCCGAGGAGACGATCGGGTCCTCGTTGTAGATCAGGATGCCCTTGAGCGGGCCGTCCGCGGCGGCCTTCAGCGCGGCGTTGACCTCGTCCACGGTGGTCTCCCGACCCACGTTGACGGTCAGGTCGGTGACCGAGCCGGTCGGGATCGGCACCCGCAGCGCGTAGCCGTCCAGCTTGCCCTTGAGGTCGGGCAGCACCAGGCCGATCGCCTTCGCGGCGCCGGTGGAGGTCGGGACGATGTTCAGGGCGGCGGCCCGGGCCCGGCGCAGGTCCTTGTGCGGCGCGTCCTGCAGGTTCTGGTCCTGGGTGTACGCGTGGATCGTCGTCATCAGACCGTGCTGGATGCCGAACGTGTCGTGCAGGACCTTCGCCATCGGGGCGAGGCAGTTGGTGGTGCAGGAGGCGTTGGAGATGATGTTGTGCTTGGCCGGGTCGTACTGGTCGTGGTTCACGCCCATCACGACCGTGACGTCCTCGTTCTTCGCCGGGGCGGAGATGATGACCTTCTTGGCCCCGCCGTCGATGTGCGCCTTGGCCTTGGTCGCGTCGGTGAAGAAACCGGTCGACTCGATGACCACGTCCGCGCCGAGGTCCCCCCAGGGCAGCTTGCCGGGGTCCCGCTCAGCGAACACCTTGAAGCTCCGTCCGCCCACGGTGATCTCGTCGGCGGTCGCCTTGACCTCGTGCGGGAGCCGACCGAGGATGGTGTCGTACTTGAGCAGGTGCGCGGTGGTCTGGGTGTCGCCAAGGTCGTTGGCGCCCACCACCTCGATGTCGGCGCCCGAGGCGAGCACCGCCCGGAAGAAGTTACGGCCGATCCGGCCGAAGCCGTTGATGCCAACCCGGATGGTCACAGGTCCCATCTCCTCGCGTTCTGGTCCGCCGGCGTCAGACCCGGGCCGGCGGAGGTGTGTGCGCCGACCGTTGGAGCCGGCCGTTGACGGTTCATCTCGGCCACCCCGCCGCGGTCCGGAGGACCTGACCGCCCGAGGCGGTGAACACGGCGAGGATGTGCCTGTACCGGCCCCCTTGCCGTACGCAGCGACCCTATCCGAGCGTGTGACGTCGCGCCGCGCCGGGTGGTGATCCCGCTCGCATGCTGACGTCTCACCGTCCTATCAGACCACGAGCATGTCGGGCGTGACGGCAGCTTCGGTATCCGGGATGCCCAGGTCGTGGGCGCGCTTGTCGGCCAGCGCCAGCAGCCGGCGGATCCGCCCCGCGATGGCGTCCTTGGTCAGCGGCGGCTCGGCCAGCGCGCCCAGCTCCTCCAGGGACGCCTGCCGGTGCTCCAGCCGCAGCCGCCCGGCGTCGGTGAGGTGGTTCGGCGCGTCGTCGGCGAGGATCTCCAGTGCCCGGGTCACCCGGGCGGCGGCGGCCACCGCGGCCCGCGCCGAGCGGCGCAGGTTCGCGTCGTCGAAGTTGGCCAGCCGGTTGGCGGTGGCCCGGACCTCGCGCCTCACCCGACGCTCCTCCCAGGCCAGCACGCTGGAGTGCGCGCCGATCCGGGTGAGCAGCGCGGCGATCGCGTCGCCGTCCTTGACCACCACCCGGTCCACCCCGCGCACCTCACGGTTCTTGGCGGTGATGCCCATCCGGCGGGCCGCGCCGACCAGGGCCAGGGCGGACTCCGGCCCGGGGCAGGTGATCTCCAGCGCGCTGGAACGCCCCGGCTCGGTCAGCGAGCCGTGCGCCATGAACGCGCCCCGCCACGCCGACACCGCACAGCAGACGTTCGCCGCCACCACGTGCGGCGGCAGGCCGCGCACCGGCCGGCCACGGACGTCGAGCAGGCCGGTCTGCCGCGCCAACGCCTCGCCGTCCTTGACCACCCGGACGATGAAGTGGCTGCCCTTGCGCAGCCCGCCGGAGGCCAGCACGTGGATCTCGCTGGGGTAGCCGTACACCTCGGCAATCTCCCGACGCAGCCGGCGCGCCACCGCCCCGGTGTCCAACTCGGCCTCGACCACCACCCGGCCGGAGACGATGTGCAACCCGCCGGCGAAGCGCAGCAGCGCCGCCATCTCCGCCCGGCGGCAGCAGGGCTTGGGCACGTCGACCCGACTCAGCTCGTCCTTGACCGCAGCCGTCATCGCCATTCTGCGCCCCTCCACGGACCCGTACCGGCGTGTCGCCGGTGATTACGTACGTGCTTAACGATCGGCGCCCAGGACAGGCACCAGCGCGGCGCCCAGGGCTGCCGGGTCATGCCGGGGCGAGCCGTCGGTGACGGCCACGGGGGCGAGGACCAGCCGGGCACCCAGCGATTCTGCCGCACGTCGGACCGGTTCGGGGTCACCCACCGCCTTCGAATCGGCCAGCACGTAGTCCACCGCGAGTTGCGGAAGGTACCAGTGCAGGGCGGCCAGGTGGTCGGCTGCCGACAGGCCGAGCGTCTCCTTCTCGGCGGCCAGGTTGAGCGTGACCAGCCGGCGGGCCGGGCTCGCCACGACCGCGGCGGCCAGTCCCGGGACCAGCAGGTGCGGCAGCACGCTGGTGTACCAGCTGCCCGGCCCGAAGATCAACCAGTCCGCCTCCTTGACCGCGGCCACCGCCTCGTCGCAGGCTGCCGGGGCGTCCGGGGTGAGCCGCAACGACTCCACCCGGCCGGTGCTCACCGCGACCTGGTGCTGGCCGCGCACGGTGCGCACCTCGTCGGGGCGGTCCGGGTCGGCGCCCCGGACCCGGGCCTCGATGCCGACCGGCTGGCGGGACATCGGCAGCACCCGGCCCACCGCGCCGAGCATCGCGCCGGCGTGCTCCAGGGCGGCCACCGGGTCGCCCAACTGCTCGATCAGGCCGCAGAGCACCAGGTTGCCCACCGCGTGCCCGGCCAGCCCGTCCCCGGCGTCCCCGGTGAACCGGTGCTGGAACAGCCCGGCGCTGCGCCGGGTGGCCGGGTGGTCGCCGGCCAGCGCCACCAGGGCCTGCCGCAGGTCGCCCGGGGGCAGGCCGCCGCGCTCGGCGCGCAGCCGCCCGCTGGAGCCGCCGTCGTCGCCGACGGTGACCACCGCGGTGATGTCCAGGTCGAGCTCCGGGGTGCAGTGCCGCAGCGCGCGCAGCGAGGCGGAGAGGCCGTGCCCTCCGCCGAAGGCGACCACCCTCGTCGCGGTCATTCCCGCCCCAGGTCCCGGTGCTGCGCGTTGGCGGCGAGGCCGGCCTCGCGCAGCCGACCGGCCAACTCCTCGGTGATCGCCACGCTGCGGTGCTTGCCACCGGTGCAGCCGACCGCCACGGTCAGGTAGCGCTTGCCCTCCCGCTCGAAGCCCGTGGTGGTGGCGTTGACCAGCTCGGCGTACGACGCCACGAAGTCGTCCGCGCCCTCCTGGCCCAGCACGTACGCGCTGACCGCCTCCTCCCGCCCCGTGTGCTCGCGCAGCTCCGGCACCCAGTACGGATTCGGCAGGAACCGGGCGTCCAGCACGAAGTCGGCATCCGGCGGCAGGCCGTACTTGAAGCCGAAGGAGAGCACGGTGACCCGCAGCCGGCGGGCGTCCTCGCCGCCGAAGAGCTCCTCGACCCGGCGGCGGAGCTGATTCACATTGAGGTGGCTGGTGTCGATGATCACGTCGGCCTGGTCGCGGGCCTCCTCCAGCAGCGCCCGCTCGACGGCGATGCCGTCGGCCAGCCGTCCCTCGCCCTGCAACGGGTGCGAGCGGCGGACGCTCTCGAAGCGGCGGATCAGCACCTCGTCGTCGGCGTCGACGAAGACCACCCGCGGGGAGAAGCCGCGCTCCTTGAGCTCACGGATCGCCCCCGCCAGGTCGGTGGAGAAGGCGCGCGAGCGGACGTCCAGCACCATCGCCGTACGCCGGGCCGCGCCGCCGGCCTTGACCGCCAGCTCGGCCATGTCCAGCATCAGCGCCTGTGGCAGGTTGTCCACCACGTAGTAGCCGACGTTCTCCAACGCCCGGGCCACCGTGCTCCGGCCGCCGCCGGAAAGCCCGGTGACCACCACCAGCGTGGTGTCCGCCTCCGCCGTGGTGCTGGGGCCGTCCGGGGCGTACCCGCCGGCCGTCCGCGCCTCGCTCACTCCCGCTACCCCCGGTGTCCGTGGCGCCGCGCCCGGTCCGCCGGACGCGCGTGGTCAGTCAGCGACTCTATCCCGGCGGGCGCTGTCGATCAGTTCGTGCCCGTCCGACCGGTGCGGTGTCCTGCCCCGTCCGGTGTCGCCACGATGGAAAGCCGCCCCGGCGGCCGCGGTATTCCCCCGCCCGTCCCCCGACGGCCGGCCGCGGCTCGGCGCCGGCCGCAGTGTCGGGGCCGGCTCGTAGACTCCCCGGATGACCTCCCCCACCGAGACGCGTACCTCCGACGCCCTCCGGGTGCTCAACCGGGTCTTCGGCTACGACGCCTTCCGCGGCTTCCAGCGGGAGGTCATCGACCACGTGGTGGCCGGCGGCGACGCGCTGGTGCTGATGCCCACCGGCGGCGGCAAGTCACTCTGCTACCAGATCCCGGCCCTGGTCCGCGACGGCGTCGCGGTGGTGGTCTCCCCGCTGATCGCGCTCATGCAGGACCAGGTCGACGCGTTGACCGCGGTCGGCGCCCGGGCCGGCTTCCTCAACTCGACGCAGGACCTCGACGCCCGGCGGAAGGTCGAGGCGGCCTTCGTCGCCGGCGAGCTGGACCTGCTCTACCTCGCCCCCGAGGCGCTCGGCACCCGGGGTGTGCAGCAACTGCTCGACCGGGGCCGGATCGCGCTGTTCGCCATCGACGAGGCGCACTGCGTGTCGCAGTGGGGGCACGACTTCCGCCCCGACTACCTGGCCCTGTCGATGCTGCACGAGCGGTGGCCGGCCGTGCCCCGGATCGCGCTGACCGCCACCGCCACCGGCGCCACCCGGGCCGAGATCGCCACCCGGCTCAAGCTGACCGAGGCACGGCACTTCGTCGCCAGCTTCGACCGGCCCAACATCCAGTACCGGATCGTGCCCAAGCGGGAGCCGCGCAAGCAGCTGCTGACCCTGCTCCGCGACGAGCACCCGGGCGACGCCGGGATCGTCTACTGCCTCTCCCGCGCCTCGGTGGAGAAGACCGCCGAGTTCCTGGTCCAGAACGGCGTGGCCGCCCTGCCGTACCACGCGGGCCTGGACGCCCGCACCCGCGCGGCCAACCAGCAGCGCTTCCTGCGCGAGGACGGGCTGGTCATGGTGGCCACCATCGCCTTCGGGATGGGCATCGACAAGCCGGACGTCCGGTTCGTCGCCCACCTCGACCTGCCCAAGTCGGTGGAGGGCTACTACCAGGAGACCGGGCGGGCCGGCCGGGACGGGCTGCCGTCCACCGCCTGGCTCGCGTACGGGCTCCAGGACGTGGTGCAGCAGCGCAAGATGATCGAGACCTCGGAGGGCGACCTCGCCCACCGACGCAACCTCGCCACCCACCTGGACGCGATGCTGGCCCTCTGCGAGACGGTGCGCTGCCGCCGGGCGCAGCTGCTCGACTACTTCGGCGAGCCGGGCTCCGCCGACTGCGGCAACTGCGACACCTGCCTCACCCCGCCGGAGACCTGGGACGGCACGGTGGCGGCGCAGAAGCTGCTCTCCACCGTCTTCCGGCTAGACCGGGAACGCAACCAGCGCTTCGGCGCCGGGCACTGCGTCGACATCCTGCTCGGCCGGACGACCGAGAAGATCACGCAGCACGGCCACGACGCACTGAGCACCTTCGGCATCGGCGGCGAGCTGCGCGAGGCGGAGTGGCGCGGGGTGGTGCGCCAGTTGCTGGCCGAGGGGCTGCTCGCGGTCGAGGGCGACTACGGCACGCTGGCGCTGACCGAGGCCAGCGCCGAGGTGCTGGGCCGGCGGCGCACGGTGACCATGCGCCGGGAGCCGGAGAAGCCCGCGTCGACCCGGTCGGCGAAGCCGCGCGGCGCGGCCACCGTGGTCGCCGACCTCTCCCCCGCCGCCGCGTCGCTGTTCGAGCGGTTGCGCGCCTGGCGGGGCGCGACGGCCAAGGAGCAGGGCGTCCCGGCGTACGTGATCTTCCACGACGCCACCCTGCGGCAGATCGCCACGGACGCTCCCGCCTCCCTGGCCGAGCTGGCTCGGGTCAACGGCGTCGGCGAGAACAAGCTCGCCAAGTACGGCGAGCAGCTCCTCGCCGTCCTCGCCGAACAGGGCTAGTCGGCAGCCCCGGCCTTCGCCTCGTCGCCGTCGAGGGCGGCGAGGATCGCCTCGGCGGTGCGCCTGCCCACCCCGGGCACCTCGGTGATCTCCTCCACGGTGGCGGCGGAGAGCCGCTTGAGCGAGCCGAAGTGGCGCAGCAACGCCTTGCGGCGCACCTCCCCCAGCCCGGGGACGTTGTCCAGCGCCGACTCGGTCATCCGCTTGGAGCGCCGCTGCCGGTGGAAGGTGATGGCGAACCGGTGCGCCTCGTCCCGGGCCCGCTGGAGCAGGTAGAGCCCCTCGGAGGTGCGCGGCAGGATGACCGGGAACTCGTCGTCGGGGAGCCAGACCTCCTCCAGCCGCTTGGCCAGCCCGCAGAGCGCCACGTCGTCGATGCCCAGCTCCGCGAGGGCCTGGGCGGCGGCGGTCACCTGCGGTGCGCCGCCGTCGACGACCACCAGCTGCGGCGGGTACGCGAACCGGCGCGGCCGGCCGGTGGTGGGGTCGATGCCGGGGCGGTCCGGATCCGACGCGGTCTCCTCGCCGATCTCGCCGGTCTCGGCGCGGGCGTCGAGGTAGCGGGCGAAGCGGCGGCGCAGCACCTCGGACATGGCGGAGAGGTCGTCGGTGGCGCCCCGGACGATGAAGCGGCGGTATTCGCTCTTGCGCGGCAGGCCGTCCTCGAAGACCACCATGCTGGCCACCACGTCGGTGCCCTGGATCTGGGAGACGTCAAAACACTCGATGCGCAGCGGCGAGGTACGCATGCCGAGCGCCTCGCTGATCTCGTCGAGCGCCTTGCTGCGGGTGGTCAGGTCGCTGCCCCGCTTGAGCTTGTGCCGGGTCAGGGCGTCCTTGGCGTTGCGCTCGACGGTCTCCATCAACGACTTCTTGTCGCCGCGCTGCGGCACCCGTAGCGACACCCGGCTGCCCCGGTGGCTCGACAGCCAGTCGGCCAGCGCATCGGCGTCGGCGGGCAGCTCGGGGACGAGCAGCTCGCGGGGGACGTCCGCCTCGCCCTGCTCGCCGCCGTAGACCTGGGTGCAGAAGTGGTGCACCAGGTCACCGGTGCTGAGGTCCTCGGTCTTCTCCACCACCCAGCCGCGCTGGCCGCGGACCCGGCCGTCGCGGACGTGGAACACCTGGACGGCGGCTTCGAGCGGGTCGTCGGCGAAGGCGACCACGTCGGCGTCGGTGCCGTCGCCGAGCACCACGGTCTGCTTCTCCATCGCTCGGCGCAGCGCGGCCACGTCGTCGCGGAGCCGGGCGGCCCGCTCGAACTCCAACTGCTCGCTGGCCTCGGTCATCTCCCGTTCCAGCCGGCGGACCATGCTGTCGGTGCGGCCGGCCATGAACTCGCAGAAGCCGTCGACGATGTCGCGGTGCTGCTCGGCGGAGACGCTGCCGACGCAGGGCGCGGAACACTTGCCGATGTAGCCCAGCAGGCAGGGGCGGCCGACCTGGCCGGCCCGCTTGAACACCCCGGAGGAGCAGGTGCGGGCCGGAAAGACCCGCAGTAGCAGGTCGAGCGTCTCGCGGATCGCCCAGGCATGCGAGTAGGGCCCGAAGTAGCGCACCCCCTTGCGTTTGGCCCCGCGCATCACCTGCAGGCGCGGGTATTCCTCGTCGAGGGTGACGGCCAGGTAGGGGTAGGACTTGTCGTCGCGGTAGCGGACGTTGAACCGGGGGTCGTACTGCTTGATCCAGGTGAACTCCTGCTGGAGCGCCTCGACCTCGGTGCCGACGGTGATCCAGTCGACCGACTCGGCGGTGGTCACCATCTGCCGGGTGCGCTCGTGCAGGCCCCAGAGGTCGCCGAAGTAGGAGTTGAGCCGGCTGCGGAGGTTCTTCGCCTTGCCGACGTAGATCACCCGGCCGGTGCCGTCGCGGAACCGGTAGACCCCCGGCGACTCCGGGATGGTGCCGGGCGCCGGACGATAGGTCGAGGGATCAGCCACCCCCCAACCCTAATCCGCACCCCCGACACCCCGGCCCGGCCGCCACACCCGCACGCCACCGCCCCCTCGACCCGTGCGGCGGGGCGGGAGGGCGGGTCAGGCGAGGGAGATCCGGTCGCCCTGGATCTTGATCTCCTTGGCGGCCAGGGGCCTGGTCGCCGGCCCCTGCTTCACGGCGCCGTCGGCGATGCCGAACTTGCTGCCGTGGCAGGTGCAGTTGATCGTGCCGCCGTCGACGTTCGACACCGGGCAGTTCTGGTGGGTGCAGATCGGGTCGAAGGCCTTGAACTCCCCCGGGGTCGGCTGCGTGATCACCACGCCCTGGGCGGCGTAGACCTTCCCGCCGCCGACCGGGATGTCGCCGGTCGTGGCGATCGAGGCCGCGCCCTGGCGGTCGCCGCCCTCCGCGTCGCCGGCGCTGGACGCGCCCGGCCCGCCGCTGGTCGGCGCGGTGCCGCCGGCACCGGAGTCGTCCCCGCCGCAGGCGGCCAGGACCACGGACGCCCCGACCGCGCCGGCCCCCGCGAGCAGCGCGCGCCGCGTCTGGGTACCCGGCCCGGTCAGCACCTGATCGTCACTCATCTCCGGCCCTTCTCTCGCCTGCGGTGGCCGCTCCCGCACCGCGGCCACACCCGTGCACACGGATCACTGTGCCCGACGGTTCACCGCGTCGCCCACCGAACACGACGACGGGCGGGCCGGTTCCCCGACCCGCCCGTCAGCGTCGCGCACCGCCACGCCGTGGCGTCGCTCAGCGCGCCCCGGCCGGCACCTTCCGGGTACGCGGCTTCGCGGTGCTGCCGTTGGCCCTGGCCGCCCGGGTGGTGGCCGCCTTGGCGCCCTTGGCCTCGCCGTCGAGCTTGAGCACCTGGCGCAGGAACTGGCCGGTGTGGCTCTCGGCCACCTCGGCGACCTCCTCGGGCGTGCCGGTGGCCAGCACCAGGCCGCCCCGGTGGCCGCCCTCCGGGCCCATGTCGATCAGCCAGTCGGCGGTCTTGATCACGTCGAGGTTGTGCTCGATGGTGATCACCGTGTTGCCCTTGTCGACCAGGCCCTCCAGCACCATCAGCAGCTTGCGGATGTCCTCGAAGTGCAGGCCGGTGGTGGGCTCGTCGAGCACGTAGACCGTCCGGCCGGTGGAGCGCTTCTGCAGCTCGGAGGCGAGCTTGACCCGCTGCGCCTCACCGCCGGAGAGCGTCGGCGCGGGCTGGCCGAGCCGGACGTAGCCGAGGCCGACGTCCACCAGCGTCTTGAGGTGCCGGTGGATGGCCGGGATGGCGGAGAAGAACTCGGCCGCCTCCTCGATCGGCATCTCCAGCACGTCGGAGACGGTCCGGCCCTTGTAGTGGACCTCCAGGGTCTCCCGGTTGTAACGGGCGCCCTTGCAGACCTCGCAGGGGACGTAGACGTCCGGCAGGAAGTTCATCTCGATCTTGATGGTGCCGTCACCGGAGCAGGCCTCGCAGCGCCCGCCCTTGACGTTGAACGAGAACCGGCCCGGGCCGTACCCCCGGACCTTGGCCTCGGTCGTCTCGGCGAAGAGCTTGCGGACGTGGTCCCAGACCCCGGTGTAGGTGGCCGGGTTGGACCGGGGCGTGCGCCCGATCGGCGACTGGTCGACCCCGACGACCTTGTCGACGTGCTCCAGGCCGGTGACCCGGGTGTGCCGGCCGGGGACCAGCCGCGCGCCGTTGATCTGGTTGGCCAGCACGGCGTGCAGGATGTCGTTGACCAGGGTCGACTTGCCGGAGCCGGAGACCCCGGTGACCGCGATCAGCTGGCCGAGCGGGAAGGAGACGGTGAGGTCGCGCAGGTTGTGCTCGCGCGCCCCGTGCACCACCAGCTCCCGCTCCGGCGTCTGCGGGCGGCGCTGCCGGGGCGTCGGGATCGCCTTGCGGCCGGACAGGTACGCCCCGGTGACCGACTCCGGATTTTCCAGCAGCGCGGGCACCGAGCCGCTGTGCACGATCTTGCCGCCGTGCTCGCCGGCCCCCGGGCCGATGTCGACGATCCAGTCGGCCGTGCGGATGGTGTCCTCGTCGTGCTCGACCACGATCAGCGTGTTGCCCAGACCGCGCAGCCGGATCAGGGTCTCGATCAGCCGGTGGTTGTCCCGCTGGTGCAGGCCGATCGACGGCTCGTCCAGCACGTAGAGCACGCCGACCAGGCCGGAGCCGATCTGGGTGGCCAGCCGGATGCGCTGCGCCTCACCGCCGGAGAGGGTGCCGGCCGCGCGGTCCAGGGAGAGGTAGTCCAGGCCGACGTCGAGCAGGAACTTCAGCCGGGCGTTGATCTCCTTGAGCACCCGCTCGGCGATCATCTTCTGCCGGTCGGTCAGCTCGATGCCGGCGAGCAGCTCGGCCGCCTCGCCCACCGACAGGTTGCAGACCTCGGCGATGCTCCGGCCGGCGAGGGTGACCGCGAGCACCTCGGGCTTGAGCCGGGTGCCGCCGCAGGCCGCGCAGGGCACGTCCCGCATGTAACCCTCGTACTTGTCCCGCGACCACTCCGACTCGGTGTCGGTGTGCCGGCGCTCGATCCACTGCACCACGCCCTCGAAGCCGGTGTAGTAGGAGCGCTCGCGGCCGTACTTGTTGCGGTAGCGGACGTGCACCTGGTCGTCGGAGCCGTGCAGGATGATCTTCTGGGCCCGGGAGGGCAGCGCCCGCCACGACGTGTCGATGTCGAAGTGCTGGCTCTCGCCGAGCGCCTCCAGCAGCCGGAGGAAGTATTCCAGGTTGTGCCCGGTGGCCCAGGGCTGGAGCGCGCCGTCGCGCAGGGTGCGCTCCGGGTCCGGGACGACCAGTTCCGGGTCGACCTCCTTCTTGGTGCCCAGGCCGGTGCAGTCCGGGCAGGCGCCGTACGGCGCGTTGAAGGAGAAGACCCGGGGCTCCAGGTCCTCGATGGCGAGGGGGTGGTCGTTCGGGCAGGCCAGGTGCTCGGAGTAGCGGCGCTCCCGGTCGGGGTGGTCCTCGGCCAGGTCGACGAAGTCGAGCAGCACCAGGCCGCCGGAGAGGCCGAGCGCGGCCTCGACCGAGTCGGTCAGCCGCTGCTTGGCGCTCGCCTTGACGCTGAGCCGGTCGATCACCACCTCGATGGTGTGCTTCTCCTGCTTCTTGAGCTTCGGCGGCTCGGTGAGCTGGTGCACCACGCCGTCGACCCGGGCCCGGGCGTAGCCCTTGCCCTGGAGCTCGGCGAAGAGGTCGACGTATTCGCCCTTGCGGCCGCGCACCACCGGGGCGAGCACCATGAACTTCGTGCCCTCGGCCATGGCCAGGACCCGGTCGACGATCTGCTGCGGACTCTGCTTGGAGATCCGTTCGCCGCAGACCGGGCAGTGCGGCTCGCCGATCCGGGCGAAGAGCAGCCGGAGGTAGTCGTAGACCTCGGTGATGGTGCCGACCGTGGAGCGCGGGTTGCGCGAGGTGGACTTCTGGTCGATCGAGACGGCGGGGCTGAGGCCCTCGATGAAGTCGACGTCGGGCTTGTCCATCTGGCCGAGGAACTGCCGGGCGTACGACGAGAGCGACTCGACGTAGCGCCGCTGGCCCTCGGCGAAGATGGTGTCGAAGGCCAGGCTCGACTTGCCCGACCCGGAGAGCCCGGTGAAGACGATCAGGGCGTCCCGGGGCAGGTCGAGACTGACGTCACGCAGGTTGTGCTCGCGCGCGCCACGGATGATCAGTCGGTCGGCCACGGTGCGTGTGCTCCCGGATGAAAAGAGTGAGGCGGATCTGGCCGCTCCGAGCGAGGTCTGAGCGGTTTTGCGGGCGCAGAAAGAACGCCTCGGCAAGACTAGCCCCGAGGTACGACAACTTTCCGCGCCCGCACATTCCCCCAGCTCACACCGGTCGGGCTCGCCCTCCGCAGCCGGAGCTGACCCGTCAGAATCCCCCCGGACCCGGTGGCGACGACGGACGCGCCGTGCGACGCCGGCCACCCCGCCAGCCGCCCCGCCGCTCCGCGGCCAGCCGGGTCTCCCGGCGGCGGCTCTCGTACGCCACCTCCCGCTGGAGCCGACGCCAGCTCTCCCAGCGCCGGGCGGGCAGCTCCCCGCTCTCCAGCGCCTCCCGCACCGCGCAGGACGGCTCGGCCTCGTGCCCGCAGTCGGCGTACCGGCAGCCGGTGGCCAGCTCGGCGATGTCGGCGAACGCCCGGTCCAGCCCGGCGGTGCCGTCGAGCAGGCCGACGGCCCGTACCCCCGGGGTGTCCAGCACCGCGCCGCCGCCGGGGATCGGGACCAGCGCCCGCCAGGTGGTGGTGTGCCGCCCCTTGCCGTCGACCCGCCGGATCGCCTGGGTGGGCATGACGGCCGCCCCGGCGAGGGCGTTGACCAGGCTCGACTTGCCCGCGCCGGAGGGCCCGAGCAGCCCCAGGGTCCGCCCCGGGGCGACGTGCTCCCGCAGCGGCGCCAGGCCGGTGCCCTGCTCGGCGCTGACCGGCAGCACCGGCACCCCCGGGGCCACCGCGGCGAGCTGTCGGGCGACCGCCTCCGGGTCGGCGGCCAGGTCGACCTTGGTGAGCACCACCAGCGGCGTGGCCCCCGACTCGTGGGCCAGCGAGAGCAGCCGCTCGATCCGGGCCACGTCCGGCTCCGGATGGACCGGCTCGACCACCGCCGCGGTGTCGAGGTTGGCGGCGAGCACCTGCCCGCTGGCGTCCTTGCCGGCGGTCCGCCGGACCAGCGCGGTGCGTCGGGGCAGCACCGTGTCGACGGTCACCGGGCCGTCCGGCCAGGTCGCCAGCAGCACCCAGTCACCCGCGCAGGGCAGCGCGGAGAGATCCCGGGCGGCGGCGGCCAGCACCGCCGGGCCCAGGCTGGCGCGGACCGGGCCGTCCGCGCAGAGCACGGTGCAGACGCCGCGGTCGACCCGGGCCACCCGGCCCGGACGTCGGTCGGGGCGCCGGCGTACGTACGCCGCCCGCTCGGCGTCGAGGCCGAGGGCGGTCAGATCGATGGTCATGTCATCCTCTTCGGGAGAGAAACGGGTGGCGGGGAACACGCGTGCTGCGACCGGCATGTCACCACCCCCCGTCCGTCGTCCCGGTGTCCCGTACGACGCCGACGGTAGGGGTCGCGCCGACGCGCCGAAAGCGATTTCCCCGGCGACGGGCCGGGCCGGGACCGCTAGGGTCGTGGCGTGACCACGGATCCGCTTCTGCTGACCGGCGAGGTGGCCGCCGCCACCGACCGGTTGCTCCGTACCGCTGAGGGGCTGGACGCCGCGGACCTCGCGGCGCCCTCCCTGTTGCCCGGTTGGACCCGCGGCCACGTGCTGGCCCACCTGGCCCGCAACGCCGACGGCTTCGTCAACCTGCTCACCTCCGCCCGTACCGGCGAGCGGATCCCGATGTACGCCAGCATCGCGGCCCGCAGCGCCGACATCGAGGCCGGCGCCGCCCGGCCGGTGGCCGCGCACCTCGACGACCTGCACCGCTCCGCCGAGCGGTTCACCGAGGCCGTGGCCGCGATGCCGGTCGAGGCGTGGGCGGCCACCGTGGAGACCCGGCGCGGGCCGTGGCAGGCGGCGCTGCTGGTCTGGGGCCGGCTGCGCGAGCTGGAGGTGCACCACGTCGACCTGGCCGCCGGCTATCGGCCGGCCGACTGGCCGGCCGCGTTCGCCCAGCACCTGCTGCACGAGGTCGGCGCCGGCCTCGCCGCCCGCGACGACGCGCCGCCGATGGTGCTGCACCCCGACGACGGCCCGCAGGAGTTCATCGTCGGCGACCCCGAGCGCGCGCCCCGGATCGCCGGTCCCGCCGCCGAGCTGGCCGCCTGGTTGATCGGCCGCAGCAGCGGCGACCCGCTGACCGTCACCCCGGACGGTCACCTGCCGACTCCACCGGAATGGATATAGACACCGTCATGAGCTACACCGGAGACGTCACGCCCGGCGGCCCGCCCGCCGTCCGGGAGCTGGACCGGCTCACCGTCACCAAGCTGTCGGTCGGCCCGATGGACAACAACGCCTACCTGCTGCGCTGCCGGGAAACCGGCGAGCAGGTGCTGATCGACGCCGCGAACGAGGCGCCCCGGCTGCTCGACCTGGTCGGCGACGGTGGCCTGTCCAGCGTGGTCACCACCCACCGCCACATGGACCACTGGGTCGCCTTGGAGGAGGTGGCCGCCAAGACCGGCGCCCGCGTCCTGGCGCACGCCGACGACGCCGAGGGCCTGCCGATCGCCGCGGAGACGCTCACCGACGGCGACACGGTGGCGGTCGGCGACTGCGCGCTGGAGGTCGTGCACATCAAGGGGCACACTCCCGGCTCGATCGCGCTGCTCTACCGCGACCCGGCCGGCCCCCCGCACCTGTTCACCGGCGATTCCCTTTTCCCCGGCGGGGTGGGCAACACCGACAAGGACCCGGAGCGCTTCGCCCAGCTGATCGACGACGTCGAACACAAACTCTTCGACCGGCTGCCGGACGAGACCTGGTTCTACCCGGGTCACGGCCAGGACAGCACCCTCGGCGCGGAGCGGCCCTCGGTGCCGCAGTGGCGGGCCCGCGGCTGGTGAGCCGCCCGGCGTCGGTCAGCTTGGCTGACCGACGCCGGCCACCGCCCGCAGCCGGCGTCGGGCGCCGAACAGCATCGTCCCGGCCAGCAGCAGCCCGACCGCCATGGTGAACAGCATCGGGCTCCCCTCCCCCGGCAGCAGCCCGGCCAGCGACCGCGAGGCGGTGCCCAGCGCCAGGTAGAGACCGGCCCAGGCCACCGCGCCGGCGGTCGCCCAGCCGACGAACCGGCGGTACGACATCCGCAGCCCGCCGGCGGCCAGCGGCAGCAGCGCGTTGAAGACCGGCAGGAAGGGCGCGACCAGCACCATCCGCCCGCCACCGGAGCGCAGGATTCCCTCGGCGGCCGCCCAGCGGGCCTCGCCGATCCAGCCGCCGACGCGGCTGCGCCGCAGCCGGTCGCCGTACACCCGGCCGGCGAGGAAGCTCAGCGACCAGCCGGCGACGCAACCGCCGACGACCGCGCCGAGGGTGGCCGCGCCGGTCGTCGCGCCACCCGCCGCGCCGACGGCCGCGAGGATCGCTACGTCCCCGGGCACCAGCACCCCGAGCAGCGGTACGGCGTCCAGGAGCATGACCAGCCCCAGCACTCCCATCAGGAGGGTGACCGGCAACTCCCCGACCTGCGCCAACGAATCCAGCATGGGATGAACCTATGGCCGGGGGTGTCCCCGCCACATCGGGTCCGGCCCCCCACCACCCCCTGAACCCGGGCTCGGGGTCACCCCTGAGCGGGTCAGCGCGGCCGGAGCACCTGCACCTGGCGTACCAGGCCGTCGACCTGGGGTTCGGTGGTCGGCACCGGGTACCGGGCGACGACCTCCAGCGCGCCGGCCGGCAGGTGTCCCCGATCGGGGTCGCCGACCAGCACCTGCGCCCCGGCGGCGGCGGCGCGGCGCAGGAAGGGCAGCACCCGCTCGGCCAGCTCCGCGTCGTAGAGCACGTCGCCGGCGAGCAGCAGGTCCGCCCCGTCGGCGTCGCCGTCGAGCAGGTCGCTCCCGGTGGTGACGACCGCCACCCGGTTGGCCCGGGCGTTGACCGTCACCGCGGCCACCGCCCAGGGGTCGACGTCGTTGGCGACGACCCGTCCGGCGCCGGCCAGCGCGGCGGCGATGGCCACCAGCCCCGAGCCGGCGGCGAGGTCGAGCACCCGGCGCCCCGCGACCAGCTCCGGGTGGTCGAGCAGGTACCGGGCGAGCGCCTGCCCGCCGGCCCAGGCCGAGGCCCAGTACGGGGGCGCCAGGGTGTGACCGGCGGCGGCCTCCATCCGGGCCCACCAGACGATGGCGTCCTCGGCGAGGTGCAGCCGCACCTCGGGCACGAACGGGGTGGGGACCAGCCGGAGGCGGTCCAGGCCGTCGCCCGGGGCGTCGATCTCGTGTTCCAGGACGGTCAACGCTGTTGTACTGGGTGCGGTCACCGGTCGAGCATGCCGGAGCCGGGTAGAGGCCGGGCCGGTTTTGCTACGCGACCCGCGACACGTTTTCCGTTGACCTCTCTACGGCACTTCGGCGCGCAAACCGGCGGTCCGCCGGTTACTGTCGAGGAGGTACAGGGCGACCGTCCCGTGGACGCGGAGGGTCACCCGTCTTGAACAGGGAGAGATGCATGGCAACCGGCACGGTCAAGTGGTTCAACTCGGAAAAGGGCTTCGGCTTCATCGAGCAGGACGGCGGAGGTCCGGACGTGTTCGTCCACTACTCGGCCATCGCGACGAGTGGTTACCGGGAACTGAACGAGGGCCAGAAGGTCGAGTTCGAGGTGACCCAGGGGCAGAAGGGGCCGCAGGCGGACAACGTCCGCCCGATGTAGTTCCGTGCCGGTGGCGGCGGTCGTTCCCGACCGCCGCCGCTGCGCGTCTCAGGCCGCGTGGGCGGCCGTCGGCAGGTCCCGCCGTAGCCGGATCGGGCCGACCAGCAGGATCAGCGGGGTCAGCGCCAGCCACCCGGTCATCACCAGGATGGCCCGGTGCGGGCCGTACCCGGCGCCGATGGCGCCGGCGAGCACGGCGGCCAGCGGAATGGTCCCGTAGTTGAGCAGCTGCCCGCTCACCGTCACCCGGCCCAGCAGGTGGTGCGGGGTGTACGTCTGCCGGAAGCTGCCCTTGACGACGTTCCCGATCGCCACCCCGAAGCTCACCAGGATTCCGCCCAGCGCGAGCCAGACCAGCCGCGCGCCGGGCCCGGCGAGCGGGATGAGCAGGGCGGGCGGCCCGGTAAGCGCGCCGGCCAGCAGCAGTGCCCGACCGGTGCCGATCCGCCGGGCGACGGTCGTGGCAGCCACCGCCCCGACCACCCCGCCGAGGCTGGTGACGGCGACCAGCGTGCCGACCGGCCCGGGTGCCAGCCCGACGTCGCGGACCAGGAAGACCACCAGCACCGCCTGGTAGCCGATCAGCCCGACGTTGCTGGCGGCGCCGAAGGCGGTGAGCACCCGCAGGTACGGGTCGCGCGCGACGAACCGCAGTCCTTCGGTGATCTCCCGGCGCAACGAGGTGGACCGCTCGCGCGGGGCCGGCCCCGGCTCGACCGCCCGGATCCGCCACAGGCACCACGCCGAGACCAGGAAGCTGACCGCGTCCACCAGCAGCGCGGCGACCGCGCCGGCGAGCTGGGCGATCAGGCCGGCCAGCCCGGGCCCGACCACGTAACTGGCGGTCTGGGTGGTCTGGAGCCGGGCGTTGCCCGCCGGCACCTGCTCGGGGCGGAGCAGCACGGGCAGGTAGACCTGGTCGGCGGTCTCGAAGAAGACCCGGGCGGCGCCGGCGACGAGCGCCACAGCCAGCAGCTGGCCCATGGTGAGCACGCCGAGCGCCGCGGCCACCGGGACGCTGAGGAACAGCAGCGCCGACAGCAGGTCGCAGATGATCATCACCGGGCGGCGCCGCAGCCGGTCCACCCAGGCTCCGGCGGGCAGGCCGACCAGCAGCCAGGGCAGCCAGGCGGCGGCGGTGAGCACCGCCGCAGCGAACGGGCCGGCGCCGAGGACCGCGACCGCCACCAGCGGCAGCGCGACCGCGGTGACGTTGCTGCCGACCGCGCTGACCGTCTGGGCGGCCCAGAGCAGGCGGAAGTCACGGTGCCCCGAGAGCCCGCCCGGCCCCCGGGCCGGGGCGACGGTCGGCCGGGTGAGGGTCACGGCTGGGCCGGGACGCCGTAGGCGAAGAGGAAGACCGGTTGCCGGTCCCGGCCGTCGTCCGGGATCTCGCGGTCGCCCCAGCGGGCCAGCAGGTCGATCACCTCGCGGCCGAGTTCGGCCAGCTCCTCAGGGGTGAGCCGCAGCCAGCGGTCGGTGGAGAAGGGCCCGTCGCCCCAGGCGGCCTGCGCGGACTCGTCCGCCGCGTGCCAGGCCCGGGCCAGCGCGACGTGCCGGTCGAGGTTGAGCGAGGTGGCCGCGTCGGCGACCGCGCGGGCCGCGGGGTCGGCGTCGAAGTCGGTGTTGGACCAGCGGACCCCGCGGGTGACCAGCCGCCACCACCGTTCCCGGCGGTCCCGGGCCCGCTCGGGCGCCTCGACGACCAGCTCGGCCGCGGCCAGCACCCTGAGGTGGTGGCTGACGTTGGCCGGCGCCTGGTCGGTGCGCTCGGCCAGCATGCCGACGGTGGACGGACCGTCGACCTTGAGCACGTCCATCAGTCGGCGGCGTAGCGGGTGGGACATCGCGGCGAGCACCCGCGAGTCGGTGACCTGGCGTACGTCGGGGGTTTCCACGCCGACAGCCTGACATCCGCAACACCTATTCCGCAAGAGATATTGCGGAATAGGTGTTGCGGAACCCGGTCAGGCCGCCAGACGGTTGGCGAGTTCGTCGGCGACCTGCTTGGCGATGGTCGGCGGGATGGCCGCGGCGATCTTCTCCGGGGTGAGCCCGGCCAGCACGCCGGTGATGATCGCCTGCTCGTCGGTGAAGTCCTTGTTCGCCAGCGCGGCGAGTGCCGTCTGGAGGGCGGTGAGCTGCGCACCGAGGGACTTCAGGGTCGGGTGCGTTACGACGAAGTCGGGGTTGGTGTGGTCCTCGCCCATCGCCATCCGGGTGTAGATCTGACCCACCGGGTTCCGCCCGTCCAGGACGGTCAGGTTGCGGTGGACGGTCTGCAGCCAGCTGTGCTCTTCGGGGGTCATGTCGGGGCCTTCCAGGAGTCCGATGGAGGTCAGGTAGCGCCGGAACAGCGGGGTCTGGTCCCGTCCGGCCTTGGTCGAGTCGCGAAAGAAGCTGAAGTGGGTGTGGTAGAGGTGCGAGTCGTCGCCGGTGGTGCGCCTGCCCAGCCGGTCCCACCGCCGCACGGTCACCCCGTCCGGGGAGTAGATGATCGAGCGGAGGTCCCGGCTGTCCGAGGTGTTCGCCCGGCACTGTGCGACGCACCAGTTCGAGAACGTCCGCAGGTTGTGCGTCGCACCGTTGGATCGCACCGTGAAGGTGCCGACGTCGAGCGCGGAGGCGTAGAGGGTGAGGCCGTTGGTGTCCCGTGGGGACTCCACCACCGAGTAGTCGTTGGTCACCACCCGGTCCGATCCACAGTGGTAGCCGCCGCGGTGGGCCGAGTCGCCGACGATCCCCACCGAGGCGGGGTCGAGGTTGGGCAGGTGGTCGAGGAGCAGCCGGCGGACGGCCAGCAGGTTGGCCGGGGCCGTGGTCATGGGGTCCCCCTTCCATCGGGCGGGGGTCAGGGCGCGACGGTGACTCCGCGTATGCGGGCGTCAATCCGGGAGCGGACCCGACCGGAGGATGCACGTCGTCGGGCGTCGATTGAACGATAACCGTCGACGCCGGAGAAACCCCAGTTCAGCGGGCATCTGTTCAGATAGGTTCAAGCTGTGGATCCGCTGGGAGCAGCGACGGCTCACCATGGACGGATGCGCACGGTATCCGGCCAGCCGGCGCGGAGAGTGACGGCGGCGCGGAGCGGTTCACGGGCGCAGGTCGGCCGGCTACCGAGGGCGGGGCGGCCCGGACGAGCCGGCCCGGCACGGGTCAGTCCGCGGTCCGCCGGGGCGGTTCCGGGCGGGCGGCGCGCACGGCGTCCCGGTGTTCACGCACCGACCCGCTCATCGCCGCCATGAAGCGGTGGACCACCTCGAGCTCGCCGTCGGTGAAGTCGGCCATCACCCGGTCGGTCCGCGCACCCAGCGGCTGGAAGAACTCCATCGCCAGGGCGGCGCCCCGGTCGGCGTAGTGCAGCAGCACCTTGCGCCGGTCGACGGTGTCCCGGTCGCGCCGGATGTGCCCGGCCCGCTCCAGCCGGTCGATCAGGGCGGTCACCGACCCGGAGGAGAGATTGAGCTGCTCCCCCAGCCGGCCGGGGGTGATCGGGTCCTCGGCCAGCTCGGCGTCCATCACAGCGATGAGGGCCTGCAGGTCGGTGGCGTTGAGGCCGTGCAGGTTGGCGAAGGCATGCCCGACGTGCTGGGCGTCCGACGAGTAGCGGCGCAGGTCGTTGGTGATGTCCGCGATCATCCGCCCGCGCCGGTCCGTCCGCCGCCGATACATGCCGTGTGCTGCCACGTCTCGTCGATTCCCCCTGTCGAACGGGCCGGGTTGCAGCATAGAACGTCCGCTTAAATCTCGCCTATCAAGATGCTCGTTCTTCGAGTTGCCACGATACTCTTGATGAGCAAAACTCTTGGCAGTCGAGATTTTACCGTCGAAGGACCGTGAGGGCATCCGATGTCTGTGTTCACCCGCGTAGCCCGCGGCCGGCTCGCCGCGTGGCTCACCGTGGTCGCCGCGATCGGAGTCGGCGCGGCCGTCTTCGGGCTCCCCAGGCCCGACAACCCGGCGCCCGTGTCGGCCACCGGCCTCTCCGTCGAGTGGCAGTCGACCCAGGTCGAACGCCTCCAGGAACAACTGCCGTCCAGGGACGTCCAGCCGGCCATCGTGGTGGTCAGCCGCGACGACCGGGCGGCGCTCACCGAGCCCGACCGGGCGGCGCTCACCGGCGCCACCGCCGGGCTGGGCCGGTTCGCCGTCGGCGGCCGGGTCAGCCCTCCGCAGGTCTCCCCGGACGGCGCGGTCGCGCTGGTCGCCGTGCCGCTCTCCACCGCCGGCGGCCAGGGCCAGGTCGCCGAGACCGTCGACCAGCTCCGCGGCTCCCTGGCCGACCTGCCCGACGACCTCACCGTCGAGGTGACCGGCGGGCCCGCCTTCACCGCCGACCTCACCAAGGTCTTCGAGGGCGCCGACACCACCCTGCTGCTGGTCACCGCCGGCGTCGTGGCGCTGCTGCTGCTGATCACCTACCGCAGCCCGTTCCTCTGGATCGTGCCGCTGGTCGTCGTCGCGGCGACCGAGCAGCTCACCCTGCGCGCGGTGGACACCATCGTCCCGGCCGTCGGCATCAACCTCCAGGAGGGCGCGGTCACCGGCATCGCCAGCGTTCTGGTCTTCGGCGCCGCCACCGACTACGCCCTGCTGCTCATCGCCCGCTACCGCGAGGAACTGCACCGTGAGCAGGACCGGTTCGTCGCGATGCGGGCGGCCCTGCGGCGGACCGCCGAGCCCATCCTCGCCAGCGGCGTCACCGTGGTCCTCGGCGTGCTCACCCTGCTGCTGTCCGAGCAGGAGACGAATCGGGCGCTCGCCGTGGCCTGCGCCACCGGCGTGGTGTTCGCCATGCTCTCCGCGCTCTTCGTCCTGCCCGCCGCGCTGGTGATCTTCGGACGCGGACTGTTCTGGCCGTTCGTACCCAAGGTCGGCGAGACCGCCCGCGAGGGCCGGCTCTGGGGCCGGCTCGGCGGGGCCGTGATCCGTCGCCCGGCGCCGGTCGCGGCGCTGGCCACCCTGCTGCTCGCCGCCCTCGCCCTCGGCGGCCTCGGCATCCGCACCGGCCTGTCCGAGACCGAGCAGTTCCGGGCGAAGCCGGAGGCGGTGACCGGCGCGCAGACCCTCGCCCAGGCGTTCCCCGCCGGGACCACCCAGCCGGTCGCCGTGCTGACCAACCCCGCCGCGGTGTCGGCGGTGACCCGGGCCGCGACGGCCGTCCCCGGTGTCGCCTCCGCCCGACCCGGCGACGCGGGCCAGGCGGTCGCCCAGGTCGACGTGGTGTTGGAGGCCGAGCCGGGCACGCCGGCCTCGGACCGGGCGATCAAGGCGCTGCGCGACGCGGTCGCCGCCGTACCCGACTCCGTCCCGCCCGCGGTCGACGGCGCGGACGACGTCGACGGCGCCGTGGTCGGTGGCAACATCGCCGCCGCCTACGACACCGACGAGGCCAACGGGAAGGACCAGCGGCTCATCCTGCCGATCATCCTGCTGCTCGTCGGCGCGGTGCTGGTCCTGCTGCTGCGCGGCCTGCTCGCCCCGCTCCTGCTGGTGCTCACCGTGATCGCGTCCTTCTTCGCCAGCCTGGGCGCCGCGTGGCTGCTCTTCGACCACGTGCTCGACTTCCCGGCGCTGGACAGCGGCGTGCTGCTGCTCGCGTTCGTGTTCCTGGTCGCCCTCGGCGTGGACTACAACATCTTCCTGGTCACCCGGGCCCGCGAGGACGCGCGCCGGGTGGGCACCCGGGACGGGATACTCTCCGCCCTGCGGGTGACCGGTGGCGTCATCACCAGCGCGGGTGTGCTGCTCGCGGCGGTGTTCGCGGTGCTCGGGGTGCTGCCGCTGATCACGCTGACCCAGATCGGGATCATCGTCTGCATCGGTGTCCTGCTGGACACGCTGCTGGTGCGCACGGTGCTGGTGCCGGCGCTGGCGTTCCTCCTCGGCGACCGGTTCTGGTGGCCGGGGCGGGTTGCCCGGCAGCCCGCCGGGGAGCCCTCGGCCGAGCGGGAGCCGGTCGCCGCCGGGCACTGACCGACGGGAGAGCCGGCGACGGGGGCCGGGGCGGCGACGCCCCCGGCCCCCGTCCGTCGTCACCGGTCCGGCGAGCCGTCCTCGGCGCCCACCGCCCGGTCCCGGGTCGCCCAGGCGACCACGAACACCACCGTCCAGCCCACCCCGAGCAGCACCGACGTCGCCGTCCCGCTGGCCGTGCTCCATCCCAGGTAGAGGCGGGCCCCGCCACACACCGCGATGCCCGCAGCCGCCACCGTCCAGGCCGCCACCGCGACCGGCCAGCGGGCGTCGCGGGACAGCAGCCAGGCGAGGGTGCAGAGGCTCGCCGCCACCACCGCGTTCTGGGTCGGAAAGACCACAGCGGCCGGCGCCGGCACGGTCACGTCGGCTACCACGGCCAGCACCACCAGCGGCAGGAACGCGCCGACGGTGCCGAAGACGCTGAGCAGGTCGGCCCGCCAGGGCCGGGTCCGCCAGGCGAGGACGGCGGCCACCACCGCCACCAGCCCGATCAGGAACGAGGCCCGCAGCACCGAGACCGTCGCCAGCGCGACGTCCACCGCACCGGGCGTACGCCGCTGCGCGAACCAGTCGGCGATCGCCCCGTCGACCACCACCAGCCCGCTCCACCGGACCACCGTTCCGAACAGCCAGGCGACGGCGAACCCGGCGGCGAAGAGCAGGCCCAGGCCGGCCGCCAGGTTGAGCAGCAGCGCCCCGCCCGGCCCGGCGCGCATGGCGATCAGGAAGAAGAGGATCCCGTACCGGCCGGTGACCCAGCGCACCGGCGGCAGCGCGGCGGCCCGGCCGAGCAGCGCGCGTACCGGATCGGGGTTGCGGCCCAGCCAGCGCCCGACCAGCACGATCCCCGCCAGCACCACCAGCAGCACCAGCACCGCGCCGGTGGCGCGGCCGAGCAGCCGGGAGACCGTCTCGTACGACTCGCCGGCCAGGTTGCCCAGCAGCACCGAGCCGCCGACCCAGCTCACCACCCCCGCCAGGTTCCAGGGCGCGAACCGCCGGTACGGCATACCGGACGCGCCGGCCAGTCGGGGCACCAGGGTGCGGGCGAAGGCCACCCACCGGGCGGCGAACACCCCCCGCCCGCCGAGCCGGCCGAGCATCGCGTCGGCCCGGGCCAGGCGTTGCGGCCCGACCCGGACGCCCAGCCCGCCGGCCCGCAGCCGGGGGCCGCAGCGGCGGCCGGACCGGAACGCGAGTGTGTCTCCCATCACCGCGGCCCCCGCCATCACGAGCAGCGCCGGCACAAGCCGTAGCGTGGCCGCGTACGCTAGGAAGCCGACCAGCATCAGGGTCGCCTCGCCCGGCACCAGCAGACCGAAGATCACCGCGGTCTCCCCCGCGACGATTGTCGCGGCGATCACATAGATCAGCAGGGACGGCAGGCCCTGCAGCGAGGTCAGCAGGTCATGCATCCGGCCCTCATGAACATGGGGGCCAGCATGCCAGCCGCTGGAACGGTCGGAACAGCAGTTTCGGCAGAGATCCGGGCCATCTGGGGGTGACCCCGACACGTGCCCGGCAACCGTAGACAGGAGTATGGAGGGTATGCAGCTTCGCACCGACCTCCGCAACGTCGCCATCATCGCCCACGTCGACCACGGCAAGACGACCTTGGTCGACGCCATGTTGCGGCAGGCCGGCGCCTACGGCGCCCGCGGCGAGGACACCGAGCGGGTGATGGACTCGGGTGACCTGGAACGGGAAAAGGGCATCACCATCCTGGCCAAGAACACCGGCGTGCACTACCTGCCGGCCGACGGCTCCGACCCGGTGACCATCAACATCATCGACACCCCCGGCCACGCCGACTTCGGCGGCGAGGTCGAGCGCGGCCTGACCATGGTCGACGGCGTGGTGCTGCTGGTGGACGCCAGCGAGGGCCCGCTCCCGCAGACCCGCTTCGTGCTGCGCAAGGCGCTGCGCGCCCGGTTGCCGATCATCCTGGTCATCAACAAGGTGGACCGTCCGGACGCTCGGATCAAGGAGGTCGTGGACGACACCTACGAGCTCTTCCTCGACCTGGACGCCGACGAGGAGCAGATCGACTTCCCGATCGTCTACGCCTGCGCCCGCGACGGCATCGCCTCGCTGACCCAGCCGGTCGACGGCTCGGTGCCGAACGACAGCACCTCCCTGGAGCCGCTGTTCCGCACCCTGCTGGACAGCATCCCGCCGCCCGCCTACGAGGAGGGCGCGCCCCTGCAGGCGCACGTCACCAACCTCGACGCCTCGCCGTTCCTCGGCCGGCTGGCGCTGTGCCGGGTCCGCCAGGGCACCATCCGCAAGGGTGAGACCGTCGCCTGGTGCCGCACCGACGGCAGCACCCAGCGGGTCCGCATCTCCGAGCTGCTGATGACCGAGGGCCTGGAACGCAAGCCGGCCGACTCCGCCGGGCCGGGCGACATCATCGCGGTCGCCGGCATCCCCGAGATCATGATCGGTGAGACGCTGGCCGACGTCGAGAACCCCACGCCGCTGCCGCTGATCACCGTCGACGAGCCGGCCATCTCGATGACCATCGGCACCAACACCTCGCCGCTGGTCGGCCGGGTCAAGGGCTCCAAGGTCACCGCCCGGATGGTCAAGGACCGGCTCGACAAGGAACTGGTCGGCAACGTCTCGCTGCGGGTGCTGCCGACCGAGCGGCCGGACGCCTGGGAGGTCCAGGGTCGTGGCGAGCTGGCGCTGGCCATCCTGGTCGAGCAGATGCGTCGCGAGCAGTACGAGCTGACCGTCGGCAAGCCGCAGGTGGTCACCCGGGAGATCGACGGCAAGATCTGCGAGCCGGTGGAGCGGCTGACCATCGACGCCCCGGAGGAGTACCTGGGCGCGATCACGCAGCTGCTGGCGACCCGGAAGGGCCGGATGGAGCAGCTGGTCAACCACGGCACCGGGTGGATTCGGATGGAGTGGCTGGTTCCGGCGCGCGGCCTGATCGGCTTCCGCACCGAGTTCCTCACCGACACCCGGGGCACCGGCATCCTGCACCACGTCTTCGAGTCGTACGAGCCGTGGTTCGGCGAGCTGCGGACCCGGCAGAACGGGTCGCTGGTGGCCGACCGGGCGGGTGCGGTCACCTCGTTCGCGATGATCAACCTGCAGGAGCGTGGGCAGCTCTTCGTCGAGCCGACCACCGAGGTGTACGAGGGCATGATCGTCGGGGAGAACTCCCGCTCCGACGACATGGACGTCAACATCACCAAGGAGAAGAAGCTCACCAACATGCGGGCGTCGACCTCCGACGAGACCGAGAAGCTGATCCCGCCGCGCAAGCTCTCCCTGGAGCAGGCGCTGGAGTTCTGCCGCGAGGACGAGTGCGTCGAGGTCACCCCGTCCGCGGTGCGCATCCGCAAGGTGGTGCTGGACCAGACCACCCGTGGCCGGGCCGCCGCCCGCCGCAAGCACGCCGGCTGATCCACGGCCGCCCCGGAGCCCGGACCGCCCCGCGCGGTCCGGGCTCCGCCGTCTCCGGCAGGGGTACGCCCCGCGGCGCGCGTCGGCTACGGTCACCGGCATGACCTGGGATGATCTCGACGCCCACCTGGACCGGGTACCCGGCACCGTGTCGGCGTACGTGGGCCGGCTCGACGCCGCCCCGACCTGGACCCGGCTGCCCGACGCGACCCACTACGCGGCCAGCACGATGAAGGCGGCGGTGCTGCTCGCGCTCTACCGGGCCGCCGAGGCGGGCACCCTCGACCTGGACGCGCCGATGCCGGTGGTCAACGAGTTCGACTCGGCGCTGCCGGGCGCGCCCCGGTTCTGCTGCGACCGGAACTACGACAACGACGAGGCGGTCTGGGAGCGGGTGGGCGGCGTGGCCCCGCTGCGCTGGCTGGCCGATCGGATGATCACCCGGTCGAGCAACCTGGCCACCAACATCGTCATCGGCCGGGTCGGCCTGCCGGCGGTCGCGCAGGCGTGGGCGCTGGCCGGGGCCCGGCACAGCGCCACCGGGCGCGGCATCGAGGACTTCGCCGCCCGCGAGGCCGGCATCACCAACGTGGTCACCGCGGCCGACCTGGCCGCCCTGCTCGCCGGGCTGGCCACCGGCGCGCGCCGCCCCGGCCCGTTGGCCTCGCCGGCGGCCTGTGCGGCCATGGTGGACGTGCTGTTGGCCCAGGAGCACCGCGAGGACCTCGCCTCCGGGCTGCCGGAGGGCACCCGGATCGCGCACAAGAACGGCTGGGTACGCGGGGTCCGGCACGGCGCGGGCGTGGTCTTCCCGGCCGACGCCCCGCCATACGCCGTGGTGGTCTGCACGACCACCGACCTGGCCGACGGCGGCGCGAGCGGCGAGGAGGTCGAGGACGATGCCTGCCGGTTGATCGCCGACGTCTCGGCGGCGGTCTGGGCGGCCCGGCACGACCTGCGCGACTGAGGCGGGCGGGCCCGCCGGGTGGCGACGACACTGACCGGCCCGTCAGTTCAGCAGGTTCGCCCGCAGCGCGTCGCGCAGCTCGCCGGTGACCCCGAGCCCGTCACGCAGGTACGTGTCGAACGACCCGTGCACCCGGCGCACCTCGTCGTAGGCGGCGTCCAGGTACTCCGCCCGGACCTCCAGCACCGGGCGGACCGCCGCCGGGTCCAGCTCCGGCTGCCGGCGGACCATCGCGGCGAGCAGCACCTCACGCAGGCTCACGGTCAGCTCGTTGTGCCGCAGGTAGTCGGCCCGGATCGCGGCCGGCTCCACGCCCAGCGCGGTCAGCAGCACCACCGCCAGCCACCCCGTCCGGTCCTTGCCGGCCGAGCAGTGGAACAGCAACGGCAGGTTCGCCTCCTCCGCCGCCAGCCGCAGCGCCGTGCCGAACCCCTCCCGCGCCGACTCCCCGGTGACGAACCAGCGGTAGATCGCCGCCATCGCCGCCGGCGTGCCCTCCCGGGCCAGCTCGTCGTACGCGTCGAGGTCATGGCCGAGCAGCACCGCCGAGACGTACGTGAAGACGGGGTGCGCGGGGTCGTGCACCGGCAGGTGCACCACCCTCGGCTCCCCCACCAGCCGGTCCGCCGGGGCGACCTCCTGCTCGGAGGCGTCGCGCAGGTCCACCACGCAGGTCGGGGCGAGCTTGCCGAGCACCGGCAGGTCCTCCTCGACCAGCCGGCCCAGCGCCGGGGTCCGGATCAGCCGGCCCGCCCGCACCCGCCGCCCGTCCGCCGTGGGCAGGCCGCCCAGGTCACGCGCGTTCGGCGCGCCCACCAGTTCCCAGTCCCGCCCGGTCATCGACGTCCCCCTTCGGCCTAGTCCTGCGTATAGGGTGCCGCACATGACGATCGCCGCGGTACGCACCCACCGGCTTTCCGCCCCCTTACACACGCCGTTCGTCACCGCACTGCGCCGCACGACCACGGTGGACACCCTGGTCGTGGAGGTGATCGACTCCGACGGGCGGTCCGGCTTCGGCGAGGCGCCGCAGGTCTGGAAGGTGACCGGCGCGTCGGTGGCCGGCGCCGAGGCCTGCGTCCGCGACATGCTCGCTCCCGCGGTGGTCGGCCGGGACGCCGACGACCTGGTCGCCCGGTGCGCCGAGGTGCGGGACGCGGTCCCCGGCAACGAGTCGGCCCGGGCGGCGCTGGACGTCGCGCTGCACGACCTGGCGGCGCGACGGCTCGGCGTACCCCTGGTGCGGTTGCTCGGCGGGACAAGCCTGCGCGTCCCGACGGACGTCACCCTGGCCGCCGGTGACGCGGTGGAGCTGGCCGGGGCGGCCCGGCAGCGCCGCGCGGACGGCTTCGACGTGCTCAAACTCAAGGTCGGCACGGACGCCGCCGGCGACCTGGACCGGGTCCGCGCGGTCCGCGCGGCGGTCGGCCCGGGGGTACGGATCCGGCTGGACGCCAACCAGGGCTGGACGCCGCGCGAGGCGGTCCGGGTGATCCGGGGCATCGAGGATGCCGGGCTCGACGTCGAGCTGGTCGAGCAGCCGGTGGCCCGCTGGGACCTGGACGGCCTGGCCTGGGTCAGCGACCGGGTGCAGGTGCCGATCCTCGCCGACGAGTCGGTCTTCGGCGTCCGGGACCTGGTCGAGGTGATCCGCCGTCGGGCGGCCGACATGGTCAACGTCAAGCTGGCCAAGTGCGGCGGCCTGCACGCCGCCCGCACGCTGCTCGACCTGGCCCGTGAGCACGGCATGGGCACGATCGTCGGTTCGATGATGGAGAGCGCGGTCGGGGTGGGTGCGGCGGCCAGCCTGGTCGCCGCCCACCGCACCACCGCCGTGTCGGATCTGGACGCCGCCTGGTGGCTGGCCTGGTCGCCGGTACGCGGCGGGATCCGGTACGACGGCGCGACCGTGCTGCTGCCGGACGAGCCCGGGCTGGGCATCAGCGGTGTCGGTGAAACAAAGGTGCAGACCCGCACTTGAGTCCCGTTGGTTTCTTTCATAGGGTCCCGATAGGTGTCAGCGCGAACCGGAGGTCGACGTGGAGCTGCGAGCGGGCCGCGAGGCGGTCGTCCGGGTCGCCGTCGCGACCCTCTGGACCGACCCCGAGGCGGTACGGACGGTCGACCGCCCCGCGCTCGACACCCCCACCGACACCCCCGGCTGGGTCGCCGGCATGGACCGTGACCAGCAGGTCGGCGACTGCGTGCTGAGCCAGTTGCTGCTCGGCGAGCGGGTGCTGGTCACCGCGCTGCGCCCGGACGGCTGGGCGCACGTGGTCGCGGTCGAACAGCCCGCGCCACGGCTCGATCCGCGCGGCTACCCCGGCTGGCTGCCCGTCGCGCAGCTCGCCCCGCAGCAGGCTCCCACCGCCGACCCGCTGGTGGTGGACGCCACCGTGACCGCGCTGCACGCCACGCCGGACGGCCCGGTGGCACTGCCCGGCGTCGTCCTCGGCACCCGCCTCGCCCCGGCCGGCGCGGCCGTCGACGGGTGGTGCCCGGTGCGGGCGCCCGGCCACCCGGACCCGCTCTGGGTGCCGGAGGCGGACGTCGTCCCGCTGCCCACCACCCCACCACCGGCCGGCGAAGTTCTTCGGCTGGCCGAGCGGCTGCGCGACGTGGTCTACGTCTGGGGTGGCCTCTCCGGCCACGGCATCGACTGCTCCGGCCTGGTGCACCTGGTCTGGCGGCGGTACGGCGTGACGCTGCCCCGCGACGCCGGCGACCAGGCGGCGGCGACCAGCCCGGTGCCCGCGGGCGAGGAACGCCCCGGGGACCTCTACTTCTTCGCCCGCCCCGGCCGGGGCATCCACCACGTCGGGATGGTCACCGACGGCGCCGCCGACCGCCGGATGCTGCACGCCTGCTACCGGGAGCGCCGGGTGCTGGAGGAGGCGCTTCCGGCCGACAGGCTGGCCACCCTCGTCGGCGCGCACCGCGTCTGACCCGGTACGACGACGGCGCCCCCGGTGACCGGAGGCGCCGTCGTCGTCGGTGGGTGGGTCAGCGCCGGGCTTCGGCCAGCTCCCGCCGCCGGTCCCGGGACGACTTGACCAGGCTCGCTACGGTGGCCACGGCGAGGGTGCCGAGGATGACCAGCAGGGACAGCCAGATCGGGATGTGCGGGGCCCAGGCGACGTGCTCGCCGCCGTTGATGAACGGCAGGTTGTTGTCGGCCAGCGCCTCCAGCACCAGCTTCACGCCGATGAAGCCGAGCACCACGGCCAGGCCGTAGCTGAGGTAGATCAGCCGGTCCAGCAGGCCGCCGAGCAGGAAGTAGAGCTGGCGCAGGCCCATCAGCGCGAAGACGTTCGCGGTGAAGACCAGGTACGGCTCCTGGGTGATCCCGAAGATCGCCGGAATGGAGTCCAGCGCGAAGATCAGGTCGGTGGTGCCGATCGCGATCATCACGATCAGCATCGGGGTGAAGAGCCGCTTGCCGGCCTGGTGGGTGGTCAGCTTGGCGCCGTCGTAGTCCCGGGAGATCGGCAACGCCTTGCGGCTCCACCGGATGAGGAGGTTCTCCTTGAACTCGTCCTCGTCCGGCTCACCTTGGCGGGCCAGGTTGACCGCGGTGTAGATCAGGAACGCGCCGAAGATGTAGAAGACCCAGGAGAACTGGGAGATCAACGCGGCGCCGGCGGCGATGAAGCCACCGCGCATGACCAGGGCCAGCACAATGCCGATGAGCAGCACCTTCTGCTGGTACTTCCGGGGCACCCCGAACCGGGCCATGATGATCACGAAGACGAAGAGGTTGTCCACCGAGAGGCTGTACTCGGTGAGCCACCCCGTGTAGAACTGGCCGGCCACGCTGGCGCCGGAGGCGAGCCAGAGGCCCACGCCGAAGAGCAGGGCCAGGCCGACGTAGAAGCTGACCCAGAGGCTCGACTCACGGATGCTGGGTTCGTGCGGACGCCGCCCCACGATGAAGAGGTCGATGAGCAGCATCGCCGTCATCGCGACGAGCGTTCCCGCCCACACCATTCCGGACACGTTCAATTCCATTCCTCCGGCAGACACGCGGCGTCGGGCACACCGTACGCCGAGTGACGGCGGGGTGGGCGGCGACGGAAGCTGTGGTGACTGTCGGAGGTCTCTTCCGCCAACGACCCGCGGGCGGGGCGTTGACCGATGGAGCCGGGTCGGGTGCCGGGGGTGGCGGTCGACCGTGCTGACGACTCCATCGCGGGGGAATACTCCCCTCCGGCCGCCATTCTTCACCATGCACGGCCGTCAGCGCATCTCCGGTAGGCCGGATTGCCGCACGTATCACCCTGCTCGCGTGTCGACCGACACCTTCCGTACGGCATCCTAGGAGGCTAGGTGTGGCCTTTCGTCCTGCTGCCGCAGGGCGTACCGGCCCGTCGCGGGGCGATCCTGGGACGGCGCCACCCCGCGGCGTAGCGCCGGCCGACCGCCGTGCGAGGCTTCGGGCATGGTTCTTGAAGTCGCGCTCATCGACGTACTGCCCGGACACGAGGACGCGTTCGCCGCCGCCTACGCGGAGGCGCTCTCCATCATCACCGCCGTCGAGGGCTGCCGGTCGGTCCGGATGACCCGGGGCATCGAGACCCCCACCCGGTTCGTCCTCCTGGTCGAGTGGGACTCGGTCGAGGCGCACGACCAGAACTTCCGCGCCACCGAGGCGTTCGGCCAGTGGCGGGCGCTGATCGGCCCGCACTTCGCCGGCCCGCCGCGGGTCGAGCACTTCGTCGACGTACCGGCCTGAGATCCATCACCGTCGCTGTCGTACCCCCGGGTTACCGTACGGCGCTCGCGCGGCACACCGGCCCCGACGCGTTCGGGGGCGCCGGGTCCGGTGGCCGGGCGGCGACGCGCCTGGCGGCGGGCCGGGGACCGAACAACGATCATGAGCGGGTGTCGCGGGCCCGTGTTGCCCGAGGTGAGCTGCCCGTCAGCGGGCGGTGCGCCGTTCCAGGCGCTACGAACTTGATGTCGTCAGCGAATCGGATGTCCGTTTCAGGCGCCCGAGGCGTGACTGGCATCCGCGATTCGTTCGCGTCATCAAGTTTGTAGCGGTCGGCGGGAACACACCGGGCCCGGCCCCTACCGTCGCCCGCTCGTCAACCCGACGTCACGTCGGGCTTCTGGACCAGCCGCGTCCGAGTCTCCCGGCCCGGACCGCTACCCGTGGCGGCGCGTGATTCCGTTCGGATCGTCAGGCCTCAGCGACTAGGGAAGGCCCTGGTCACCGCCGGGCTTTGGCCACCCGTGCTGCTGCTCCAGCCCTGTGACCGGCCGGTCCGCGCGCTCCGGTCAGCGGTCGCCCTTGACCGCCTCCACCACCGCCGCGTCGACCGCGTCGGCGGCGCGCCGGCGGAACAGCTCCCGCGTCTCCGCCCGGCTCAGCGCCACCTCCGTCAGCCAGCCGGTCACCCGGTCGTAGCCGCTCACGTCGACGTCGGCGACCAGCCGCACGTCGGTGGTGAGCGCCTCCAGCATCACGGTGCGCGGGTCGGCCGGGTCGGGGAACGAGTAGCAGCAGTAGGGGGTCAGCGGGTGCGGCCCGCGCGGCGCCGCCGCCCGGGGCACCACCCGCAGCGTCAGGTGCGGCAGCTCGGCCAGGGCCGCCAGGTGCTCCAGCTGCTCCCGCCAGACCTCGGCCGGGGCGTCACCCGGCTCGCAGACCCGCTCGTCGAGCAGGCCGGTGTAGCGGGGCGGGTCGGGCCGGCGCAGCACCGCCTGCCGGGTGAGCCGGGCGCGCAGGTCGGCCTCCGCGTCCAGCTCCGGGTGGAGCAGCCGGGCGGCGGCGATCCGCATCCGGGCGTACCCGGGGGCCTGGAGCAGCCCCGGCACGACGGCCGGTTGGTACTCCACGATGGCTGCCGCGCCCGCCTCCAGCTCGGCGTAGGTGCGCTGCCGCTCGCTCATCTCGCCCAGCGCCTTCCACCAGCCGCGGCTGGTGGCCGCGTCCCGGGCGATGACGATCAGCGCGTCCCGTTGCGGCGCCGGGACGTCGTAGACGTCGAGCAGGTCGAGGACGTCGGCCAGATCCGGCCGACTCTGCCCCAGCTCGATCCGGGACAACTTCGAGGTGGAGGCCCAGCCCAACCGGCCACACACCTGTTCCAGCGTCAGCGCCTCCCGTCTGCGCAACTGGCGCAGCTCGGCGCCCAGTCGCGCGCGTCGAATCACCGGACTCGATGACAACGGCATCCCGCCTCCCCACGACGGAGGGTACGCAGGACCGTCACCCACGGCAATACCTTGCTCGCGCACCGCAACGGCGGCCGGTCCGGCGCCCCCGTGGCGCCGGGTCGGCCGCCGGAGCGGCTCAGGGGCGGTAGGTGCCGAACGACCAGACGTTGCCGGCCAGGTCGCGGGCCGCGTAGTCGCGGGACCCGTAGTCGGTGTCGAAGGGCTCGCGGACGATCTCGGCGCCGGCCGCGCGGGCCCGGGCGCAGTGCGCGTCGACGTCGTCGAGGGCGACGTAGACCGACCAGTCGTCGTCGGCCGGCCGGGATCGCCGCGCCGAGTTCGCACCAATCATGATCATCCCCTCGTCGAGGGCGAGCTGGGCGTGCGCCACCGAGCCGTCCGGCGCATCGTGCACGGCGTGCACCGCGAAGCCGAACGCGGCGCACAGCCAGTCGATGGCGGCGCGGGCATCGGGATACCTGAAGACCGGGTAGAGGGTTCGCATGCCCTCATCCTGCCGCCGGAGCGGTCACCCCGGATTGGACGAATGTGACCTCAGCAGGCCCGCCGGCGTCTCCCCGGCGAACTCGTGGAAGTCCCGGATCAGGTGGGACTGGTCGTAGTAGCCGTGGCGGGCGGCCACCTCGGCACCGCTCGGGGCGACTCCGCCCGCCCCGGTGATCGCCGCCTGGGCCCGCGCGAAACGCAGCAGGCGGCCGGTGGTCTTCGGCGGCAGGCCCAGCTCCCGCCGGAACACGGTGGCCAGGTGACGCCGGCTCCAGCCGAGCTCCTCCGCCAACCGGCCGACCTCGACCCGCCCCCCGCTGCCGGCCAGCCGCCGCCAGGCCCACCCGACTCGGGGATCGACCGGCTCGCTGGCGGCCAGTCGCGCGGCCAGCGCCGCGTCGAGCAGCCGGAACCGCCCGGGCCAGTCCGACGCCCCGGCCAGCCGGTGCCGGAGCAGGTCGAGCCAACGGTCGGGAAGGTGCTCCACCGCCACCGCCCGGTTGGCCAACTCGACCAGCGGCAGGCCGAGGATCCGGCGGGCGGCGAGCGGGGTGAGCAGGAGTTGCACCCCGAGGCCCACCCCGACCGTGCGGGTGATGCAGTACCCGTCGAAGGTCCCCGCCACGAAGGAGTCCACCCGGGACGCCCCGCGCTCGGCGCACCGGGGATCCACGACGTCCAGCGGGGCGCCCCAGCCGAGGATCAGCACCACGAAGGCACCGGCGGTCTCCCGGCGTACCGCCGGCAGTGCCGCCCGCTCGCGGTAACCGACGTACCGGTCGACGAACGGGAGCAGCCGGCCGTCGGGCCGGCCCACGACCAGGTCGAGGTCGCCCATCCCCGCCCTCCGTCCGTCACTTCACGCCGGCGGCGTCCATTCCGCGCAGTTCCTTCTTCAGATCCGACACCTCGTCGCGGATCCGGGCCGCCAGCTCGAACTGCAACTCCCGGGCGGCGGCCAGCATCTGGTCGTTGAGCTCCTGGATGAGCTGGGCCAGATCGGCCCGCGCCATCCCCTCGCGGGACGGTGCGGAGGTGCCGGCCCGGCTGCGGCTGCGGGTCTCCTTGACCGGTGCCTTGCCCCGGGAGAGCTGCCGCGCCGCGCCG
The DNA here is from genome assembly GCF_059089345.1 of Micromonospora sp. BS32. NCBI lineage: Bacteria > Bacillati > Actinomycetota > Actinomycetes > Micromonosporales > Micromonosporaceae > Micromonospora > Micromonospora sp. BS32. Next base: position 98,928 of record NZ_JBSSHR010000016.1, read on the forward strand.
CCGATCCGCGAGTTCTCGGTGTCCTCCGCCTCGCGGTAGATGTCGTCGAGGATGTCGTGGATCTTCTTGCGCAGCGGCTCCGGGCTGATCCCGTGCGCCTCGTTGTGGGCGATCTGCTTGGCCCGGCGCCGGTCGGTCTCGTCGATCGCGGCCGCCATCGACGGAGTGATCTTGTCGGCGTACATGTGCACCTGGCCGGAGACGTTCCGGGCGGCGCGGCCGATGGTCTGGATCAGCGACCGGCCGCTGCGCAGGAAGCCCTCCTTGTCGGCGTCGAGGATCGCCACCAGCGACACCTCGGGCAGGTCGAGGCCCTCCCGGAGCAGGTTGATGCCGACCAGCACGTCGTAGTCGCCCTTGCGCAGCTCGCGCAGCAGCTCCACCCGGCGCAGCGTGTCGACCTCGGAGTGCAGGTAGCGCACCCGGATGCCGTTCTCCAGCAGGTAGTCGGAGAGGTCCTCGGCCATCTTCTTGGTCAGCGTGGTGACCAGCACCCGCTCGTCGCGCTCGGTACGCAGCTTGATCTCGTGCATCAGGTCGTCGATCTGGCCCTTGGTCGGCTTGATCACGACCTGCGGGTCGATCAGCCCGGTCGGGCGGATCACCTGCTCGACGAACTCACCCTGCGCCTGCTCCAGCTCCCACGGACCGGGGGTGGCGGAGAGGTAGACCATTTGGCCGACCCGTTCCAGGAACTCGTCGAAGCGCAGCGGGCGGTTGTCGGCGGCGCTGGGCAGCCGGAAGCCGTGGTCGATCAGCATCCGCTTACGGGAGGCGTCGCCCTCGTACATGCCGCCGATCTGCGGGATGGTCACGTGCGACTCGTCGACCACGGTGAGGAAGTCGTCGGGGAAGTAGTCGAGCAGGCAGTGCGGCGGGCTGCCGGGCAGCCGACCGTCCATGTGCATCGAGTAGTTCTCGATGCCGGAGCAGAACCCGACCTGCCGCATCATCTCGATGTCGTAGGTGGTGCGCATCCGCAGCCGCTGCGCCTCCAGCAGCTTGCCCTGCCGCTCGAGCTCGGCCAGCCGTTCGGCCAGCTCGACCTCGATGTCGCGGATCGCCCGCTCCATTCGCTCGGGGCCGGCCGCGTAGTGGGTGGCCGGGAAGATCACCAGCTGGTCGACCTCCTTGACCACGTCGCCGGTGAGCGGGTTGAGGTAGTAGAGCTTCTCCACCTCGTCGCCGAAGAGCTCGATCCGGACGGCCAGCTCCTCGTAGGCCGGGATGATCTCCAGGGTGTCGCCGCGGACCCGGAAGGTGCCCCGCTGGAAGGCCATGTCGTTGCGGGTGTACTGGATGTCGACCAGCCGGCGGAGCAGCTTGTCCCGGTCGAGCTCCTGCCCGACGGCGACCCGCACCGCACGCTCCAGGTATTCCTCCGGGGTGCCCAGGCCGTAGATCGCGGAGACGGTGGCCACCACGATCGTGTCGCGGCGGGTGAGCAGCGACATGGTCGCCTTGTGCCGCAGCCGCTCGACCTCCTCGTTGATGGAGGAGTCCTTCTCGATGTAGGTGTCGGTCTGCGGGATGTACGCCTCGGGCTGGTAGTAGTCGTAGTAGGAGACGAAGTACTCCACCGCGTTGTGCGGGAGCAGCTCGCTGAACTCCTTGGCCAGCTGGGCGCAGAGGGTCTTGTTGGGGGCGAGCACCAGGGTCGGCCGCTGCAACCGCTCGACCAGCCACGCCGTGGTGGCGCTCTTGCCGGTGCCGGTTGCGCCGAGCAGCACCGTGTTGCGGTCGCCGCGCCGGACCCGACGCTCAAGATCGTCGATGGCTGCCGGCTGGTCGCCGGCCGGCTGGAAATCACTGACGACCTGGAAGCGGCCGTCGAGCCGGGGAATGTCGAGCGCCATGACAGCAACGGTACGCCCGGGGTCCGACACTCCGCCGTCGCTACCGTGGGTCCCCTGATCGGCTTCGATATTCCCATTGTGGGGTACATCTCACCGCGCTAGCCTGTAGACCGTAGGCCGCTCGCGGCGGCCGACCGGGCCGGTGGCCGGACCCTCACGGGCGGGCCGCCCCTGGCACGTGTGGTCGCAGCACCCGGACATCACCGGCGTGCGCACCCGACGTGGTCGCGCTCGAGGCGCAGACCGGCCGCCGCGAGCGCCCCAATTCGTCACCGTCCTCCTCGCCGGCCGTTCAACCACTCGTGGACACCTCATCCGAGCGGCCGCCCTCGTCCTCCCCGGAGCACCCCTCCCCCACCCGGCCCGGCCGGCCGGCGGCGACCGACCCGCCGACCGCCACCGGGTCCGCGTCCCGCCCGCCCGCAGAGCGCGGCGGGCGAGCGTCCACCGCACCGCCGGGCCCCACCGACCGGCCGTCCACCGCGCCACCGTTCACCCGTACCCCCATCGGGGCCGGTGCGCCCGCACCGGCCGACCAGGCCGGCCGGCGGCGGCGCGCGCCCGGCCGGCACCAGCGCTCCCGACGCCCCCTGCCCGCGCCTCCCGGCCTGCCCCCCGCGCCGCCGGCCGGGGGCGCCGCCGCCGAGGAGCCACCGGCCCGGCGGCGCAGCACGCTGGTCGCGCTCGGCGTGGTCGCCGCGGCTTCGGCCGCGGCGCTGGTGGCCGGGCTGCTGAGCTGGGCGCCGACGTCACCGGAGGCGGCCCGGGCGCTGACCGCGGACGAATCCGAGCGGCTGGCCGCCACCCGGGTCACCAACTACCGCGACGTCCGGGTCGGGGTACGGGCGACCGTCGGCGCCGGCGCCACCCGCACCGAGCTGGTCGGCTGGGTGGACTGGGGGCGACCACTGGCCTACCTGGACGCCGGGGGGCCCGGCGCCGGCCCGGACCGCGGCCTGGTCCAGGCCACCCCCGCGGTCGTGGTGGTCCGTCCCGACCCGACCGCGATGCCGACACCGGCGCCACCGCCGCTGGTCCCGCCCGTGGACGGCTGGCGACTGCGCGACCTGTCCCCGGGCCGGGGGCTGGCCGGGGCGCTCGACGTCCTCTTCGCGCTCGGCGCCGACCGGGGTGAGCCCGTCGACCCGCTGCGCCGCGGCGGCGGGCGCTGGGTGGGCCGCGAGGTCCTCGGCGGCGAGTCGGTCGACGTCCTCCAGGCGCCGCTGCCGCCACCCGCGCCGGCCGACCCCACGGCCACGCCGTCGGCGGCGCCGGCCGCCGGGGACGGCGACCCCCGCTGGTGGGTCGACCGGGACGCCCGGCTGCACCGCTGGGCCGGTCGGCTGCCCGACGGCGCGCCCCTCACCGTCGAGCTGGAGCGCAGCAACCGGCCCACCCTCTGGCCCGTCGACGCGCTGGGTGGGCGTCCCGGGCTGCCCCGCGCGCTCACCGACGCCGAGGCCGAACGGCTGGACCGGCTTCCGGCCCGGCTGCGGGCCCGGTCCGGAGCGGCCGTCACCGTGACCGCGCCGCTGGGCACCGCCGCCAACCTGCGCGGCTCGGGCTGGCTCAGCTGGTCCGGTGGAGTGGTCTACCTGTCCGTGGCCGAGCTGGACACGCTCGGCCGGCGCACGCTGCTGCGCCGCGACGCCAACGGGTTCGCCCGGGCCGAGCTGCCGGTCGGTCCGGCCAGCGGCAGCGCCGAGCCGCCGGTCGGCCCGCCGCTGCCACCGCCGCCCGGGACCGGCTGGCGAACCGGCGTACGACCGACCGACGACCTCGACGTCCTCGTCGACGTGGCGCTGCGGGCGGCGGCGATGCCCGTACGGCCCGGCTCGGCGATCAGGCTGCGCGGCAGCCGGCTGGCCGGCGTGACCGTCGACGTGTTCGAGCTGCGCGTCCAGGGGCTGCGGCTGCGTTACTGGCTCGACCGGGACGGGCTGCTGCGCCGGGTGGAGCTGCGGACCGGGGCCGGCGCATGGGCGCAGCTCGACCTGACTCCCGCGAGGGTGCCCGCGGGCGTCGTCCCACCCCGCTCGGCGCCGCCCGTCAAGGCGAAGCCGGCCCCACGGCGCCCGGCCCAGCCCGACCCGGGGCGGCGCGGGCGGCCGGCCGCGCGAGCCGGGGCACAGTGACGGCTCAGGGCCGCCAGCCGGTCTGCCCGGCCCACTCCTCGGCGCGCAGGTACTCCTCGTCGAACCAGGGGTCCTTCGCGGTGGCGTAGCTGCCGCTGTCCGGGGCGGACGCCGCCAGGTCGCGCTTCAACGCCAGGTACGCGGAGCGCTGGTCCGGGTCGGCGCGCAGGTGGTCGCGCATCAGCAGGGCGTACCGCCAGCCGGGCGACCCGGCCACCCGCAGGTGCAGGTTCACCGGGCGGCCCGGGTCCGCGCTGCCGTGCAGCCGCTTCTCCCAGCGTCCGCTCCCGGCCGGGCGGGGGTTGTCCCACCACTCGCCGGGCAGCCGGGGGAACCCCGCTTCGGCGAGCCGGTCGGCGAGCGGCCCGTCCGCCTCGGCGAGGGAGTCGACGGTGAGCTGGATGTCGATCACGTCCTTGGCGGCGAGACCGGGAACCGCGGTCGAACCGATGTGGTCGATCCGCCGCTCCGCCCCGGTCGCGTGCCGGATCCGTGCGGCGAGCCGGGCGTACTGGTCGGGCCAGCGGGGATCGGGTTCGGTCAGCACCACCTCCCGAGCGCCGACGGCGCGTCGGTCCCGCAGGTTGTGCTCGTAGGGCACCAGCCGGTCCCGCCAGAGGGCGTCCACCGCCGCGTGCAGCTGGTCCAGGGTGCCGTCGTTGTCGATCACCACGTCGGCCGCCGCGCGCCGACGGGCGTCGTCGGCCTGCGCGGCGATGCGCCGCTCGGCTTCCGCCCGGGGCATCCCCCGGTCCCGCGTCAACCGCTCCAGCCGGGTGCCGAGCGCCGTCCGCACCACCACCACCAGGTGGTACGTCGGGGCGAGCCCCACCTCGATCAGCAACGGCACGTCGTTGACCACGACCGCGTCGGACGGGGCTGCGGCGACCAGCTCGGCGGTCCGCGCCCGGACCCGCGGGTGGGTGATCGATTCCAGCTGGCGTCGGGCGGTGTCGTCGCCGAACACCACCGCGCCCAGTGCCGCCCGGTCCAGCGCGCCGTCGGGACCGAGGATCCGCTCCGAGAAGGCGGCGATGATCTCGGCCAGCCCCTCGGTACCCGGGGCGACCACCTCGCGAGCGACCCGGTCGGCGTCGACGATCACGGCGCCCCGCTCGGCCAGCCGGGTCGCCACCGCGCTCTTGCCGGACCCGATCCCGCCCGTCAGTCCCACCATCAGCACGCCGACCAGTCAACCTGATCATTCGAAGCGCCGCCACATCGGCCCGGGGTGTGGCGCGCGACTCGCCCCGCCCGATCGGCTGACAGGCGAGGGCCCCGCCCCCGACGACCCGGTGGAACCGGATCGCAGGGGCGGGGCCCCGTCGTCAGCGACTGCTCCAGGTCGCCGGACGCGGCGTCAGCCGCGCCGAACTGGAGTTGTCACACGGTCACTTGCCGCCGGCGAGCTTCTCCCGCAGAGCGGCGAGCGCCTCGTCGGTGGCCAGCGTGCCGGCCGGCTCCTCGGCCTGACGGCTCGGGGCCGTGCTGGTCGTGGTGGTGGTGGCGGCACCGGCGGCCACCGGCGGAGCCGGGTTGGCAGCGGCCTCGGCGTCGGCGGCCCGGGGGGTCTGCACCTGCTTGGTGTGGGCCTCCCAGCGCTGACGCGCCTCGGCGTACTGGTTCTCCCAGGTCTCGCGCTGCTTGTCGTACCCCTCGAGCCACTCGCCCGTCTCCGGGTCGAAGCCCTCCGGGTAGATGTAGTTGCCCTCGGTGTCGTACGTCGCGGCCATGCCGTAGAGGGTCGGGTCGAAGTGCTCCTCGCCCTCGACGAAGCCCTCGTTGGCCTGCTTGAGCGACAGGGAGATGCGGCGACGCTCCAGGTCGATGTCGATGACCTTGACCATGACCTCGGAGCCGACCTGCACGACCTGCTCCGGGATCTCCACGTGGCGCTCGGCCAGCTCGGAGATGTGGACCAGGCCCTCGATGCCGTCGTCCACCCGGACGAAGGCGCCGAACGGCACCAGCTTGGTGACCTTACCCGGCACGATCTGCTGGATCGCGTGGGTGCGGGCGAACTGCCGCCACGGGTCCTCCTGGGTCGCCTTCAGCGACAGCGAGACCCGCTCGCGGTCCAGGTCGACGTCCAGGACCTCGACCTCGACCTCCTGGCCGACCTCGACGACCTCGGACGGGTGGTCGATGTGCTTCCAGGAGAGCTCGGAGACGTGCACCAGGCCGTCCACGCCGCCCAGGTCGACGAAGGCGCCGAAGTTGACGATCGAGGACACGACGCCCTTGCGGACCTGGCCCTTCTGCAGCTTGTTGAGGAACTCGGTGCGCACCTCGGACTGCGTCTGCTCGAGCCAGGCCCGGCGGGACAGGACCACGTTGTTGCGGTTCTTGTCCAGCTCGATGATCTTGGCTTCGAGCTCGCGGCCGACGTACGGCTGCAGGTCGCGCACCCGCCGCATCTCGACCAGGGAGGCGGGCAGGAAGCCGCGCAGCCCGATGTCGAGGATGAGGCCGCCCTTGACCACCTCGATGACCGAACCCCGGACGACGCCGTCCTCGTCCTTGATCTTTTCGATCGTGCCCCAGGCCCGCTCGTACTGCGCCCGCTTCTTGGAGAGGATCAGACGACCCTCCTTGTCCTCCTTCTGGAGGACCAGGGCCTCGATGTGGTCGCCAACCGAGACGACCTCGGCGGGGTCCACGTCGTGCTTGATCGACAACTCACGAGAGGGGATGACACCCTCGGTCTTGTAGCCGATGTCGAGAAGGACCTCGTCCCGATCGACCTTGACGACGGTGCCTTCGACAATGTCGCCGTCGTTGAAGTACTTGATGGTCTCGTCGATCGCGGCGAGGAAAGCCTCCTCGGAACCGAGATCGTCGTGGGTGACCCGGGTGGCGCTCGAGGGGGCCTCGATGCTGCTCGTCATGTGGGCGGTTGCTCCGGTCGGATGGGTTGTCACAGCAGGCGTGGTGTCGCGGTGACCATTTCGCGCCAACGGATCCGCCGCCGGGGCACACCGAACGATCGCCAAGTGAAGATCATTAGTGGCTCCGGTGACCGCGCACCTGCTCCCTGCCGAGGCACACGATCCGCGAGCGCATCGTCTAGCCTACCCGCTGCATTACCACAGCGTGCAAGGCCTCCCGTGTCGCCGCGAGCTCACCAGCTGCGAAAGCGGAGATTTCAGCACGAAAGCGCCTCGACTGTCTCCTGCGTCACACCAGCCCCACGAGAAGGTAGCGCATCGGCGCGCCGACGGCAGCGCGACCCCGACCCACCGGCCAGCCGCCGCGGGTGCGGGCCGGTGCAGGGCCTAGCGTGAGCGGGTGGATGACGATGACAACCGGGTGACCCGGCGCCGGGTCGGCGACGCGGAGGCGCGCCGCGCCAACCGCGGCTGGTGGGACGCCGACGCCGACGACTACCAGGCCGAGCACGGCGCCTTCCTCGGCGACGTGGACTTCGTCTGGTGTCCGGAGGGGCTGCGGGAGGCCGACGCCCGGCTGCTCGGCGACGTCACCGGCCGCCGGGTGCTGGAGGTGGGCGGCGGAGCCGCGGCCTGCGCCCGCTGGCTCGCCACCCAGGGCGCCCGACCGGTCGCCTTCGACCTCTCCGCCGGCATGCTCCGGCACGCCGCGCGCGCCGCCGACACCACCGGGGTACACGTACCGCTGGTGCAGGCCGACGCGCTCTCGCTGCCCTTCGCCGACGCCGCCTTCGACATCGCCTTCACCGCCTTCGGGGCGATCCCGTTCGTCGACGACTCCGCCACCCTGATGGCGGAGGTGCACCGGGTGCTGCGCCCGGGCGGCCGCTGGGTGTTCTCGGTGACCCACCCGATGCGCTGGATCTTCCTCGACGACCCCGGCGAGGGCGGGCTGACCGCCGTCCACTCGTACTTCGACCGGTCCCCCTACGTCGAGCAGGACGAGGCCGGCACGGCCAGCTACGTCGAGCAGCACCGCACCCTCGGCGACCGGATCCGGGAGCTGGTCGGCGCCGGGTTCCGCCTGGTCGACCTGGTGGAGCCGGAGTGGCCGGCGGGGCACGAGGGGATCTGGGGGCAGTGGAGCCCGCTGCGCGGCCGGCTCTTCCCCGGCACCGCCATCTTCGTCGCCGAGAAACCTGCGGCTTGAGCCCGCCGCACTCCTGGTGCGGCCCGGGTCCCTAGACCCGTCCGGTCGTTTCGCGACATCGACGGCGGGTACCCGCGAGGCATGGCCGACAAGGAGTTCCAGACGGGCGACCACGTCTCCTGGGCCAGTCACAGCGGCCGGGCGTACGGCGTGGTCAAGGACAAGATCACCGAGCGGACGCACGTGCGTGGGCACGCCGTGAACGCGTCCCCGGAGGACCCGCAGTACCGGATCCGCAACGACGACTCGGGGCGCGACGTCGCCCACCGGCCCGAGGCGCTGCGCCATGAGTCGAAGTGAGGATGCGCAGCAGACGTACCGGGAGTTCACCGAGGCGGTGAACATGAAGCCCGGCGAGCTGTCGACGTGGCTGGAGACCGACGAGTCCAAGCACGTCGGCTGGCGGAAGAAGGGCACCAAGGGCGGCGAGTCGGTCGGGCACGAGTCCGGCCGCAAGATCATCAACCTGTTGCGGCGCAAGCGCGACCAGCTCTCCGAGGTCGACTACAAGCACATGCGCAAGGTCGTCGGGTACGTACGGCGGCACATGGCGCAGCGACCGAGCGGCGACGTCCGCGAGACCCGGTGGCGGTACTCCCTGATGAACTGGGGTCACGACCCCCTCAAGGCTCCGCTACCACCGCCGGGCGGCCCGTCCCGGCGGGCCCTCGAACGGCACGGCACCCCGCCGAAGGAGCGCCGCGGACCGGGACGGTAACCCGCGAATCAGTGGTCGGCGCTGTTCCAGTCCCGGCCCTCGCCGACGGAGACCTCCAGCGGCACCGACAGCGGGTACGCCCCGCCCATCTCCCGCCGGACCAGCTCCTCGAGCGTCTCCCGCTCGCCGGGCGCCACCTCGAAGACCAGCTCGTCGTGCACCTGCAGCAGCATCCGGGAGCGCAGCCCGGCGTCGCGCAGCGCGGTGTCGACGTGCAGCATGGCGACCTTGATGATGTCGGCCGCCGAGCCCTGGATGGGGGCGTTGAGCGCCATCCGCTCGGCCATGTCCCGGCGCTGCCTGTTGTCGCTGCCCAGGTCGGGCAGGTAGCGCCGGCGGCCCAGGATGGTGGAGGTGTAGCCGTCCTGCCGGGCCCGGGCGACCACCTCGTGCAGGTAGTCCCGGACCCCGCCGAAACCGGCGAAGTAGTTCTCCATCAGCCCCCGGGCCTCCTCGGCGGTGATGCCGAGCTGCTGGGAGAGACCGAAGGCGCTCAGGCCGTAGGCCAGGCCGTAGTTCATCGCCTTGATCTTGCGACGCTGGTCGCCGCTGACGGCGGTGACCGGCACCTCGAAGACCGACGAGGCGGTGGCCGCGTGGAAGTCGTGGCCGGAGTTGAACGCCTCGATCAGGGCGTCGTCCGACGACAGGTGCGCCATGATGCGCATCTCGATCTGGCTGTAGTCGGCGGTCAGCAGGGTCTCGTAGCCCTCCCCCACCACGAAGGCGCGCCGGATCCGCCGCCCCTCCTCCGTGCGGATGGGGATGTTCTGCAGGTTGGGCTCGGTGGAGGAGAGCCGACCGGTGGCGGCCACCGTCTGGTTGAAGGTGGTGTGGATCCGGCCGTCGTCGGAGACCGACTTGAGCAGCCCGTCCACCGTGGACTTGAGCTTGGCCACGTCGCGGTGGCGCAGCAGGTGCTCCAGCACGGGGTGCGGGTTCTGCGCGTAGAGCCACTGGAGGGCGTCGGCGTCGGTGGTGTAGCCGGTCTTGATCTTCTTGGTCTTGGGCAGGCCCAGCTCGGTGAAGAGGATCTCCTGGAGCTGCTTGGGCGAGCCGAGGTTGAACTCCCGCCCGACCGCCTCGTACGCCCCCTGCGCGGCGGCCTTCACCTCGGCGGCGAAGTGCGCCTCCAGCTCCGACAGGTAATGGGTGTCGGCGGCGATGCCGATCCGCTCCATGTCGGCGAGCACCCGCATCAGGGGCAGCTCCACCCCGGCCATCAGCCGCGCGGACTGCTCGCCGTCGCGGGACAGCTCGGCGTCGATCGCGTCGGCCAGGTCGAGGGTGGCCCGGGCCTGGAGCATGAGGTTCTGCTCGGCGACCCCCTCGTCGCCCAGCCCGTCCAGGGTGAGCTGGCCGGTCTCCGGGGCGTCGACCCGCAGCTCCCGGTGCAGGTAACGCAGCGCCAGGTCGGTGAGGTCGTAGGAGCGCTGGTCGGGGCGGGCCAGGTAGGCGGCGATCTGGGTGTCGCGGGCGATGCCCGCGAGCGTCCAGCCGTGCGCGGCGAAGGCGAGCACCACCGGCTTGCTGTCGTGCAGCACCTTGGGCCGGGTGGCGTCGGCGAGCCAGCCGGCGAGCGCCTGCTCGTCGGCCGGCTGAAGGCCGGCCGGGTCGACCCAGGCGGCGGCCCCGCCCGCGGTGGCCAGGGCCAGCCCGGTCACCGAGGCGGTGTGCCGGCGGTTGGGGCCGGTGTCGAGCTTCGCGGCCAGGCCGACCGGCGTGCCGACCGGGCCGTGCGTCTCCAGCCAGCCCGCGAGGGCACCCGGCTCGGTGAGCACCTCGCCGGCCAGGTCGAAGCCGGCCTCGGCCTCCGGCTCCACCGCCTCGAGGTACTGGTAGAGCCGGTCGCGCAGGATGCGGAACTGCAGGGTGTCGAAGACCTGGTGCACGGCCTCCCGGTCCCAGCCCTGCCAGCGGGCGTCCTCGGGGCGCAGCGGCAGCTCCAGGTCGGAGACCAGGCAGTTGATCTCGTAGTTGCGGATCACGTCGGCCAGCCGCTCGCGCAGGCTGTCGCCGGCCTTGCCCTTGATCTCGTCGGCCCGCGCGATCACGCCCTCGACCCCGCCGTACGTGTTGATCCACTTGGCCGCGGTCTTCGGGCCGACGCCGGGGATCCCGGGCAGGTTGTCGCTGGTCTCGCCGACCAGGGCGGCCAGGTCGCGGTAGCGCTCCGGGCCCACGCCGTACTTCGCCTCGATCGCCGCCGGGTCCATCCGGGCCAGGTCGGAGACGCCCTTGCGCGGGTAGAGCACGGTGACCTGGTCGCCGACCAGCTGGAAGGCGTCCCGGTCGCCGGTGCTGATCAGCACCTGCATGCCCTGGTCGCGGGCCTGGCAGGCGAGGGTGGCGATGACGTCGTCGGCCTCGTAGCCCTCCCGCTCCACCACCGGGACGCGCAGCGCGGCGAGGACCTCCTTGACCAGGCTGACCTGACCCTTGAAGTCGGTCGGGGTCTCGCTGCGGCCGGCCTTGTACTCCGCGTACTTCTCGGTGCGGAAGGACCGGCGGGAGACGTCGAAGGCGACCACGATGTGGGTGGGCTGCTCGTCGCGCAGCACGTTGATCAGCATGGAGGTGAAGCCGTAGACCGCGTTGGTCGGCTGCCCGGTCGTGGTGGAGAAGCTTTCCACGGGCAGGGCGAAGAAAGCCCGGTATGCCAGGGAATGTCCGTCGACGAGGAGCAGGCGCGGCGTCGTAGCTGTCACGGCAGCGACTCTAGTCCGTGGGACCGACAACACCGGCCACCACTCGGACGGGGCAGCGCGGTCCCGCCCGGCCCTATACAGTCACGTCAATCTCTCGAACGGGGGTCTGACCTTGAAGAAGTTGTTGACTCGTGCCCTGCTGACGGCTTTCGTCGGCGTGAGCGGCGTCGTCGCGGTCGCCACGCCCGCCCAGGCGATCTGGACGTCGAGCACCTACCCGTACACCAGCGAGGCCGCGTGCCTTTCGGCGGGCGCCGCCAAGTACGACCAGTACTACTGCGAGATGCACGCGTATCCGTCGGGCTGTGCCCGGGGCTGCTCGTGGCGTTGGTTCCTCCACTTCTGGATCAACTGAGCGGAGCCGACCGCGACAGGAACGAGCCGGCCGGCGAGGGAAACCTCGCCGGCCGGCTCGTTCGCGCTACGGCACCTCAGGCGACGCCGAGGTACGCCTCCTTGACCGCCGGGTCGGTGAGCAGGTCCTGCCCGGACCCCTCCTTCACGATCCGACCGGTCTCCAGCACGTAACCCCGGTGGGCCCGGGAGAGCGCCTGCTGGGCGTTCTGCTCCACCAGCAGGATCGTGGTGCCCTGCTGGTTGATCTCCGTGATGATGTCGAAGATCTGCCGGATCACCATCGGGGCCAGGCCCATCGACGGCTCGTCCAGCAGCAGCAGCTTCGGTCGGCTCATCAGCGCCCGGCCGACCGCGAGCATCTGCTGCTCACCGCCGGAGAGCGTGCCGCCGGCCTGCTTGCGCCGCTCGCGCAGCCGCGGGAAGAGCTCCAGCACCCGCTCCAAATCGGCGGCGATGCCGGCGGAGTCCCGCCGGGTGTACGCCCCCATGTCCAGGTTCTCCATCACCGTCATGCCGGGGAAGATCTGCCGGCCCTCGGGCGACTGGCACAGCCCCCGGACGACCCGCAGGTCGGCGCGGAGCTTGCTGATGTCCTCACCGTTGAACACGATCCGGCCGCCGGCCAGCGCCCGGGTTCCCGAGATGGCGCGCATGGTGGTGGTCTTGCCGGCGCCGTTCGCGCCGATCAGGGCCACCACCTCGCCCTCGTTGACGGTCAGGCTGATGCCGTGCAGGGCCTCGATCCGGCCGTACGCGACGCTGACGTCGCTCAGCTCAAGCAGCGTCATCGGTGGACTCCCCCAGGTAGGCGGCGATCACCTTCGGGTCGCGGCTGACGTCGGCCGGCGCCCCTTCGGCGATCTTGCGGCCGAACTCCAGCACCACGATCCGGTCGGTGACCCCCATGACCAGGCGCATGTCGTGCTCGATGAGCAGCACGGTCAGCCCCATGTCGCGGATCTTGCGGATCAGGGCGAGCAGTTCCTCCTTCTCCGCCGGGTTGAACCCGGCGGCCGGCTCGTCCAGGCAGAGCAGCTTCGGCTCGGTGGCCAGCGCCCGGGCGATCTCCAGCCGGCGCTGGTAGCCGTACGGCAGGTTGCGCGCCTCGTCGTTGGCCCGGTCGGCGATCCCGACGAAGCGCAGCAGCTCCAGTGCCTTGGCCTCGGCAGCCCGCTCCTCCAGGATGTGCCGGGACAGGCCGAAGGTCTTCGCGCACGCCCGCCGCACCTCCTGCCAGGTCCGGGCGATGCCCCCCGGCGCGGTGACCTGCGGCAGCTCCTCCGGCTTCGGGCGGACCCGGTAGAGCCGGAACAGCGCCCCGGGCACGCTGGTCTTGTGCCGGGAGTCCGTCCCGACCATGACGTTCTCCAGCGCCGTCATCTCCGGGAAGAGCCGGATGTTCTGGAACGTCCGGGAGATGCCCAGCTTGCTGATCTGGTGCGGCTTGCGGCCGGTCACCCGCTCGCCGCGGAACCGGACCGCGCCCGAGGTGGGCTTGTAGACGCCGGTCATCACGTTGAAGCTGGTGGTCTTGCCGGCGCCGTTCGGGCCGATCAGGCCAAGGATCTCGCCCTCGTAGATCTGGAAATCGATCTTGTCGAGGGCGACCACGCCGCCGAAGCGGAGCGTGACCTCGTCGACCTCCAGCAGCACCTGCCGGGGACCCGGCTGGGCCGGGATCTTCGGCGTCTGGGTGGCGGTGTTCTGGTCAGACATGAGCGGGCGCCTCCTCTGCCTCCGCCGCGCGGTCCTTCAGCTCGCGGGCCCGCCGCCGGCTGGGGACGAGGCCCTGCGGACGCAGGATCATCACCAGCACCATGGCCAGGCCGAAGGCCAGCCACCGGTAGTCGGCGACCTCCCGGAACCGCTCCGGAAGGTAGGCCAGCAGCACCGCGCCGAGCGAAACCCCGACCATGTTCCCCGAGCCGCCGACCACGACCATGGCGACGAAGAGGATGGAGAGGTTCGCGTTGAACTGGGTCGGGTCGATGAACGCGTTCCGGCTGGCGAAGAGGAACCCGGAGAGCCCGCCCAGGGCCGCGCCGATGGCGAACGCCCAGAGCTTGAACTTGAACGGGTAGACCCCCATCACCGCCGCGGCGTCCTCGTCCTCGCGGACGGCGAGCCAGGCCCGGCCGACCCGGCTGTGCTCCAGCCGGCGCACCGCGAAGACCATCAGCAACACCGCGGTGATCGCCAGCCAGTACCACGGCTTCGCGTCGATCAGCCCGAAGACCTCGTTCTCCGCCGCCGGCGGACCCTCCGGCCCGGGGATCGCCGAGATGCCCTGATTGCCGTTGGTGATCCCGGTGGCGTTGCGGGCCACGATCCGGATGATCTCGCCGAAGCCCAGCGTCACGATGGCCAGGTAGTCGCCGCGCAGCCGCAGCGTCGGCCAGCCCAGCAGCACCCCGAAGATCATCGTCAGCGCGATCGCGATGAGCAGGCAGATCGCCCAGGTCACCGCCCAGGTCGGCGGCAGGTCGAACTTCTGCTGGATCCACTTCACCACCGGCGAGTTCACCGAGCCGAAGAGCGCCACGCTGTACGCGCCGACGGCGAAGAAGCCGATGTAGCCCAGGTCGAGCAGGCCGGCGAGGCCGACCACCACGTTCAGGCCGATTGCGACCAGCACGTAGATGGCGCAGACGAAGAGCACCCCGGCCCAGTTGTTGCCGCCTGGGATCGAGTCGGTCCGCAGCCAGGTGAGGCCGGGGACGCCGAGCAGCGGCAGGTAGTAGAGGAACGCCACGAAGGCCAGGAACGCCGCGGCCCGCTGCCACTTCGGCAGCGCCCTGAAGCGGTCACCGGCCGAGGTCAGCAGGCCGACCCGGCGACGGTCTGCGGTCCGGATCTTGTCGATCATGCGCGGGCCCTCCCCAGCGACTCGCCCAACAGGCCGGTGGGCCGGAACATCAGCACCATGATCAGCACCACGAAGGCGATGACGTCCTCCCAGTTCGACGCGAAGAGGGTGGCGCCGTAGACCTCGACGAGGCCGAGGAAGAGACCACCCACCAGCGCGCCGCGCAGGTTGCCGATGCCGCCGAGGACCGCGGCGGTGAACGCCTTGAGGCCCAGCACGAAGCCGATGCTGTTCTGGGTGAAGCCGAAGCGCATGCTCCACAGCAGCGCGGCGGCGCCGGCCATCATGCCACCGAGCACGAAGATCAGCATGATCACGCGCTCCTGGTTGACGCCCATCAGCGCGGCGGTCTCCGGGTTCTGCGCCACCGCGCGCACACCCCGGCCGTACCGGGTGCGGTTGATGAACCAGTCCAGGATCGCCATCATCACGACGGCCGAGACGAACACGATCACCTGGATGTTGGTGATCCCCGTGTCGCCGATCTGGAACAGGGTCTCCTGCTTGATGATCGTCGGCATGCCGACGATCTGCCGGGGCCGGCCGAACAGTTCCGGCACCGCGCTGCCCGCCACGTCCGGCAGGAGCAGGCCGAAGACCTCGACCAGCACCAGGGAGAGGCCGATCGCGGTGATCAGGAAGATCAGCGGCGGGGCGTTCTTGCGGCGCAGCGGACGGTAGGCGATCCGCTCGATCGCCAGGGCCGTGCCGCCCGACGCGACCGCCGCGGCCACCAGGCCGAGCACCAGGAAGAGCACGGCCTGTCCGACCGGCGGGTTATTTTCCACTCCGAAGGCGGTCCAGACGCCGAGCACCGCGAAGGTGCCCACCATGAAGACCTCGGAGTGGGCAAAGTTGATCAGGCGAAGGACGCCGTAGACGAGCGTGTAGCCCAGGGCGATCAGGGCGTAGATCGCCCCCTTGGACAACCCGTCGACGGTGTGCTGGCCGAGGTGGCCGAAGAGTTCGTCGAAATTCACCGGGGTCTCCTTGAATCGAGTGCGGCCGGGGAGAAACCCCGGCCGCACCCCGTTTGCCGTGCCGTCAGCTGAGCTTGAGCTCCTGCAGCGCGGTGATCTCCTTGCCCTTGATCTGGTACGCCCAGATGACGACCTTCGACGGGTCGACGTCGCCCTTGTCATCGAACTTGATGTACTTCGACACGCCCTGCTTGTCGTAGGACTTCACGAAGGCCAGGATGTCGGCCCGGGTCTTCTTGCCGGCCTTGAACGCGTCGAGGTAGATCTGCGCGCCATCGAAGCCCTCAGCGCCGTAGGAGCCCGGCGCCTGGCCGTACTCCTTCTGGTAGTCGGCGGAGAAGGTGCCGCCGGCCTTGTCGGCCGGGAGGCACGGGCAGGTGATGATCGCGCCCTCGGCGCCGCCGGAGGCACCCGCCGGGAACGCCGGGTCGTAGAGACCGTCCGGGCCGACGAACTTGGCCTGGACACCGGCCGCGCGCATCTGCTTCACCAGCGGAGCGGCCTCACGGGTGTAGCCGCCGTAGAAGACGAAGTCGGCCTGCTTTGCCTTGATCTTGGAGATGGTCGCGTCGAACTGCGACTGCTTCTCCTGGATCTTGTCGCTGCCGGCCAGCGTGGCGCCGAGGTTCTTGCCCAGCTCGGCGGTGATGCCGGCGCCGTAGGCGCTGCCGTCGTCGATCATGAAGACCTTGGCGGCGTTCTGCGACTTCAGGTAGGTCGCCACGGCACCCGCCTGGGTGCCGTCGTTGCCGACCACCCGGAAGAAGGACTTGTTGCCCTTCTGGGTGAGGTCGGTCCGGGTCGCCGACGGGCTCACCATCGCCAGGCCGGCGGCCTGGTAGATCGGCATGGTGGCGTCGGACTCGCCGGAGAAGTGGCCACCGATGACACCGAGGAACGAGTTGTCACCGGCGATCTGGTTCGCGAACGGGGTCGCCACCGCAGGGTCACCCTGGGTGTCGAACTCCTGCATGGTGACCTTGCAGTCCTTGTTGGCCTCGTTGAACTGCTTGACGGCGAGCTTCGCGCCGTTCAGCGACGGGATCACCAGACCCGCGTTGTCGCCGGTGAACGCGCCGAAGATAGCGATCTTGCCACCGCAGTCGCCGGACGCGGTGCCGCCGCCGTCACCAGAGTCCTGGCAACCCGCGGCGCCGACCATGGCCACAGCGATCGCGGCGGCCCCCAGCACCCGTACATAGCTACGCCTCACGGCTTCCTGACCTCCTCCAGAAGCAGGGGACGACTTCACCAAGTCGGCGGCGACCGCACAGCCCGCACCACCACCCACCCGGCAGGGACGCCCCTGCGTTACGGCTCGTGATGGCGGAGCGTACCGACACTCCTACGAGCGGGGAAGGGTTACGGCCGGGGTCTGCGAAACCGTTACGAAGACGTGCGAGATCAATGCGAAACCCGTAACAGGCCGATCCTTGACCGGTCGTTAAGCCCCGCGACGCCTCATTCCGGGACGGCGGGCAGCCGCGCCGACCACCCCGCTGACCTGGTGCCGTCATCGGCGAAGAGCCAGACCCGCTCCCCCACCGCCACCACCGCGACGTCCCGGTCCGCTCCCGCCGCCACCGGCAGCGGGAGCCGCACCGGCTGCCACGAGTCGCCCCGGTCCGCCGAGGTCCAGACCGCCCGGGCCGCCCCGTCGGAGACCGCCGCGACCAGCCGCCCACCGACCACCGCCAGCCCGTCCACCGACGGCACGCCCGACGGCGCGGCGGTGCCGAAACCGCCCGCCGCCACCCATTCCTCGCCGTCGCGCCGCCACGCGCCAAAGGCCCGGCCGCGCAGCCCCACGGCCACCGGCGTGCCGCCGAGCAGGGCCACCCGCTGTAACTCTTCGTAACGGTCCGTCCCGGGCAGGGTGGTGCGCCGCCAGGCCCGCCCGTCCGCCGAGGACCAGACCGCCGGGTCGCGGTCGATCCGGCCGGTGGGCAACACGCCCCCCACCGCCAACCACCCCTGGGGTACGCCCACCGCGTCGAAGGCCCAGCTGATGCCACGCCCGTCGCTGGCGAGCTCCGGCGCGCCCTCCACCAGCGCGAAGTCCGCCGCGTCCGGCGAGACCCAGGACGCCGCGCCGCTGGACCGGTTGCCGACGATCAGCCAGCCCGCCGGCCCGCCCGCCAGCCGGGAGACGTTCACCGCCTTGGGCCCGCCGTACGTCTCGAACGCCGCCGATACCTCGACCAGCCCGCCGTCGGGGCGCTGCCGCCAGGTGCTCACCCGCGGATAACCGTGCGCGCCGCCGACCTTCGCGCCGATCGCGGCCAGCGCGCCGCCCCGACACCCCGCCGCGTAGAGCACGTTCTGCTTGCCGTAGAAGGAATCCGCGGCGATCGGCACCGTCGCCCACGTCGTACCGTCCACGCTGGCCCAGGCCGCCGGTCGGGTGCCGCCGGAGGGGTCGGCGACGCCACCGGTGACGTACCACCGGCCGGCGCAGGCCACGGCGTCACGCAGCAACGGGCGGCCGGCCGGACCGGGCGGCGCGGGCAGGGTCAGCTGCTGCCAGTCGGCCGCCAGCGGCGTCGGCGCCGGGGAGGCCGAGGGCGCCGGGTCGGCCGCCGGGTCGCAGCCGACCAGCAGCGCGGCGAGGACGCCGAGCACCGCGAAGGTACGCCGAGTGGACACGCGTCGATGCTAGCGACGAGCACCGACTTTCGGGGACCACGACGCCTGCGAAGCGGCGCGGAGGGTCGGCGGGTCAGGCGGTCGGCTGGGTGACCTCGCCGCCTGCGGTCTCCGCGAGGATCCGCTCGGCGACCTGCTTCATGGTCATCCGGTGGTCCATCGCGGTGCGCTGGATCCACTTGAAGGCCTGCGGCTCGCTCATCCCGTAGGTGGTCATCAGCGCGCCCTTGGCCCGCTCGACGGTCTTGCGGATCTCCAGCCGGTCGGTGAGCCCGGCGACCTCCGCCTCCAGCGCGGCGATCTCAGAGTAGCGGGACAGCGCGATCTCCACCGCCGGCACCAGGTCGCTCTTCTGGAACGGCTTGACCAGGTACGCCATCGCGCCGGCCGCCCGGGCCCGCTCCACGAGGTCGCGCTGGCTGAACGCGGTCAGGATGATCACCGGGGCGATCCGCGCGCCGGCGATCCGCTCGGCGGCGGCCAGCCCGTCCATGATCGGCATCTTGATGTCGAGGATGACCAGGTCCGGCTTGAGCTCCTCGGCCAGCCGGACGGCGGTCTCGCCGTCACCGGCCTCGCCGACGACCGCGTATCCCTCCTCGACCAGCATCTCGGCCAGGTCCAGTCGGATGAGCGCCTCGTCCTCGGCGATCAGTACGCGCCTGCGCTCGGCATCCGTCTGCGTCTCGGCCACGAGGTACCCCCACCAGTTCTGTTCATGACACCCGGCCGGCCGGGTCCCGCCGCCCTTAGCGTAGTGGGTATCCTTGTCGGGCCGAACTGCGCAATGCCCCTGTAGTCCAATGGCAGAGACAATGGCTTCAAACTCCATACAGTGTGGGTTCGAATCCCACCGGGGGCACCGAAACTGTCGTACGGGCGTTCGAAGATGACTTCATGCATCCGCCCGAGATACGCGCTCACGCGCGCCGCCTCTACCTGGATGGCGCGACTGTCGCCGACGCCGCTCGCGGCGTCGGGCTCTCGTACCGCACTGTGTGGCACTGGTGCCGGGACCGGCCCGAACCGATCGTGCAAGGGTCCGCCCTGCGCTGCTTCCGCTGCCGGCCGGACATCGACAATCCGGCAGATCCTGCCGCCTACAGCTACCTGTTCGGCCTCTACCTCGGTGACGGCCACCTGGTCACCTCAGCGCGAGTGCCAGTGCTGCGGATCTCGTGCAGCAACGCCTGGCCGCGCCTGATCGGCGCGTGCGACGCTGCCATGCGGTCGGTGCTGGCCGCCAAGGTTCAGCACGTACAGCAGCAGGGTTGCGTCAGCGTGCAGAGTTACGGCAAACACTGGCCGTGCCTGTTGCCGCAGCACGGGCCCGGCAAGAAGCACGAGCGGCCGATCGCCCTGGCGGCCTGGCAGCGCGAGATCGTTGAACGCCATCCCGGCGACTTGCTGCGTGGCCTGTTCCACTCCGACGGCGCCCGCTTTGCCAACCGCGTGACCGTCCGCGGCAAGCAGTACGCCTACCCCCGGTACATGTTCACCAATGAGTCCGCGGACATCATGGGCCTTTGCCAGTGGGGCCTCGATCTGCTCGGCATCGCATGGCGGATGAACCGGCGCAACAGCCTGTCGGTCGCTCGGCGCGAGGCCGTCGCCGCCCTCGACCGCCATGTCGGCCCCAAATCCTGACCACTCGGAATCCGGCCACGCCGGCAGCCTCGGCCGGCGTCGCGTCGCCGTCGGTGGACCGAGCCGAGGGTGCTGCCGGCTCGCGCCGCCGCTGGCGTGGAGGGGCATACTCTCCTGCCATGCCACCCACTCGACGCCCAGCGCCCGCTCCACGTGAGAATGGCCGTCCGATGCGGGTCGTGATCTTCGGCGCGACCGGGATGGTCGGCCAGGGCGTGCTACGGGAGTGCCTGCTCGCCGACGACGTGGAGTCCGTCCTGGTCGTCGGCAGGGCGGGGACCGGGCAGCGGCACCCGAAGCTGCGGGAACTCCATCACGACGACTTCACCGACTTCACCCCGATCGCCGGTGAGCTGGCCGGCCTCGACGCCTGCTTCTGGTGTCTGGGGGTCTCGGCGGCGGGGAAGAGCGAGGCGGAGTACGCCAGGATCACCCACGACTACACCGTGTCGGCGGCGCGCACCCTTGCCGAGGTCAGCCCGGGCCTCACCTTCGTGTACGTCTCGGGGGCCGGCACCGACTCGTCCGAGCGGGGGCGCGCGAGGTGGGCGCGGGTGAAGGGCCGCACGGAGAACGCGGTGCTCGCTCTCTTCCCCCAGGGGTACGCCGTCCGGCCCGGCTTCATCCAGCCGATGCACGGCGAGGTGTCGCGGACCGGCTGGTACCGCGTGCTGTACCGGATCACCGCCCCGCTCTACCCGGTGCTGCGTCGACTCCTCCCGGCCCAGGTCACGACGACCGAACTGGTCGGCCGCACGATGCTGCGGTTGGCGCGGGAGGGCTTCCCCCGGCGGGTGCTGGAGAGCCGCGACCTGCGCTGAGGACGCCGCGCGAACGCGCCCTCGACGGAAAGCGCGACCGGCGCCGGCCCCGGCTCAGCCGATCGCGGCGAGCGCCCGCTCCAGGTCGGCCCGCAGGTCCTCCGGGTCCTCCAGCCCGACCGACACCCGCAGCAGGCCGCCGCAGGGCTTGGCGTCCCCCTCGACCGGCCGGTGGGTGAGCGAGGCCGGGTGCTGGATCAGCGTGTCCACCCCGCCGAGCGACACCGCGTGGGTGATCAGCTGACACGCGCCGGCGACCGCGGCCGCGGCGGTGGCGCCGCCGCGTACCTCGAAGGCGAGCAGGCTGCCGGTGCCGGACATCTGCCGGCCGACCAGCCCGGCCGGGTCGTGCACGGCCGGGTGGTGGACCCGGACGACGGCCGGGTGACCGGAGAGCCAGACGGCGAGCTTCTCGGCGCCGGCCTGCTGGGCGCGGACCCGTAGCGGCAGGGTCTGCAGGCCGCGGTGCAGCAGGTACGCGCCGAGCGGGTGCAGGACGGCCCCGGTGACGGCGCGGACCTGGCGCAGCCGGGCGGCCCAGCCCTCGTCGCAGGCGACGACGCCGGCGAGGACGTCCCCGTGGCCGCCGATGCTCTTGGTGGCGCTGTGCAGGACGAGCGCGGCGCCGTGCCGGGCGGGCTGCTGGAGCACCGGGGTGGCGACGGTGTTGTCGACCAGCAGCGGCACGTGCCCGGCGGCGGTGGCGAGCGCGGCGATGTCGACCAGGTCGAGGGTGGGGTTGGCCGGGGTCTCGACGATCACCAGGGCGGTGTCGGGGCGGACGGCGGCGGCAACCTCGTCCGGGCGGGCCCAGGTGACCTCGGTGCCGAGCAGCCCGGTGGCGAGCACGTGGTCGGTGCCGCCGTAGAGGGGGCGGACGGCGACGACGTGGCGCTTCCCGTCGCGGGTGGCGGCGAGCAGGGCGGCGGTGAGGGCGGCCATGCCGCTGGCGAACGCGACCGCCTCGGCGGTGCCCTCGAGTTCGGCCAGGGCGGTCTCGAAGCGGGCCACGGTGGGGTTCCAGAGCCGCTGGTAGACGGCGCTGGCGCCGGCCGGGAGGGTGCCGCCGGTGGCGAGCAGTTCGTACGCGTCGCCACCGCCGTCGACCGAGGGCAACGGGTTGGTGGTGGAGAGGTCGATCGGCGGCACGTGCACGCCGAGGCTCGCGAGGTCGTCGCGGCCGGCGTGCACGGCCCGGGTGTCCACCGTCGTCATGCCCGGAAGCGTCGAACAAAGCACTATCCCAAGGCAATAGAACCGAAGATGATTCTGTCATTGCCGCTTTCACCGCCGCTGGATTCGCGGAAGGATGTTCACATGCCTGCTGTGCCGAATGATGTGCGGCCCTTCGCCGCCCTGGACGACGTCGACCGCGCGATCCTCACCGAGCTGGCCGTCGACGGCCGGCTGCCGAACAACGCCCTCGCCGAGCGGGTGGGGGTGGCCCCGTCGACCTGCCTGACCCGGACCCGGGCGCTGCGCGACTGCGGGGCGATCCGCGGCTTCCACGCCGAGGTGGACCCGGCGGCGGTGGGCTTGCCGTTGCAGGCGCTGGTGTCGGTGCGGCTGACGGCGCACGAGCGCGCGGCGGTGGACGCGTTCCGGGCCCGGTCGGTGCGGCTACCGGGGGTGGTGTCGGTGTTCCACGTGGCCGGCGCGGAGGACTATGTGCTGCACGTACGGGCCGCATCCGGGGACGCGCTGCGGGACTTCGTACTGGACCATCTCGCGGTGGACCCGGTGGTCCAGCACACCCAGACCAGCCTGATCTTCGAGCAGGCGCGCGGCATGGGCTGAGCCACCGGTACCCGGCGAGGGGAACAATTCCGGCGTGGGACGGGTTGGCAACAGCCGTGATCGACGTACCGTTGTCTGTTCTTGATCTTGCCCCGGTCGCCGCCGGCGCCTCCGCCGGCGAGGCCCTGCGGCACACCACCGAGCTGGCCCGTCGCACCGAGGAGCTGGGCTACCGCCGCTTCTGGGTCGCCGAGCACCACAACATGCCGGCGATCGCCAGCTCCGCGCCGGCGGTGCTGCTCGCCCACCTGGCGGCGAACACCCACTCGATCCGGGTGGGCTCCGGCGGGGTGATGCTGCCCAACCACGCGCCGCTGGTGGTGGCCGAGCAGTTCGGCACCCTGGAGGCGCTGCACCCGGGCCGGATCGACCTGGGCATCGGCCGCGCGCCGGGCACCGACCAGATGACCGCGCTGGCGCTGCGCCGGACCATGGAGGGGCTCTCCGCGGAGGGCTTCCCGCGCGAGCTGGCCGACCTGATGAACTACTTCAGCGGCGACGACCCGGGGCCGATCACGGCCACCCCGGGGCTGGGCCAGTCCCCCGCCGTCTGGCTGCTCGGCTCCAGCGGCTTCAGCGCCCAACTGGCCGGCCTGCTCGGGCTGCCGTTCTCCTTCGCCCACCACTTCAGCGCGCAGAACACGCTGCCCGCGCTGGCGCTGTACCGGCAGCACTTCCGCCCGTCACGCTTCCTCGACAAGCCGTACGCGATGGTGGCGGTCAACGCGGTCTGCGCGGAGACCGACGAGCGCGCGGAGTGGCTGGCCGGGCCCAGCTCGCTGTCGTTCCTGAAGCTGCGTTCCGGCCGGCCCGAGCCCCTCGCCAGTCCGCAGGACGCGGCGGCGTACCCGTACAACGAGCTGGAGCTCGAGTTCATCCGGCAGCGCCGGGAGGGCCAGGCGATGGGTTCGCCGGAGACGGTCCGCCGGCAGCTCACCGAGCTGCGGGATCGCACCGGCGCCGACGAGCTGATGATCACCACGATGGTCTACGACATCGAGGACCGGGTGCGCTCGTACGAGCTGATCGCCGAGAAGGTGGCCGGCGGGCTCCACCGGGATGCCTGAAACACGCTCTTCATACCCGCGTCACCCGACCGTCGCGGACCGCGCCTAACTTAGTGACCGGTGGTGGTACGGCACTCCCGGTCGGGACGGGTCGGGAGTGCCGCGGTGTGGTGCACCGGGTCGCCAGCTGTGCGGATTCCGCGGCTGGCGACCCGGTGCCTGCTTTCCGGACCGTCCGGGGCAGCGTCGCCCCGGACGGGACGGCGCGCGCCCGCCCGCACAGCCACGCTTGCTCTTGCTCCGGGGCGGTCCACCTGATCGACTCGGTGGATGGCTGAGCACATGGACCCGGAGGAGTTCCGCCGCGCCGGGCACGCGGTGGTGGACTGGATCGCCGACTACTGGACGACGCTCGGGCAGCGGCCGGTGACCTCGCAGGACCCGCCCGGCACGGTCGCCGCCGCGCTGCCCACCGCCCCGCCGGAGCACGGCGAGAAGGTCGAGGCGGTCCTGGCCGACCTCGACCAGCTGATCACGCCCCGGCTGACGCACTGGCAGCACCCCTCCTTCTTCGGGTACTTCCCGGCCAACACCAGCGGGCCCAGTGTGCTCGGCGATCTGGTCAGCTCAGGCCTCGGCGTGCAGGGCATGCTCTGGGCCACCGGCCCGGCCTGCACCGAGCTGGAGACGGTCATGCTCGACTGGCTGGCCGGGCTGCTGGACCTGCCGGAGCGGTTCCGCTCCACGGGGCGCGGCGGCGGGGTGATCCAGGACTCGGCCTCCTCGGCGACCCTGGTGGCCACCCTCGGCGCGCTGCACCGGGCCAGCGCCGGCCGGTGGCGCGAGGTGGGCGTCGACCGGCGCTACCGCGCGTACACCTCGACCCAGGGCCACTCGTCGATCGAGAAGGCCGCCCGGATCGCCGGCCTCGGTGAGGACGGCGTCCGCCCGATCGAGGTGGACCCGGTGACTCGGGCGATGCGACCGGCGGCGCTGCGGGCGGCGATCGAGGCCGACCTGGCCGCCGGGGACGTCCCCGCGATCGTGGTGGCGACCATCGGTACGACCTCCACCACCGCCGTCGACCCGGTGCCGGAGATCGGAAGGATCTGCGCCGAGTACGGCGTCTGGCTGCACGTCGACGCCGCGTACGCGGGCGCGGCGGCGGTCTGCCCGGAGCTGCGCTGGTCGCACGCCGGGCTGGAGTACGCCGATTCGTACTGCTTCGACCCGCACAAGTGGCTGCTCACCGGCTTCGACTGTGACGCGTTCTGGGTCGCCGACCGGGGCGAGTTGATCGAGGCGCTGACGGTGATGCCGGAGTTCCTCCGCAACGCCGCCACCGAGTCCGGCGCGGTGATCGACTACCGGGACTGGCAGGTGCCGCTGGGCCGCCGGTTCCGGGCCTTGAAGCTATGGTTCGTGCTCCGCTGGTACGGCGCCGAGGGACTGCGGGCGCACATCCGCTCCGGGGTGGCTCTCGCCGACCGGTTCGCCGCCCGGGTCGCCGCCGACGACCGGTTCGCGCTGGCCGCGCCGCACCCGTTCTCGCTGGTCTGCTTCCGCCTGCGGGCCGGCGACGAGGCGAGCGCCGCGCTGCTGGCCCGGGTCAACGGCACCGGTCGGGTGCTGCTGACCCACACCCGGGTGGGCGGACGCTACACGCTGCGCCTCGCGGTCGGCTCGCCACTGACCACGGAGGAGCACGTGGACGCGGCGTGGGAACTGCTCGCCGCCACCGCGACCGAGGTGCTGGCCGGTTGACCCCTGCCGGGCGGCTGGCGGGCTGGCGGGCTGGCGGGCTGGCGGGCTGGCGGGCTGGCGGGCAATGTTCCCGAGAGCGGTATGACGCTCCGTCATAAATATGACCGGGAGTCATATCGCTCTCCGGGAAATCTGTCTTCCCGAGGATGGTGGCTGCTCGGCGATCCCACCACCGCGCCGCCCTGACAAGGGCCGGACGGTCCGCCGGGCCCCGTCCCGGGGCAGCACGGACAGCGCCGGAAGCACGGCCTCGGGCGACACAGCGCGGCAAGCTCCGCCCGGGCAGCACGGCCGCTGTGGGCGACACGGGCCGCACGGCGGGTGCCCAGGCGGGCCGGCGGGTGCCCAGGCGGGCCGGCGGGTGCCCAGGCGGGCGCGGGTGCCCGGGCGGGCCGGCGGTGAACCGCTTCGGCGAGCACTCCGTCCACCGGTTCGCCGGCGAGGCGGGCCCAGACCTGGTCGACGACCTTGCCGATGGGCCGGGTCGATCTCTCGAGGACAGCCGCCGGCCCCGAGGGCCAGGAGGTCCCGGGAGTCAGCCCTCCACGGAGGCGAGCGGCCGGCCCTCCGGCGTGGCACCGGCAGCGGACGACGCGACCGGCGCCGGCTCGGCGTGGGTCAGCGCCGCGTCGGCGGTGGCACGCGCCCGACGGGTTCGGCGCAGCGCCCGTACGGCCAGGGCCAGTGCGGCCAGCCAACCGGCGGCCAGCAGCGCGTAGACCAGCGGGCGGGCGGTGGTACCGATGCCGGCAGCGGTGAGCAGGGTGCGGGCGTTGGTCAGCACGATCACGCCGCCGATGGTGGCGCCGAGCAGCTGGGCCGGAACGATCCGGACCAGCCAGGCGGCGATCGGCGCGGCGACCAGGCCGCCGATCAGCAACGCGGCAACGGTGGGCAGCAGGAAGCCCTGGCTGCCCAGTCCGATCAGGAAGCCCAGGCTGGCCGCGCCGGCGACCACGAACTCGGCGGTGTCGACCGAGCCGATCACCTTGCGGGGTTCGAGACGGCCGGAGACCAGCAACGCCGGGGTGGCGACGGGACCCCACCCGCCACCGCCGGTGGCGTCGACGAAGCCGGCGACCAGGCCGAGCGGGCCGAGGAAGCGACCCCGCAGCCGGCCCGCGCCGGGCCGCGGGCGCAACGGCCGGGAGAAGCGGACCAGGAGGTACGCGCCGAGCGCGAAGAGGATGCCGGCCATCCACGGCGCGGCCGACTCGGTCGAGATCGAGCTGAGGAAGGTGGCTCCGGCGAAGGCGCCGAGCGCGCCGGGGACGGCGATCCGGGCCACCACCCGCCAGTCGACGTTGCCGAAGCGCCAGTGCGCGACGCCTGCGGCGAGGGTGGTGCCGATCTCGGCCAGGTGCACCGACGCCGAGGCGGCGGCCGGGGCGACACCGGCGAAGAGCAGCAGCGTGGACGACGTCAGCCCGTACGCCATGCCGAGCGCACCGTCGACGAGCTGCGCGGCCAGCCCCACCAGGGCGAGGACCAGAAGCTTGCGCACGAGCCCCTCCGAACTTTTCGGCATCTCCTATCGACTTGGTCGACAATGCGGCACGGCACGGCGATGGTCAAGACCCGTGTCGGTGGATGGGACGCCCGCCACCCGGGCGGCGGCATCCACCGGACGGGCGGGAGCAGGACGTGACGCGGCGGAGCGTCAGGCGCCGGTCAGCTCCAGGCCCGCGGGTCGGCGGCCAGCTCGTTGACCCGGCCCGGCAGCGTGCCGGCGGCCACGTCGGCGATCGTCACCTGCTCGAGGATCTCCCGCTCGCTGGCCCGCAGGGCGATCCAGACCTCCTGCAACGCCCGGGCCGCCCCGTGGTAGCCGAGCTCCTCCGGCCGCTGCCCCCGGACGTTGGCCAGCGGGCCGTCGATCACCCGGATCACCTCGGCCAACGAGATCTCCGCGGCCGGCCGGGCCAGCCAGTAGCCGCCTTCCGGGCCACGCTGGGCGTGCACGATGCCACCGCGACGCAACTGGAGCAGGATGCTCTCCAGGAACTTCGGCGGGATCTCCTGGGCGCGGGCGATCTGCTCGGCGGTGACCGGTCGGGACCGCCCGGCGCCCGCGCCATCGGCCACCGCGGCGAGCTCGGCGGCCGCGCGGAGGGCATAGTCGACGCGGGCGGAGAGGCGCATGACCGCAAGGTTAGACGGCTGGTCAGCCGGCCAGGCCGCCGCCCTCCACCGAACGGCCGACGAACCGGCCCATCCCGTCCCCCTGGTCCGTCCCATCTGTCGGCCGGGCGGCACCGCGCGGGGGCACGGCCGTGGCACCATACCCGTGTCGCCGGCACGGAGCCGGAGGACCGCACGCCCTCGCGACCGCGAGGACGCCGGCCGATAGGGGCAGCGACAGCGATGCCGGACGTCACACCGCTGAACCCGTGGGACCCGCGGCAGGCCGGGCCGTACGAGCTGCTGGGCCGGCTCGGCGCGGGCGGGCAGGGCGTGGTCTACCTGGGACGCGACGAGCAGGGCCGGTGGGTCGCCGTGAAGGTGATCAACGTGGACCTGCACCAGGATCCGCGCGCCAAGTCCCGGTTCGCCAAGGAGATTGCCGCCGCCCGACGGGTGGCCCCGTTCTGCACCGCGCAGATCCTCTTCGCCGACGTCGACGGCGATCTGCCGTACGTGGTCAGCGAGTTCATCGAGGGTGTCACCCTGCACCGACACGTGCACGAACACGGCCCGGTCACCGGGAACGCACTGCACCGGCTGGCCGTGGGCACCGCCACCGCGCTCGCCGCGATCCACCAGTCCGATGTGGTGCACTGCGACCTCAAACCGGACAACGTCATCCTCGGGGCCGACGGCCCTCGGGTGATCGACTTCGGCATCGCCCGGGCGCTCGACGTCACCGAGACGCTGACGGGCCGGATCATGGGTACCGCCCCGTACATGGCGCCGGAACGGTTCCGTGACGAGGATGTCGGGCCGGCCAGCGACGTGTTCGCCTGGGCGGCGACCATCGCCTTCGCGGCGGCGGGGCGCCCGCCGTTCGGCACCGGTCCGGTGGGGGTGGTGATGAACCAGGTCATGCACGAACCGCCCGAGCTGACCGGGCTCGCCGGCCCGCTGGCCGATCTGATCGCACACTGCCTGGAGAAGGACCACCGGGTCCGACCTCGCAGCGAGGAGGTCCTGCTGCGACTGCTCGGGCATGCCGCCCGCCCCGGAACGGCCCTGCCGATCCAGTCCGCGTTGCGGGCGGGGACCGACGCCGCGGCCACCCAGCCGGTGCCCCGCGCGCCGCGACCGGCGCCGCTGCCGTCGACGAGGCCCGTGGCGGCGGACCTGTCGGCGGCGCCCGGGACGGCGTCGCCGACCCTGTCGTCGCGCTCGCCGCACCGGCCCGGACCGGCCCACCCGCACGGCTGGACCAGTCGGTTGCGCCGGCAGTACGCCGACCCGTGGGGCACCTCGGTGGCGATCTTCCTCGGCGCGGTCGGGGCTGCCGCCGGGTACGTCGCCTCGACGGCCGTGGCCACCGCCGCCGCCGTCGGCGTCGTCACCTTCGTCGTGGTCTACGGCGTCCGTCTGCTGGTCGCCACCACGCTGACCCCCACGATCGAGCCGGACGACCATCCGGCGGACGCCGCCGCCGACCAGCCCATGCCGGCACCTCGCCCCGGCGCCTGAACCGCCGAACCCCAGGAGGATCCGATGGCCGCAGGTCAGCGTCCCGCCCGGCCGTGGCTGCCGTACGCGGCGGCGGTCGCCGCCGGGCTCGCGGTGATCACCGCGGCGTACCAGATCGTCCGGCCAGCGCCCGGCGCGGAAGCCACCGGCTGCGTCGCGCTGGAGGTGAACTCGTCGACGGAGAAGAGCGCGCTGGTCGAGCAGCTCGCCGCGCGGTACAACGACGCCGGGCGGCGCTTCGGCGGGCGCTGCGCGCGGGTGAGCGTGCACGGCCTCAACTCGGGCGAGGCGATGCAGGCGCTGGCGGGCGGCTGGACACTCGCCCAGCCGCAGCTCCCGGCGCCGCAGGTGTGGTTGCCCACGTCGTCACTGTGGACCGGGCAGCTGCGCATTCTCGACGAGGCGGCGGGCCGGGCGCCGCAGACCCCGGACCGGTACCCGTCGATCGCGAACAGCCCGCTGGTCATCGCCATGCCCCGGAACAAGGGTCAGCTGGTGCAGCAACGCGGCCCGCTCGGCTGGGCGGACGTCCTGGGCCTCTCCGGCGACACCGGCTGGGCGGCGTTCGGCCGGCCGGGGTGGGGCCGGTTCACCTTCGGCAAGGACAACCCCCACCTGTCCACCTCCGGCCTGGCGGCCACGATCGCCACCTACTACGCGGCGGTCAACCGGGCCAGCGACCTGACCGAGACGGACCTCGCCCGGCCCGCGGTGACCCAGTTCGTCCGGCGGATCGAGGCCAACGTCTCGCACTACAGCGACGACTCGGTGGACCTGCTGCGCAACCTCGCCGAGGCGGACGCCGCCGGCACCGGGGACGCCCCGGCGACGGACATGAGCGCGATCGTCCTTCAGGAGGAGCTGGTCTACCTCTACAACGAGGGCCGACTGGGCCCCACGCCGGGGCGCAAGCCGCGGGTTCCCCTGGTGGCGGTGCACCCGAAGGAGGGGACGTTCAACCTGGACCACCCGTACGTGCTGCTGCCCTCGGCCGACGCGGCGCAGCAGGCGGCCGCCGCGGACTTCCTCGCCTACCTTCAGGAGACGCCGCAGCAGAGCAGCTTCGCCGAGTTGGGCTTCCGGGACTCCGAACGCCGCCCCGCCGCGGGGCTGCTGGCCACGGTGGCCGGGCCGGGCGCGGACCGGCTCACCTACTTCGACCCGCCGGAGCCGGAGGTGGTCGACGCGATCCTCCACGGGTGGGACACCCTGCGGAAGAAGGCCAACATCCTGCTCGCCGTGGACACCTCCGGGTCCATGAAGGCCCGGGTCGGCGACCGGACCCGGTTCCAGGTGGCCACCGGCGCCGCCGGCAGGGCGGTGGGCCTGCTGAACTCCGCCGACCGGGTCGCGCTCTGGTCGTTCTCCAGCGAGACCGGGCAGCGGCCGACGAAGCCGTACAGCGAGGAGCTGCCGCTGTCGCCGTTCGACCGGGCGGCGTTCACCCGCAAGCTCGCCGGGCTGCGGGTGGAGGGCAACACCGCCCTGTACGCGACGGTGCGCGCGGCGCACCGTCACCTGCTCGACAACTACGACCCGAACCGGATCAACGCGCTGGTCGTGCTCACCGACGGCAAGAACGAGTACCGGAAGGACAGCGACCTCGACCGGCTGCTGCGCGACATCGCGCTGGATCCGGAACGGCCGGTGAAGGTCTTCTGCGTCGCGTTCGACCGGCAGTCCGACCTGGACTCCCTGGACCGGATCGCCCGGGCCTCGGCCGGCAAGGCCTTCGACGCCACCGACCCGGCGACGGTCGACGACGCGTTCGTGAAGGTGGTCAGCAGCTTCTGATCGGAAGCCGGGGCGGCGCAGGTTCGGGCGCCGGGAGGGCGGACGGTCAGGCGCCGACCCGGCGCAGCAGGCCCTCCTGCACGGCGCTGGCGATGTGCCGGCCGTCGGTGGTGAACATCCGCCCGGTCGCCAGGCCGCGCGCTCCGGAGGCGGACGGGCTCCAGCAGTCGTAGAGGAACCACTCGTCGGCCCGGAACGACCGGTGGAACCAGAGCGCGTGGTCGAGGCTGGCCCCGACGACGCCGCCGGGGCCCCACACCTCGCCGTGTACGGAGAGCACCGAGTCCAGCAGGGTCAGGTCCGAGGCGTACGTGAGGGCGCAGGCGTGCAGCAGCGGATCGTCGGGCAGCTTGCCGTCGATGCGCATCCAGACCCGCTGGTTCGGGTCCGCGGGGCGGTCGCCGGGCGGCACCCAGCCGGGCTCGCCGACGTAGCGCACGTCGATCGGGCGCGGGATCTGCCCCCAGATGCCGAGCCGCTCCGGGAAGCGGGCGAGCCGGTCGGGCATGGTCGGCACGTCCTCCGGGCCGGGCACGTCCGGCGGGGTGGGGGCCTGGTGGTCCAGGCCCTCCTCCTGCCGCTGGAAGGACGCCGACATGAAGAAGATCGGCTTGCCGTGCTGGAGCGCCACCGACCGCCGGACCGAGAAGGACCGACCGTCGCGGACGTTCTCCACCTGGTACTCGATCGGCTCCACCGGGTCGCCCGGGCGGACGAAGTAGCCGTGCAGCGAGTGCACGAAGCGCTCCGCGTCGACGGTGCGGCCGGCGGCGACCAGGGCCTGCCCGGCGACCTGCCCGCCGTACACCCGCTGCGGACCCACCGGGGGGCTCATCCCCCGGAAGGTCATGTCACCGGTGTGGTCGAGGTCGAGCACCTCGAGCAGTTGGTCGACCGCCGCCTGCCCTGTCGCCGCGGAGCCCTCGGTCACTGCGTCACCTTTGTTCGCGACTGCGGGGCTCGCAAGACCGGCTCACTCCTCGCGCTCACTGGAGGGCCCGCGCGGAGGCCGCGTCGACCAGCGAGCCGAGCTGGTGCACCCGCAGGGTGTTGGTGGAGCCGGGGGTGCCGGGCGGGCTGCCGGCCACGATCACCACGTAGTCGCCGGGGTTGGCCCGGTTGAGGCCGAGCAGCGCCTGGTCGACCTGGCGGAACATGTCGTCGGTGTGCTGCACGAACGGCATCAGGAAGGTCTCCACGCCCCAGCAGAGCGCGAGCTGGTTGCGCACCTCGGGCACCGGGGTGAAGGCCAGCAGCGGCAGGTCGCAGTGCAGCCGGGCGAGCCGCTTGACGGTGTCACCGGTCTGCGAGAAGGCGACCATCGCCTTGGCGCCGATGGCCCGGGCGATCGAGGAGGCGGCGACGGTGAGCGCGCCGCCGTGGGTACGCGGGTCGTGCTGGAGGCGGGGCACCCCGATCGAGCCGGCCTCGGTGGTGGTGATGATCTTGGCCATGGTGCTGACCGTGAGCACCGGGTACTTGCCGACGCTGGTCTCGCCGGAGAGCATCACCGCGTCCGCGCCGTCGAGCACCGCGTTGGCCACGTCGGAGGCCTCAGCGCGGGTCGGCCGGGAGTTCTCGATCATGGAGTCGAGCATCTGGGTGGCCACGATGACCGGCTTGGCGTTCTCCCGGCACAGCTGCACCGCGCGCTTCTGCACCAGCGGGACCTGGTCGAGCGGTAGCTCGACGCCGAGGTCACCGCGGGCGACCATGACGCCGTCGAAGGCGAGCACGATCGCCTCCAGGTGGTCGACCGCCTCCGGCTTCTCGACCTTGGCGAGCACCGGGCGACGGACACCCTCCTCGTCCATGATGCTATGCACGAGCTTGATGTCGTCGGCCGAGCGGACGAAGGAGAGCGCGATCAGGTCGACGCCCAGCCCGAGGGCGAAGCGCAGGTCCTCGGCGTCCTTCTCCGACATCGCGGGCACGCTGACCGCCACGTTCGGCAGCGAGACGCCCTTGTTGTTGGAGACCGGGCCGCCCTCGGTGACCAGGCAGCGGATGTCGTTGCCGGTGACGTCGCTGACCTCGACGGCGACCCGGCCGTCGTCGATCAGCAGCCGGTCGCCCGGCTTCACCTCCTGCGGCAGCTTGCGGTACGTGCAGGAGACGCGCTCCTTGGTGCCGACGATGTCGTCCCCGGTGATCACCACGGAGTCGCCGGTGCGCCACTCGTGCGGGCCGTCGGCGAACTTGCCGAGCCGGATCTTGGGGCCCTGCAGGTCGGCCAGGATGGCGACCGGGTGGCCGGCCGCGTCGGCGGCCTCGCGGACCAGGCGGTACACCGACTCGTGGTCGGCGTGACTGCCGTGACTGAAGTTGAGCCGTGCCACGTTCATGCCCGCCTCGACGAGCCCCCGGATCCGTTCCGGGGACGAGGTGGCGGGGCCGAGAGTGCAGACGATCTTCGCGCGGCGTGTCACGCCCATCAGGCTAGTCTCTCCTCCGGGTCGGCCCACCGGCCGACCCCTTTCGGACTGCGGAACAGTTGTCCAACGACGCGCGACCGGGCGCGTGGCCGGTGGACGGGGCCGCACCGGGACGTCGTGAGTGGCGGGCATCGGCGACCGCGCGCCGGAAATCGTACCGCCCGGCCGCATCCGCCGCCGGGGCCGCTCCCACGTCCGTCGCGCGGGCCGGCCGCGCCGCCGCTCACCCACCGCCGGGGGTCTCCGGCAGGGTGGGTACGGCGGAGAAGACCCCCCTCGGATCGTACCGGCGCTTGGCCCGGCGCAGGCGCTCCCAGTTGTCCGCGTACGCCAGGCGGACCCGGTCGGTCTCCTCCGGGGCGAGCAGGTTGGGGTAGCCGCCGGGCAGCGCGTGCGGGGCCAGCGCGGTGGAGGTGCGCTCGGCCCACTCCCGGTGCGCCCCCGGCTCGTCGCCCGGTGCCCACACGGCGATCACCTCGGCGAGCAGGTGGTCGACGCGCAGCCCGAACGCGGTGTCGGCGACGTCCACCCGGGTGGCCGCGCCGTGGAAGTGGTGCAGGGCGATCGCCGAGAAGGGCGAGCTGACCCGGCGGGCGGCGTCGACCAGCGCCTCGACCGTGCCGTCGGCGAGCCCGGGCAGCCAGCGGGTACGCAGCAGGTAGTGGTTCCCGTCGACCATCCCGCCGTCGAACATCCGCAGCACGTCCTCGTAGGGCAGCGGCGCCACCTGGTCGACCAGCGGGGTGCCCAGCGCCCGGATCCGGTCGACGTGACCCTGCCCCGCGGCCGGGTCGTCGCCGACGTACACCGGGCAGACGAAGACCACCCGCTCGCCGGCCGGGCCGGGCAGGAAGCCGGCCATCACGGTCAGCTCGTCCGGCGCGTCGACGAGCAGGTCGCGGTAGCCGCGCAGCACGGCGCCGGCCTCGGCCAGGGCGAACATGACCATCCCGGCGAGCGCGACCGGCAGCCGGTGCGCCCGGTAGGTCAGCCGGGTGACCACACCGAAGTTGCCGCCCCCGCCCCGCAGCGCCCAGTACAGCTCGGCGTCGTGCGCCGGGTCGGCGGTGACCCGGCGGCCGTCGGCGAGCACCACCTCGGCGGAGAGCAGATTGTCCAGCGCCAGGCCGTGGCGGCCGCAGAGCGGGCCGTACCCACCGGCGAGGGTGAGGCCGGCGAGCCCGACGGCCCGGACGACGCCGGTGGCGACGGCCAGGTCGTGCGGGCGTAGCGCGGCGACGGCGTCGGCGGCGGTGGCGCCGCCGGCCACGGTGACCGTCCCGGCGGCCGGGTCGACCGCCACGTCGCGCATCTCGGTGAGGTCGACGACCAGGGCGCCGTCGCGCAGCGCCCGGCCGGCCCAGTCGTGGCCGCCGGCCCGGACGCAGAGCGGTAGCCGGCAGCGCCGGGCGATCCGCAGGACGTCGGCCACCTCGTCGGCGTCCCGGCACCGGGCCACCAGCGCGGGCGAGCGGTCGACGGCGCCGTTCCAGAGCCGCACCGCGCCGGCGAACCGGGGGTCGGCGGGGAGCAGCAGGCGCTCGCCCAGCAGGTCCCGCAGGAGGGCGACGGCGTGCGGAAGGTCGGTGGTGGCGACGGAGGTCATCGGGGCTCCTCGACCCGGCCCGGCGGCGCCCGGCGCGCCCGCCCCGGCCGGGGCCCTCCCAGTGCACACCCGCACGCGGGCGACCGCCGTCACCCTCCCGACAGTCGGCGCCCGCTCAGCTCTCGGTCTTGGCGAGCGGGAATTCCATCGAGCCGGCCGGGCAGAGGAACGTCAGGACGTCCACCTGGTAGAGCCCGGCCTGCACGGCCGGGTCGGCCTCCATCACGCTGCGCACGTCGTCCACCGAGCCGGTGCGGGCCAGGCCGATGCCGATCGGCGGCGCCGGCTCCCGGGCCGGGCCGTCGATCGAGCCGGAGACCAGCACCAGGCCCCGCCGTTGCAGGGCCTGCATGTGCTCGGCGTGCTCGGCCTGGAGCCGCTGCACGGTCTCGCTCGGCAGCGCCCGGCCGGCCGGACCGGGATAGAGCACGATGCACTCGTACGTGTCGAGCGCGAAGTCCAGCTGCGGCGTACCCGTCATGGCGCCCCCTCCCGCGCTGCCGGCGCCCGCACCGGGACCGGCCTGCCCCGACTCGGCACAGCGTCGCACGCACGGGGCGGCCGGGGCGGGCGCTCGGCGACAACTGCCCCGCCCCGCGCCCGGTTACCGCCGGGCCGGGCCGTTCGTCCACCGGCTCCGATCCCCCGCCATGATCCACAAACGCCGTACCCGCGCCGCGCTGGTACGGTCCGCATGATGGGGAAAAGCTCGAGCCGCCGAGCGGAGGTCCCGAGGTGACGGACTCCCCCGCCGGGTACCCGCCGGCGGACGGCTCCCGGTGGCGGGATGTCTTCGCCGCCGGTGGTGAGATGGGCGCGCGGATCGCCGACCACGACTGGGCGACCACCCCCCTCGGCCCGATCGATTCCTGGCCGCAGAGCCTGCGCACCGCCGTCACCATCTGCCTGCACTCCCGCTTCCCCATCCTGCTGATGTGGGGTCCGGAGCTGGTGATGCTCTACAACGACGCCTTCCAGCCGATCCTCGGGGCGTCGAAGCGGAACGCCCTGGGCCGCCCCGGCGCGGCGGTCTGGCCGGAGATCTGGGACGTCATCGGGCCGATGCTGACCGGCGTGCTGGCTGGCGAGGGCGCCACCTGGAACCAGGACGAGCTGATGCTGCTGGACCGCAACGGCTTCGTCGAGGAGTGCTACTTCACCTTCTCCTACAGCCCGGTCGTCGACGAGTCGGGCGCGGCCGGCGGGGTGTTCGCCACGGTCAGCGAGACCACCGAACGGGTGATCAGCGACCGCCGGCTGCGGGCCGTCAGCGGCCTCGCCGCCAGCCTGGTCGACGCGGTCGACCCAGAGGAGGTGGCCCACCGAACGGTCGCCAGCCTGGCGCAGAGCCCCGCGCTGCCGTCGGTCCGGCTCTATCTGGCCGGGCCGGATGGCCCACGGCTGGCCGCGGCCGGCGGCGACCCGGTGCCGGAGGCCGTCGCGCGGGACTGGCCGCTGGCGGAGGTGCTCGCCACCGGGGAGACCCGGCTGCTGCCGCGCGACCCGGGCGACGACCCGACCCGCCCGGGCACCCCGGTGGTGGCGCTGGTGCCGGTGCCGGAGCCCGGCGGCGGCGCGCCCAGCGCGGTGCTGGCGGCCGGACTCGATCCGCGACGGCCGGTCGACGAGGGGTACCTGTCCTTCCTCACCCTGCTGGCCGGGAACATCGGCACCGCGCTGGCCGGCGCGCGCGCCTATCAGGAGGAGCACCGCCGGGCCGAGGCGCTGGCCGAGCTGGACGCGGCGAAGTCCGCCTTCTTCGCCAACGTCAGCCACGAGCTGCGCACCCCGCTGACCCTGATCGCCGGCCCGGTCCGCGACGCGCTCGACGACCCGGCCGAGCCGCTGCCGCCGCAGACCCGTCACCGGCTGGAGCTGGCCGACCGCAACGCGGCCCGGCTGCGCCGGCTGGTCGACAGCGTGCTGGACTTCACCCGCATCGAGGCCGGCCGGCTCGTCCCGGAGCGGGTGGCCGTGGACGTGGCCCGGTTGACCCGGGAGATCGCCGCCTCCTTCGCCCCGGCCATCGAACGCGCCGGCCTGACCTTCGAGGTGCACTGCCCGCGGCTGCCCCGGCCGGCGTACCTGGACCGGACGATGTGGGAGAAGATCGTCCTCAACCTGCTCTCCAACGCCCTGAAGGCGACACTGTCGGGCGGCATCCGGCTGCGGGTCGCCGACGACGGCGGCTGGTTCCGGCTGAGCGTCACCGACACCGGCGTCGGCATCCCATCCGATCAGCTGCCCCGACTGTTCCAGCGGTTCCACCGGGTCAGCGGCCCCACCGGGCGGTCGGCCGAGGGCACCGGCATCGGGCTGGCGCTGATCCGCGAGCTGGTGCACCTGCACGACGGGGAGATCAGCGCGTCCAGCACGGTGGACACGGGCTCGACCTTCGACGTGCGGCTGCCGTACGGCGCCGGGGCGAGCCGGGTGGCGTCCTCCGCCGCACCCGCGCCGCCGGTCGACCGGACCGCCGCGCTCGCGGCCGAGACGGCGGTGCCCGCCGGCACCGCGGTGACCGGCCCGCCGGACGCGCCGCGGATCCTGCTGGTGGACGACAACGCCGACCTGCGCGACTACGTGACCGGGCTGCTCGCCGGGCAGTTCCGGGTGCAGACCGCCGCCGACGGCCGGGCCGCCCTGGCGCTGATCGCCGCCGACCCGCCGGACCTGGTCCTGGCCGACGTGATGATGCCGCTGCTCGACGGGTTCGGGCTGCTGGCCGCGGTGCGAGCCGAGCCGGCCACCTCGCATCTGCCGGTGGTGCTGCTCTCCGCCCGGGCCGGTCCCGAGGCGGCCGCCGAGGGGCTGACCGCCGGCGCGGACGACTACCTGGTCAAGCCCTTCTCCAGCCGGGAGCTGCTGGCCCGGGTACGGGCCAACCTGGAGCGCGCCCGGGACCGGCTGCGCCGGGGCGCCTGGGCCACCCAGGTGGTCAGGTCGATCACCGACGGCGTCTGGGTCGCCGACGAGAACGCCGCCATTTTCCAGGTCGACCAGACCTTCGCCGAGCTGACCGGGTACGGGCCGGAGCAGGCGCCCTACCTCCCGCCGTACCCGTGGTGGCCGGACCCGGTCGCCCACCCGCGCGAACGGCAACTGCTCGAGGAGGCGCTGGTGCACCTGCTCGACGAGCACGCCGGGGCGTACGAGGTGCCGTTCCAGCACCCGGACGGGCGGCTGTACTGGGTGTCGGTCACGGCGACGGCCGTGCCGGACCCGGAGCACGACCGCACCCTGCTGGTCGGCACGGTCCGCGACGTCACCGCCGAACACCTGGTCCGGGAGCGGCACCGGTCCGCCGCCACGGTCACCGACCGGCTCGCCGGCGCCACCGACTCCGACGAGATCCTGGCGTTGACCGCCCGGGCCCTCGGCGAGGCGTTCGCCGGGACGGCGTACCTGACCCGGACGGACGAGCCGGCGCGGGCGTACACGGCGCAGGGACCGGTCCCCGTCGCGAAGCTGGACCCGGCGGTCGCCGGACGGCTGGCCGCGGCGCGCGGCGACGAGCCGCCCGCCCGTGGCGAGGTGCCGGGGGTGGCCGGCCGGTTGAGCACCCCGGCCCGGGAGTGGCGGGTCTGGGTGGCGTTTCCCCGGCCCAGGGCGGTGACGGCGGACGAGCACCTGCTCGGCGGGCTGCTCACCGCGGCCGGCAGCCAGGCGCTGCGCCGGGTGGAGGCGGTGCACCAGCAGGACGCGGTGGTCGTCCGGCTGCGCGAAGCGGTCCGGGAGGCCGGTGAGCGGGAGCGCGCCTGGCAGGCCGAGGCGGCGGCGCGCGCCGCCCAGCAGCAGTCCGACCAGCGCTTCCGCACCCTGGTGGAGGCGTCCACAGCGGTGGTCTGGACCGCCGACGCGACCGGCGCGATGGTCGAGCGCCAGCCGTCCTGGGAGGCGTTCACCGGGCAGCGGTGGGAGCAGTACCGGGGCGCGGGGTGGGGCACCGCCCTGCACCCGGAGGACCGGCCGGGGATTGAGGCGGCCTGGCGCGAGGCGCTGGACACCCGGGCGCCGCTGTACGAGGCGGAGGGGCGGCTCTGGCACGCCGCGAGCGGCGGCTACCGGCACTTCGCCGTCCGGGCGGCCAGCCTGCGCGACCCGACCGGCGCGATCACCGAGTGGATCGGCACCATCTACGACATCGAGGACCGGGTGGTCGCCGAGGGGGCGGCCCGACGCGTCGCGGCGATCAGCCGGGCCCTGCTCGACGGCGCCCCGGTCGGCGTCGGGCTGGTCGACACGGACCTGCGCTACCTCCAGGTGAACCCGGAGCTGGCCCGGATCAACGGGCTGCCGGCGGAGGCCCATCTCGGCCGGCGGCCGAGTGAGGCGCTGGCGGCGTACGGGCCGCGGGTCGAGGAGCTGATGCGCCAGGCGCAGGAGCACGGCCCGATCGTCGGGGTGGAGTTCACCGCCGAGCCGGAGGAGGCCGGGATGGCGCGGCGGCACCTCGTGGCCAGCTACTTCCCGATCCGGATCGCCGGCACCGACGAGCTGGTCGGGTTGGGCTGCACCGTCGTCGACGTCACCGAGCGCACCCGGCTGCTGGAGGCGCTCGGCGCCGAGCGGGCCCGCTACGAGCGGCTGGCCGCCACCGACGTGCTGGCCGTCTTCGGCGGCGAGGAGGACCTCATCACCGAGGCCAACGAGGCCTTCCTGGAGATGCTCGGCTACACCCGCCAGGACATCACCGAGGGCCGGCTGAGGTGGCCGGAGCTGACTCCGCCGGGCTGGGAGGGGGCGGATGCCCGGGCGCTGTCCGAGCTGCGCACCGCCGGTCGGGCCCGCACGTACGACAAGGAGTACCGGCACGCCGACGGGCACCGGGTGCCGGTGCAGATCGGGGTGGTCGCCCTGGAGCGCCAGCCGTTGCGCTGGCTGGCGTACGCGTCGGACCTCAGCGCGGAGCGGGCCACCCAGGCGGAGCTGCGGCTGTTCCAGGCGCTGGTGGAGCGGTCCGGTGACTTCATCGCGGTGGCCGCCCCGGACGGCCGGACCGTCTACGTGAACCCCGCCGGCCGGGAGTTCGTCGGCCTGGCCCACGACGCCGCCCTGGGCGACCTGCGCCTGCTCGACTTCGCGGCGCCGGAGGTTCGCGAGGTGTGGCGGCGGGAGCTGATCCCCACCGCGCTGCGCGAGGGGCACCACCGGGCGGAGAGCCGGCTGGTCCGGCTGGACACCGGCACGCCGCTGGACGTGGACCACCAGACGTTCACCGTCACCACCGGCGACGGGCGGGACACCACCGCGTTCGTCGCCACGGTGGCCCGGGACATCAGCGACCGGCAGCGGGCGCTGCGGCAGGCCGAGTGGCTGGCCCGGCTCGCGGGGTCGCTCAGCGCCGCGCGGGGGCGGGCCGCGATCGTCGATGTGATCATCCGCACGGTGCCGTCGGTGGTGGGGGCGTCCGCGGTGCGGGTGGCGGTCGCCCCGCCGGGCTCGCCGGAGCTGGCTGTGGCCGGCGGTGACGGGCCGCAGCGGCTGCCGGTCACCGCGGACGTGCCGCTGGCCCGGGCGATGTGCGACAACGTGACCGTGCCGCTGGCCGGCGACGCGGGCGTCTGCCTGCCACTGCGCTACGGCGACGGTGGGGTGCTGGGCGCGCTGGAGGTGCGCTGGGAGCGGCCGGTCGCCGACGACGAGCCGCGGCGCACCCTGCTGGACGCGGTGGCCGGCCTGTGCAGCGAGGCGTTGCAGCGGGCCGAGCTGGCCGGTGCGGCGCAGGCGATGGCGGACTTCGCGGCCCGGTTGAGCATGACCCGCTCCACCGCCGAGGCGATCGACGTGATCCTCGACGCGGCGCCGGTCGCGCTGGGGGCCGCGCTGCCGGGGCTGGCGATGCGGGACGAGGGGCGGCGGGTCCGGCTCTGGCACAACGCGGTGCCGCACGCGCTGGCGGCGAGCTTCGCCGACCTGACCATCGACGATCCGCGGCCGATCGCCCGGGCGCTGCGCACCGGCGAACGGATCATCCTGCCCGACCGGGCGGCCTTCGCCGCGCGCTTCCCCGGCCTGCCCGACCCGGTGGGCGCGCACGGCATGACGACGACCGTGGCGGTGCCGCTGTTCGACGCCCAGCGCCGGCCGATCGCGGCGCTGGGATTCGGCTGGCCGCGGGCACACCCGCTGCGGGAGGGCGACCTGGCGCTGTTGGACACCATCGCCGACCTGTGCGAGCAGACCCTGGAGCGGGTCCGGTTGGCGGCGGCCGAGCACAACCTGGTGACCCGGCTGGCCGGGCGGTTGCGGACGTCGTCGGCGGCGGTGCCGGCGGGGCTGGAGATCGCCACCCGCTACCAGCCGGCGATGAGCGGCCTGCACCTGGGCGGCGACTGGTACGACCTGATCGCCCTGGACGGCGGCCGGCTCGCGGTGGTGGTCGGGGACGTGGTGGGCCACCAGGTGGAGGCGGCCGCCGACATGGCGCAGCTGCGTACGGTGGTGAACACGCTGATCCGCACGGGCGTGCCGCTGGCCGAGGTGTTCCCCCGGCTGACCGAGCTGCTGGGGGCGGGCTTCCTCGGCACCAGCCTGGCGATGGTCCTCGACCCGGCTGCGGGCGAGGTCACCGTCGCCCGGGTGGGGCATCCGCACCCGGTGCTGCTGCGTTCCGGGCGGGCGCCGGAGACGGTGGCCACCGCCACCGCGCTGCCGCTGGGGCTGGTCCGGGAGCCGGTGCCGCTGGCCACGGTGCGGTTCGGCCCGGGTGACCTGCTGGTGGCGTACACCGACGGGTTGGTGGAGCGGCGCGACCAGTCGTACGACGCGGGGGTGGCGACGCTGCACGAGGTGCTCGTGGGGGTGCGGGACCAGCCGGTGGAGGCGATCGCCGACGCGCTCCTGACCAAGCTCTCCGGTTCGGACGACGATCAGGCGCTGGTGGTGATCCGGTACGCCGGCTGAGCGGGTGTCCCCGCCCACAATCGGCGCGCCGGTGTTGCAGCCGGCGATCTCCGGGAAAACCTCACCGTCGGTGGCTAGATTTGCCGCTGACGGCGGACACGATCGGAGACCGGTTCATGGCAACCAGCACGCAGCCCGCGAAGGCCTCGGGCACCTACCGGATCGGCGGCGACCTTCAGGTCGACCGGCTCGGCTACGGGGCCATGCAGATCACCGGCCCGGGCGTCTGGGGTGACCCGAAGGACCCGGCCGCGGCGGTCCGGGTGCTGCGCCGGGCGTACGAACTCGGCGTCACGTTCATCGACACCGCCGACTCGTACGGCCCGTTCGTCTCCGAGATGCTGATCAAGGAGGCGCTGCACCCGTACGCCGACGACCTGGTCATCGCGACCAAGGCCGGCCTGAGCCGCTCCGGCCCGGGCGACTGGCGGCCGCTCGGGCGCCCGGAGTACCTGCGCCAGCAGTGCGAGCTGAGCCTGCGCCACCTGGGCCTGGAGTCGATCGGGCTGTACCAGTTGCACCGGATCGACGAGAAGGTGCCGTTGGAGGAGCAGCTCGGCGAGCTTGCGCTGCTCAAGCAGGAGGGCAAGATCCGGCACATCGGGCTGTCGGAGGTGACCGTGGCGCAGATCGAGGCGGCCCGGAAGATCACCCCGATCGTCTCGGTGCAGAATCTCTACAACCTCGCCGACCGCAGCGCCGAGGACGTCCTCGACTACTGCGAGCGCAACGACCTGGCGTTCATCCCCTGGTTCCCGATCGCCACCGGCAACCTGGCCAAGCCGGGCGGCCCGCTGGACGCCATCTCCACCGGCCACGACGCGTCGCCCGCACAGCTGGCGCTCGCCTGGCTGCTGCGCCGGTCGCCGGTCATGCTCCCCATCCCGGGTACGTCCTCCGTGGACCACCTGGAGGAGAACGTCGCCGCCGCCGAGGTGCAGCTCACCGACGAC
Organism: Micromonospora sp. BS32; assembly: GCF_059089345.1. Classification (NCBI taxonomy): domain Bacteria; kingdom Bacillati; phylum Actinomycetota; class Actinomycetes; order Micromonosporales; family Micromonosporaceae; genus Micromonospora; species Micromonospora sp. BS32. The sequence continues at coordinate 141,667 of NZ_JBSSHR010000016.1, forward strand.
GAGTTCGAGGCGCTGGCGAAGGCCGCCTGACCCGCAGGCCGACCGGCCGGCCGTCACTCGTGGGTGGCGGCCGGCCGTCGTACTTTCAGAGCGCGAAGCAGTTGGGGCGGATCGGTGCGTCGGTGAGCACCTGCCGGACCACGGTGTAGGTGGTGCCGTCGAGCACCAGCCCGAGGTGGCCGACGACCCGCAGCGGGCACCAGCCCTGGATCAGCACGTTGGTCGCGCCGTCGGCGAGCGAGGCGTTGCCGACCGGACGGACCAGTTCGTCCTGCCAGGTCCGCACGGTGGTCCAGCGGACCGCCCCCGGGGTGTCGTCGCCGCCGTTGAGGCCGGTGAGCAGGTCGGAGCCGATCGACATCTGCTGGCAGGCGACAATGCCGGCGCAGCTGCCGAGGCCGAGGAAGTTGATGATGTTGGCCACGTAGGTGCCCTGTTGCGGGCTGCCGAGGCTGACGTAGCGGGCGACCTTTTCGGTGCCGCCGAGGTTCTTGACGTACCAGCGGGAGACCAGGCCACCCTCGGAGTGGGTGACCAGGTCCACCTTGGCCGCTCCGGTGGCGGCGCGGACCTGGTCGACGTAGCCGGCGAGGGACCGTGCCGACTCACGGATGTCGCCGAAGCCGAGGCCGGGCAACTGGTAGATGGAGACCCGGAAGCCGTCGGCGCGCAGCCGGGCGGCGATCGGCTCGTACGCGATGGAGATGCCGATCAGGCCCCCGACGACGATGACGGGATTGGCGTTCGCGGCGGCGAGGGTGGTGCCGCTCGTGGCGACACCGGCGGCGGTGCCGGCGCTGGTG